>JAUWZP010000052.1 GCA_030615265.1 Candidatus Bathyarchaeota archaeon
TCCAGAAGTATTCTATCCAGTTTATTCTCTGGTAAGAGTTGTCCTAGGGCGCATGCGTTAACCTTAATTATTCGTTAACCTTAACTATTTGCTAAGGTTAACTGCGATGTGGTTTCCCGCTTGGCTCGGTGAAGTCTACGCGAAGTTGTTTAGCAAATTTGAAGTTGAGCTTTTTACGTTTAAGGAGGCAAAGAGCTTCCTAAGCTTTAATGAGAATAAGCTGGCAGTTGCTTTTAGCAAGCTTCATTCCAGTCGGGTTTTGTTGATTTTTGAAGGGGGGAAGCCTAGGCTTTACAGGCTTTTGGATCCGGAGAACTTCATTTTGTTGGCTTCTGAGGTTGTTAACAATGTGGACAGAATTCCACAAGAAAGATACGTTAAGCTGTTATGCAATGTTTTTCGTTTAGTTCATGAAACGCTTGTTTTGTCTTCTTTTGCTGTTTATGGTTCTGTTGCTCGTGGAGTAGCCAAGGAACATAGCGACATCGATGTTTTAGTTGTTTCAAATGATCTTTCTGGCAGCATTGGGTCGAGGATTGACAGTTTCTATGACATTGAGGTAAGATTGAGAGAAGAGCTAAGCTGGCTTAAGAAGCATGGTGTTTACACTGGTCTAAGTTTTTATCCTTTACGTGAAGAAGAAGCCAAAAAGACTCCATTGCTTTTCTTGGATTTAACTGAAGAAGCAATTGTCATGTATGATAAGAATCGTTTTGTGGAGACTATCTTAACTGAGCTAAAAGCTAGATTGGCCAGGCTTGGGGGCCGAAGAATCTTCATTGATAAGGAAAAATGGTATTGGGACCTTAAGCCTGACTATAAGTTTGGGGAGGAGATCAGCATTTGAAGCTGCTTAAAATTGCGCTGTCTTATTTGCGGCAAGCCAAGGCCAGGCTTGAAGATGCCAAAGACGCGGTTAAAGAGAGAAATTATCCGTACGCTGTTAGGTTAAGCCAAGAATGCGTAGAACTGTGTTTAAAGGCTGTCTTGAAGGCAGTTGGCATAGAATACCCCAAAGTTCATGATGTCTCAGATGTTTTAATGGATGTTAAAGCAAGATTTCCCGCATGGTTTCAGAAGGAAATGGATTACATGTGTGAATCTTCTAAGAGGTTGGTTAAGAAAAGGGAGCTCAGTCTATACGGTGGAGAAGAAGCGTTTCTCTCTCCAAACGATGTGATAAACAGGACAGACGCGCAAGATGCTGTGAGACGAGCAGACAAAACCTTTCAGTTATGTCACAAATTGATAACCCAGCTTCAAAAGAGCTAGAAAGGCTTTCCTTCTGATTCGAGTTTCAGGCAGTTTCAGCTCTTCCTCATCCGGAACTAAACAAATGTTTTTTTGGCTCCAAAAGCTCGAATGAGCCACGTTACCAATTATATTATCACTCTTGTTGTTTTGTGAAGTTCTTGTCCATCTCTATGTTCATTCAGAGCAGTCATAACCTATTGTGTACTGTAAAACTTGATTTCAAATTCATAATGCTTTAAACTAGAGTCATACCAGACGTTAATCAAAGTTGAAAATACCGGATGCGGAATTTATGAAAAGACTGTTGAAACTGTTCTTTCTTTTATCAGTTATAATTTTTGGCATATCTACATTCACCAACAACTTGTCCTATTTAACTGCAAAGGCAACTTATGTTGAGGACAATATTACCCAGGATACTATATGGACGCTGATAGACAGCCCCTTTGTGGTGTCCAAAGATATAACCGTCAATCCAAATGTCACATTAACTATCGAGCCTGGAGTTGAAGTAAGATTTGGAGGGGACTTCTCGATTATCGTGCAAGGAACGCTTTATGCAAGTGGTACCCAAAACAAGATCATAACGTTCACCTCAAACAAGGATCAACCTCAACCTGGAGATTGGAACGCAATTGAATTTAGCGGAACGGAGCCGTCTATCCTAGCATATTGTTTGGTTAAGTATGCAAAAAACGGAACAAGGATAGAAAATGGCAATGTAAACATCATGAACAGTGAAATAGGTAGCAATCTTCAGAATGGCATCACTGTAAAAGATGGCATTGTGGAAATAAAAAACAGCGTAGTAAGCGATAATGCTCAAAGCGGTATCTTTCTCACTGGGAATAATCAGGTTACAATTCAAAACAATACCATAATGACAAATGGAGACGGCATATTCATAACTGGAAACTCAGTCTCAGGGGTTGACATAACCCAAAATACTTTGCTATCTAACACGCAAAGCGGAATAAAGCTTGACACGAATAACGCAGATTACTACAACGATATCATTATTCTTGAGAACGTCCTCTCAGCCAATAATAATGGTTTTTACGTTTCTGGCAATGCAAGCACCTACATTACTCGAAACTATGTTTCATACAGCAACAACACTGGAATTTTCTACGAAGCAGGAAACAGTCATGTGGCTTACTTCAACGATATTTATGGAAATACCCGCGGCATGGACGTTGCATCTGATTCCAATGTAACTGTCACTGCAGAATACAATTATTGGGGCGCCGAAAGTGGACCCTACCATATATCGTTGAACCCAGCTGGAAATGGCAATTCTGTGGGAGGCGATGGAGAGAATCTGGATTTTATGTTCTTTTTAACTGCTCCAGTTGGCTATATCAATGAACGTCCTACAGCAAGGCTTTTGACTGACAAGACACTGGTACCGTCAAATCAAACAGTTATGTTCATAGCCACGAATTCAAGTGATGACAGACGTGTTAATAACCACCTATTCGATTTTGGCGATGGAACTACTAGTGGCTGGACAACTCTGTCGATTTTTGTTCACGACTACTCCTCAGTTGGGACTTATAATGTATCCTTAACGGTAATGGATGATTTCGGCGTTACCAGCAGCAACTCTGCGATGATGACGATGCTTGTCCAAGATCTTACGCCTCTAAGCGTCTCCATCACTCTGTCTAGATACACTGCTGGTTATGGAGAGCAAGTTTCAATAACCGCGAACGTAACAGATGGAACCAGCCCAGTAGAAAATTCAAATGTCACGTTGTTTTCGGTGAAAGGTGGAAGTTTTACGCCATGGTCCGGTTTAACAAACTCAACTGGCCACTTCACTACAACGTACATTGCGCCAAATGTAACTGCAATCAGTGATATTGGAATCTTCGCAACCGCGTCAAAGGCTGGTTATGCAGATGGATCTGATCACGAGTACTTAAACGTCCTACCGACCCTTGTAGTTCAAGCTACCCTTGAGCCTGCCAAGATTGAGCCTGAAGAAACCGCAATCGTTACGGTTGTTGTGACCCATGATGGGCAGCCTATTGCAGACGCTTTGGTCACGGTGTCTTCTGATAGCGGCAACTTTTCAGATACAACTGGAATCACTGGCTCAGAAGGTAATACTACTTTCCTTTTCAGTGCTCCTCAAACCACTACGTTGCTGAACATCACTATCACGGCAGGTGCAACGAAGATCGGGTACATGGGTGGTCAAGGACAAACAGCTCTAACGGTGGAGCCCAAAATGCTTCTCGTAGAAGTAACTGCTGGGCCCGCTATCCTTACTCCTGAGGGAACATCGCAGGTTACAGTCCACGTAACACATGAGGGAACTCCAATCTCGAATGGAACAGTCAATATATCCTCGGACAACGGCGGAACCTTTTCCCAAACCACAGGAACAACTGATTCAAACGGTAATGTCGCATTTGTCTTCACAGCCCCACAAGTAAGTACGCCGCTTAATTTCACGATAACAGCGAATGCCGAAAAAACTGGTTATGTGGGTGCGGAAGACCAAACAGTAGTAACTGTAACCCTTGAAACTGGCGCTGAAGCTGTTGGAGGTTTGCCGCTGACAACAATACTGATGATCTTAATTCCAGTTGTGATAGTCGCCGTATTTGCAGTTCTAATCAAACTGAAGGTAATCTCCATTACTTTGAAAGAGAGGCTTTGAAGGAGACATATAGCAGTTAACCGTCAGGTTCTACATTTTGTTTTTATTGCAAATCCAAAACAAAAGTGTTCACGTTCTGCTTAGTAATCTCATACGTTAGTAGTGTTTCGTGAGACACAATATTTAATAGACGGCGTAGCCTAATAAAATTGTATAGGAGAACCACAATGCTACAACTCAAGCAGACGTTTGCAAAACTAAAACATATAAGAATTGGCATCAGCCTTAAAAAACGTAAACCCGTATTCATTCCCCCTGTACCCCCACTTGCCATACCCCGAGGGTTCACAATAATCGATAGACAATCACTCTATGAACCCTTCGCACACGCCGTCATCGTGCAGAATCCCGCAACAGGCGAATACAAGTACATACTGGATGAGCTGCACCTCGACACCTTTGAACGAGAAATCTACAACAAAATCCTCGAAGTTCTCCTCGCAGAGATTCACTCTCCCCGAGAAGAGATAGAAAGCGCAAGAGAATTCTTCGACACAGAAGCCAAAAAAATCGTGGACAAATACCGAATAAGCCTAGGATGGCTCCCAGATGTCTCCTGGTCAAAAATTCTCTATCATGCCGAACGAGACCTCGTCGGCTTTGGACCAATCGATGCTTTAATGCGGGACCCCGATATAGAGGACATATCCTGTGACGGCGTTGGCAAGCCAGTTTTCGTTTGGCATAGAAAATACGAAAACCTTGAAACCAACATGACTTTTAAGACAGACGAGGACGTAGACAACCTAATAGTAAAACTGGTCCACATGTCCGGAAAACACGTAAGCACCGCTTTTCCAATAGTGGACGCCTCTCTACCTGGTAAACACAGACTCGCTGTGTGTTACAGACGCGAAATCACACCGTTCGGAACAACATTCACAATAAGAAAGTTCCGTGAGGACCCGTATTCAATAATTGACCTTATCAACATGGGTACACTCTCTGAGGATATTGCAGCCTACTTCTGGACACTTCTCGAAAACAGGTCTTCTGTCATGATTCTCGGTGGAACAGGCTCAGGCAAAACCACGACACTAAACGCGCTTGCCTGCCTCATCCGACCAGGAAGCAAAATCCTTACAATTGAAGAAACCGCTGAGCTTAACTTGTCCCATGAGAACTGGGTTTCACTTATCTCCAGACAAAGTTACGGCCTAGGAGCGCATCACACAGGCGAAGTGGCGCTTTTCGATTTGGTCAAGGCTTCTATGAGGCACCGTCCCGACTACCTCATCGTAGGAGAGATTCGAGGCAGTGAAGCCTACGTTTTGTTCCAAGCGTTGGCTACGGGTCACGGCGGCATGTGCACCATGCACGCTGAAAGTGTTGATACTGCAGTGAAACGCCTAACCCAGAGGCCTATGGATATTTCTCCAGCCTACATTCCGCTAATGAATGTCATTGCGGTGGTCCATAGAGTGCACTTACCTAAATCTGGTGAACTGAAAGCCACTCGACGAGTGACCTCTGTAGATGAAATCGTTGACTTTGAGGACTATCGCAATGCTTTCGAGTGGAAGCCAATAGGTGACAAGTTCAAGTCTTCAATCGAAAACAGCGTAATACTTCCAAACATCTCGAAGCATTCAGGGCTGAGCGTACAAGAGTTACTGGAGGAAGTTAACCGTCGCAGAAACGTTCTCGCCTGGATGCGAAAGCATAACATACGAAGTTACAGAGATGTTGCTGCGATTATAACTGAATATTACTCAAGACCTAAGGAGTTTTACACCAAGAAGGTGCAGAAGTTTGTCTCGGTTAGATAGCTTTCAAGGTTGGTCTTATCGAATCTTTGGCGGTTTAGCGCTAAAGTTCTTGAGAAACGTTTTCGAGTTCAAAGGTGAGCTCAAAAAGGCAGGAATGAAAATTCACCCAGAAACCTATATTTCTATGATGTTTTTCTGTGCTTTGCTGACTATTCCAGTTAGCATAGCTGGCATTATTCTTCTATATTTTTTCAAGTTTATTCCCCTTATTTTTCTTGTTCCCGCTCCATTTTTTGTTATGATAATGTTTATAGTTACGCCATCTATGAAGGCTGGAGAAAGAGCGCGTGCCTTAGAGAGGGAAATGCCCTTTGCTGCAGCGTATATTTCTGTCATGGCTTCTGGCGGCATATCGCCATATACGAGCACTAAACGGCTTGCTCAAGTGGATATAATGCCCGCTATGCGTAAGGAAGCCAGAGAAATAATGCGTGAAGTGGAGGTTTTCGGTGTCGACCCGTTAACTGCCTTGCAGAGGTCTGCTGAAAACAACCCTTTAGATCTGTACAAAGACTTTATGTCGGGATATGCCTCAACTGTGATTACCGGAGGAGACATTGGGCATTTTCTTGAAAGCAAAACCTATGACATTTTCAAAATGCGTTCTTTAAGAATGAAAGTTGCCGCTGAACGTTTAGGAACCCTTTTGGAGTCCTTCATTATCGTGATGGTTCTCATGTCTCTTTGCTTCTACATTTTGTTCAGTGTAGAGGCGATTTATAGTACGGGCATGTCAATTTACTCAACTATGATAATGTACACGTACCTTTTTGCTCCTATGCTTTCAATGGTTTTTATCTACCTTGCTCACGGAATGCAACCCAAAAGCCCGTTAAATGATTGGCGCCCATACAAGGTTGCAGTACTATCTTCAGCAATAGCAGGACTCGTACTTATGTTGCTAACAAGTTTTCTCGGTATGATTTCCATACCAGTCTTTGTTGATTTAGCTACCGCCCTTGCAATTTCACTTTTTATAGCGACAGCGCCGCCAGCTATAGTTCACACTAGACTTGCAGGTAGAAAGCAGCAATTGGAAAAGGGCTTAGCAAGTTTTCTTCGAGATTTAACTGAGACTCGAAAAACTGGTATGTCACCTGAGAAATGTATTGAAAACCTTGCCAAACGAAAATATGGCGAGTTTAGTAAAGAGTTGACGAACATTTCTTCCAAGTTATCTTGGGGCATTCCCTTGAGAAAGGTTTTCATTGGGTTCATGAAGCGCACCAAAAGTTGGCTAGCTCAGCTGGTCGTCTTCTTGCTTGTTGAAGCAATCGACGTAGGCGGCGGAACAATAGGAATGCTCGAATCGCTCACAAGATTTAACAACATGACACAAGAAGTAGAGAAAGAAAAAAGAATGGCTTCTCGACCGTACATGATAATTCCTTATTTCGCAGCGATCATGTTGATGTCAACAACGCTCTTAACTCTCTTATTCGTCGGCAAAACTGTAAGCATTGCAGAGACTGCTGCTAATTCCAATTTTGACCTAGCAGCTATCTCTACAACTTTCACGGTTTCAGTTATTGTCCACGTTTTCATGATCGGCTTGGTGGCTGGAAAAATCGCCGAGGAGTCTGTTGCTGCAGGATTCAAACACTCAGCCTTGCTTGTCGTAATTACACTGCTGGCGTCCGTCGTTGTCCCCCAGTTGGTGACGTTTTGAGAAGGCTGAGAATCCCGCTGTTGCGAAACAGCAAGGCGACTTCCTATACTATCTCAGCCATGATAATCACTGCAACAACCATTACTTTGGTTTTAGTGGCTTCCATTTATGCCTACCAAGTTTTAGAACAGCAAAGGGGAGCGACTGAATTCGCTGTTGCAAAAGAATCCATCTTAGCCTTTAACGATGCATTAGAAAACATAGCATGGAAACAAGGAGCAGTCCGTTCATCCCGATTCACAATAGAATACGGTTACCTACAGCTCATACCCAACGGTACACAATATGGCAATACTGTAATTATAAACGCAACAGTGGATGGTGGCACTGAAACTCTTTATATTTTGGACAATTCAAACTCGACTGGCTTTATAAAATATTACCTAAGCAACAAGTATGTTACCTTCGGACAAGGGTACACATCCTATATTTTGGGGAGCAATAGCACCTTAGTCGTTGGAAGCACGGGCAGTTATGGAAGAGCTGTTGTTGAGCAAAAAGTGCAGCAGGCGGGCTGGGTTACCATCACTTTAGATTATCGTGTGCGAGCAATGAGAACCTCTGTGATTAATGTAACTGGGACGCTTGTCAATTATGTTGACATCTGGGTTATTAAGCTCGTAACAAGGGATACCTCCCCGTGGTCTTACGTTCACGACTTTGACCTCAAAGCAAGATGCCTTCAGGTGCAAACAACGCCATATGGACCCTACACTGTTACCCAAAACAGCACCACTATAACTGTCAAAGTGGGAAACCTTACGAGTTGGGATCCCCTTCCACTTGAACCTGGAATGGTTGTTTTTAACGTTATAGTTGCTGAGGTGCAAGTCAGCGTCTAAAGGAGGCAACGGATTTTGCCTGCGCCAACAATGAGCCATATGATAGCAACCAGCGCCTTGATTATGCTGATTTTAACGATGCAAGTGTTTTACTTCTACGTAGTTGATAATATTGGGGAAGAGATGACTAGGAGGGAGTTGAAGGAAATAGCAGACTACGTATCAGACACTCTGGCAAACTTGTACTTTCTGGTAAAATCTACAAATCACCCCAACGTCACGCTTAAGAAAACACTCAGTCTACCAACAGAGATAGCAGACTCCAGTTATAGAATACAAATATTAAAAAACGATACCGATGACTCTGCCCAAAGTGTCCTAGCATTTTTAGAAAACAAGTCATGGCTCAACGCAAACTCATGGCTTCTTCCAGGTTTAAAAGTCCAAGGGTCGGTTGATCAGATCCTGATCAATGGAAGTACCATTTTAGCTGGTTGTCGGCAAGTTTCTGGGAACACTTATGTTTGGTTGGCATATGAATAGCTTTGTCCTTATAACATTTATATTGTTTAGTAAGACAGAATACTTAATATATTGCCTCTCACATTACAATATAAGGAGAACTGACAAACGTCTGCGTATCTCCAATTATAAAAAATATAAGGATTAAAAATGGAGGGATAAAAACTGGTTGGAGAACTCTATGATTACATTATTGGAATCGTAATAGTAGCTGTAATCTTCACATCTGCAGTGTTGGCTGTACCAGCCATCAGTTATGTTAACCTGCTTCAGGTCAACCAACAACAACTCAGAAACTCAGCACTAAACGTGTTTAACGCAATGCTTCTGGGGACGGGCAGTCCGTCGGATTGGGGGTCTACATTTCCCTTTTACCAGAAAAATGTTAGTGCCTTTGGGCTGGCTTATTCGGAGGAATCTTCACTGTACGTATTGGACACGGATAAAGTGCAGAGACTAAATATAGACAGCCCGGGGTACATAGAATACCCATATGTACGGGACTTGCTTAGGCTCAAGGACTATGGCTTTAGCCTTAGCGTTTTTCGACCCTTCACGGTTGACTGGGATCTTGACATTAATGATGTAACGAATTACGTCTCGTTCGCAGTTAACGTGACCCGTAGTGAGGACCGGAGACCCATTCCGAATGCTCAAGTAAGCTGTACAATTCTTTGTTCAGCAAACAATGATAATAACCAAGATGAGCCTATAGTTGTTGTCACCCCGCCAAAGACCTTTTTCACGAACGCTTTGGGGAGATTCGAAGGAAATGAACCTATGCAAATTCCACCCGGTTACATTCTCAAAACGGCTGTTGCAATATTGAAGATATCAGTCGCAGGCATATCAACGATGGTAGTGGCGCAAAGCATGCTCGCGCTACAAAACGTGATGAAGATTAACACTTTTGGAGACACCATTACTCTGTCAATTCGGGACGAGCTACAGAGCAATAAGAGCGGAGTGCGAAAGTTTCTTAATATAATGACGTATGACTATGATGCACTGACGGAAATATGGGAAGCCAAAGGCAAGCCCCCCAAGGTTACTCGTGGCTTCGGCTATGTCTCTTATGGCTTTACTTTTCCTGGTCTTAAAGCTATGGATCCTGCCTTGATACTCTTTACAGTAAGCGTTACACTTGGAGGAATTACCGGTGGCCGCGTACCGGTAATAGTCGGCGGTCCGTTTTCACTTTGGGAATCTTCTAGGCTTTTCAGTTTTGGTCCTGATTCAGAACAAATTAGCAATGTTGCGATAAAACTTCGACGTTATGTTGTTTTTTCCGGTATGACGTACATTGCAGAATTAACACTATGGAAAGAATAGGCATGAGCACGACAAGGAATACCAAGGGACAGATGCGCGTCATCGAAACTATACTAGCTTCATTCATTATTTTTTCCGCTTTAACCTTTGTTAACATATTCACCGTACTTCCCTCAAGCCCAAAATACGAAACTAGCGATCTCGAAAAAATGGGTCATAATGTTCTCCACGACTTGGATGAGCAAAGACTCCTAAGCCGCTTTGTTTACAACGAAACAGAGTGGGGAGAGCTTACTCTTGCGCTGATGATCTTTCTACCTCCAGATGTGTATTTCAACTTGACAATTTACGATTTGCAAGGTGCGCGCAACAAAGATTTTCCTATACGCTATGGTTCACCCGAAGTGTTTACAGCTTCAAATTCGACAGCTTCAGTATCCTATATAATTCCTGGACAGCAAGCAGAATACGACCCAAGAATCTTAGTCTTGCAGCTCGTGAGGGGATAATGCCTTGAGGATCGCCAAAAACAAGAAAGGACAATTCATTATCATCGCAGTCATGATGATAGCACTCATGATAATTTCCATAGGGGCAATAATGTATAGCGCGGGAACCTACTACAGATACGAACAGTGGGAAGAATATATAACATTGGTAGAGCACGTAAAGCTCAGCACAATTCGCCTGATACAGATAAGCCTAGCCAACTACACGGCACCCGGAAATAACTCTACGTTAAAGGCTAATTTGGACCAATGGCAAAACGACTTAAAGAAAGCATATCCTGGTTACGGAGTCATCTTAACATATGATTTGGCTAATGGTTCCTATCAGGCTTATAATACAAAAATCAATTACACACTCGGGCTGGCCCGTCGCTGGAATGAAAACGCTTCTTTCTCAGCTGCAAACGCTACCTTCACCCTTAACATAGCATCCATAGGATTAACAGGATACAAATTCACGACAGCACCATTCCTAAACTTAACAATAATCAATATTGACAACGCCGCAAAAGAGATCACCGTAACTGTAAAAGCAGAAGATGGAACGCCCATAACCAACTTAAAAGAAGACAACTTTCAAGTAAGCAACCTCACTATAACAGGTGTTACTCCACGCTACGACCTAAAAGAGTTATTTAAATACATAATAAAATGTGACGGACCCATTCAAGCACCAGTTACAGTAAGAGCCTGGGACCAACGAGGCATACAAGTAATCGCCAAAAAAACATAATCACAACTCACACCTACTATTGCAGCAAGTTGAACCAGCTTGTAATGGAAGCCTTGCTACGAGATGGTGCGCGCGCGAAGAATACTTGTCGGTCATTAATGCGGTGGAAATCATTTCTTATCGTTTGGTGGAGAGATAAGCTTAACCAACTACACGATAACAGGAAACCAAACGATTCTGAGAGCTAACATGGATAAGTGGCAGAGAGATTTGATGCGCGCGCGCAAAATAATCCATACAAGGTCTCCAAAAACTAAGGCTATACCAATCTGCTCTAATGAAAATGAGCATATGTAAAGCTCGAGTTGTCCAAACCGCTTTTCCCACTTTTCTAATCCTTGCCTTTCAGAGCACACTTTCCCTCTTGTTGCATACGTCTTTAGGTCAACAACCCATGGGCAAAATCTACGTTCATTTATTTACTACTGAGTTTAAAACAATATGAAACCTAGAAAAGTCGATAGAAAGTCGCCAAAAATTAGTGCAATAAGCGCGCGCTTTGCTGTAATGAAAACAAACATAGATAATTCTGATGTTCCCGCAAGGCAACATCTTTCATTTCCTTTCATTGGTAGTCAAGTCTTACGGCGCCCCGTTACTACGATAGTTCAGGGAACTTTATGTACACCGTCAATGATCTTGGATACTACACTTCCCCTCACCACGGAATCTCTTGTATAACTTGGGTTTTGGGCTCAAAATCCTACGATGTAACACAAAGTTTATACGTATACGTTTTGTAATATAGCATGGTGGAAGCATGACCGAAGTTGTGCCGATTAGGATTCCTAAAGAAGTCTTAGAAAAAATAGAACTGTTAGTTAGATTAGGAAAATACGCCACCAAGAGCGAAGCCCTAAGAAAAATTATTATCGAACATTTAGAAGAGAGAAAAGAGCTTTTTGCTTACGAAGGTCTTCTTTTTCAGGACGAGAAAATCTCTAAAGTGACAGAATCTCTCGATGAAAAAGAGTTCTTAGACTTGTGTAAAACGATTTTTAGCGGCTGCAAAACCTCAGCGGAATTGATTGAGGAACAAAGAGGAGAATGAGGTTAAACCTCATTTATCCCTAACCAAGGTAGCAACATGAAAAAAGTGTATGTAGACACCAACATCCTCATTGCTGCCTTCATGCCAGAAGATCCATTTTTCGAATCCTCCAGAAAAATCTACAACAAGTTAGGTGTCGACTACGAAGGCTACACTTCACCACTCAGCTTAGTTGAAGTTGCTGGCGTAATCTCTTCGAGATTAAGCGAGTTTCCAACAGAGTTGATGCCCATCAAGATTAAGAAAAAATTTCAGAACCTATCGTCCAGTGAAATAGCTATGTTGATAACTTATTATATTATGAGCAAAGATAGTCTAAACCTCTTTCATGTGCCAGGCGACGCCAAGATAAGCCTCAGAGGAAGAAATGTTTTTATGCCCACAATCCTGTCCCACGCATTGACCCACTCACTCAAACTGAGTTTAAGAGCCTTTGATTCTTATCACTTCGCAACCGCCTACGACCTAGTTCATTTGTACAACATACCCTTGTCATTTCTCATCTCCAACGACAGACACTTCTTGAAATTGAAAAGCACAATTGGTAAATCGTTAGACCTCACAGTAACCTCCTCTAACGAATTCGCACACATTGAAAGATTGTAGTTCATCTTGACCAAAAACAGCCAAAAGATGGAGTTCCTTAAACATCCGAGCTAGTCAGTAGATTTTGATTCGTTCATCCTGCTTGTTTTAACCTTCTTCAAGCCTAAGCTTCAGCGCGCCACTACTTCAGCAATGTATGTAGCGATTGGAGAGACGCACAGCATAAAGTCGTAACCAACTCAACAGTTACGCACGCATAAATGAGTAGAGACCATTACTTCAGCCCAATAGTGAAGCCAAGATTATCCATATAAGGTCTCCAAAAACTAAGGCTATAACCAGTCCTGCTGTAATGAAGATAAGCATCGGTAAGCCCGGAGTTGCCCAAATGTTGTTTTGAATCTTTCCATCTTGCACAGCCTTTAAGATTCTGTCAACAATCTGCTCTCGACTTTCATCTTTGGGCATTACAAGCAGTTTTCTTTCTACTTGGCTACCCTCAGCTGTGCTGATGTCTTCAAGCGGGTACATATACTCGTGTCTTTTCAGTTTAGCCACATTAATCTTGTAACCCGTAATCGCCGCGAGAACTTTTCGCCCTATAGACTCTTTTTCAAAACCTTCAAAAAGTTTGCCCCCAGTTTTAAGCTTCCATAAAAGGTTGCGTACGAGAGCGTAAACGACTGTGAGCGCTGCTAAAAGTACAGAGTTGCTGAAAACTGTGATTGGAAAAAGTGGTGAAACAATAACTGCTGAGGTGGACGATGCAAAGGCTGAAAAGAGATCGATGGGATATTGAGGCAGTGCCAAAGCTAAGCAGATAAGCGCCTTTGCGTCTGCTCCGCCGAAAGCTCCAGCATAGAAAAGGACAATTGCCAAGCCGGACATCACGGCGAATGATATGACATAAATCAGCAAGTCCCCAGCAAACAAGACATATTGAACCGAAGTTAAAAGAAAAGC
>JAUWZP010000027.1 GCA_030615265.1 Candidatus Bathyarchaeota archaeon
TTACCTTGGTTCCACGCTTGATAAGATGAAGCGAGTTGGCATCCGTCAGGTTATTTTCTTTTCCTTTTGCCAGTAGTTCCATGATTTCTCTGTAACTTTGAAGAAATCGTAAGCCCTTTTCAGTTGTTTTATAGATGGTTCTCTCAGAGGTTTTGACAGCTTCAAGAAGATTCAAGTCTATGACCAGGGTTAGATACTCGTTTAACTGTGCAAAGCTCAAACTAGCTTGATACATTATCCGAGTCTTAAGAGCACCCTCTCTGGCTACACCCAATAACTCAGCCATAATAGATAAACGATCTCTCCGTCTTCGAGAATAAAAAGAGTTCTCAACCAACTCCAAAAACCTCCCTAAGCTTCTTCTATAACATTCATCTATAATCCAAGTCACAAAACCCTAAAAGGAACGCTCCCAACCCCAAAATAGTACAAAACATGAAATATTGTGTTAAACTATTTCTAAAAGGAAGAAGATGAAGTAAACATCTTCAATTTTATTAATCTAAGAATTTGCTAGCTCCTTAAATTATTAATGCAACTTGAAATGAGACAAGAATTAGCATATGATGTCTGTTCTAAAGCATGGAATTATAAATATCCTATTATAATTAGAAAATGAAGACTATGTTTCTTTCAATGCTTGTATCATTTGTCCTAGCTAGAAAGTTTAGGGGTAGAAAATATGCGATATTGATACTTGCTGTCATAGTTTTAGTATCGTTTTTCTCAGCATTTGGCTGGATAGCAAGACGCCAACGTACGGACTGGACATTTAAGACTGCTCAATATTACACTTTTCATCCAGTTCCATTATCCTTCCCATTTTATGCCTCAATCTTTTATAGCTGGACAGTTCTTCCAGGTCCTATTGATGAGAGTATGTTTACCTACCAAATTAATTTTCTAACATTTGAAATAACTCGTGCTACTACCTATTATCCTTCCCCGTTTACTTTATGGAGTGCGTTTGTTTATTATTCTCTTTTCTTGTCAGTCAACATTGTAGGAACATTTGTTGGATATTGGATAGGCAAATTAGCAATCTTAGAAAGATTCTTCCAGAAAGAGACTTGACTATCTCAAACAAATAATCACAGAATTAGTTTCGATGAATGCAAAACCCGAACCATGTTATTTTCGATTAAAGAAGAATATCAAGCAAGATGAAGTAAACCCAAAATCATTTCATTTTTTCTCACTTTGGTATGCGAAGTAAGAATGAATAATCGTAAAAACAAGAACTAAGATCACTGGAACAAGAATGAAAAATATTGCGTAGCTCTGGAAAGGAATTCCCAAAAGTACAATTATACCAGCAATTTTGAACAGTTTTCCACCGATTTTATGCGTTTTCTCCCATACTTTTTCATTACTCAGAGTCCAAGGTGTTCTGATCCCAATAAACCAGTTCCTTTTTGCATTCTCTACTAAAATTCCACACGAATAAAAGAATATTCCGAAAACTGGCGTTAAAAATAGGATCATGCTGAATTTCATGCCAAGATTCCAAAAAACAGTTAGAAGATAAAGGTAAGACAAAAATACAATCACCAATACCACAAATCCATCATAATATTTTCTGAATATCTCAATATTCGCTTTCAATGGATCTATCTTAGGTATCAGAATAAAAAGCAATAATAATCCAACAGAGAGGAATGGCATTAAAAACAAACCCCAGAACTTTGACGTATAACCATCTACTTGCCCCAGAGCATTCCAATGAGAAGCCATTTTCTCTGGCATCTGAGGATAGAAATAGATGCCGATAGCGAAAGAGAGTAAGATTATCCCAGCGATGATGAATATTTCACTTTTTCTCATATTCTTTCACGATAGTTACATTAACTGAGGAATTAATGAAGTAATTAAAAGAAGGCTGAACAAAACTGAAAATACAAAAGTAAACTTGAGAGCAGGATATAGATGCATATTCTTAACCTCAATTTGTTAATATAGAACATTACTCCTTAAATTATTAAGCACACACACACCAAACCCAAACCCCAAAGCATCCTCTAAATTTTATGAAGCACGAGCCCGTTTTCTATAGAAATATTTTATGCTGATTGCGACTATGCCTATGGTTAACGTTATGTCTGGCAAGAGAAACATCATAAAATTCCATTGGTCGAATTTTGTTATGGAAAGGTGAAGGTTTCCAGCGCCGTCTAATAGTAACTCAAAATGCCATTCATTTCCATACACGCTCCAAGGTATTTTGAAGTTAAAATCGTATCCAACCCATGAACCGTCGTAGCCGAGTTCTACAGTCCAGTTGTAAAGCAAGGATGTTGAACGAACAATTTGTTGGTCATATCGAATCGGATGTCCTATCAATGTGATATTGTATTTTGTTCCTTGGGTATTGGTCCATGTTTTAATGTGCCATTCTTCGTCTAAACCCAACTGGACAGTGAAGACGTGCGACTTTTTTGTTTCTGAAAACTGCTCATCAATCAAGGTTCCCCACGTTCTTGGAGCATAGAACAATGTTATGCTCAGCATCAACAAGAACAATATTACAATTCCTGTAGCAAAATACCATTTTGAACGAAAAAAAGAATCAGGGCTTTTCATAAGTGCTCCACCCAAGAGCAAATGCTATGTTTCCACACTATTAATGATTTGGCAACGGAACAATGGATACTGAGAACATGCATGCATGCAACTCAGAGGATTTCAAGAGCCATTTCTTCTCAACCTGAACTTTTTCCAGTTGTGTGTGTGCCTTAAATCATTAATGCAACAATATGGTTACCTTAATTTCTTCCATGAGTCAAAAAAAACTGAAGAAGATATATACGTGTGTAGTTTCATTGCAAAATAGGTGATTGAGTTTCTTGTAAGCAAAAGTGAATTCAAAGAGGAATTTGTGAGAATGAATATTTCCGAAGCATACTTAAACTTTCTGGGGAGTTATCTTCAAAATTGGTCTTTTGCAATGTGTGCTCATGTTGAGAAGTTGAATCTTGACCCTAAAATTCATCAGGCTTTCTGTGACTTCACGTTTCCAGATGGACGAACAGGCGACTGGTGGATACAAGATCGCTTGAGAGCCCTTTTCGATGAGCGTGGAGAGTATTATCCGTATGTGCATGGAAATGAACACATGGAATATATCTTGTCCTCGTTGAGAGACTATCGGCGACATCAACATCCAACTTGGAATGCAAATCGCTTTGTGTTGACCCTATTTGACCCTGCTTCCGATCTGCATAGATCAAGGATGCCAACACCTCCTTGCCTATCGATGCTGTCTTTCCATCCTAAAAACCGCCAGAAACTATCTTTAGTCGCCATTTTTAGAGCCCAATTTGTAGACACAAAAGCATATGGCAACATCATTAGTCTTGCTGAGTTACTTAGGAGAGTTTGTAATCAGACAGGTTTTGAAGTTGGCACTCTCCATAATGTCGCTACTAAATTGATCGTTAAGCACAAGAACAAAAGAGCAATTAAGGATTTATACAATCGCCTAAAAAGCAGTAGGTGAGTTATCCCACTGCAATCCACATTGTATGAGAGGCCTAATGCGTGCGCACAACGTCATAATCGTGGAGAAGAAAGAATAACTGTGTGACACCATGTTTCTGCGTCCAGCAGCCTACCTTCTAGCGTAGAAAAGTCTACTTTGCATGCATGCGCGCCATATTCTATCACAAATATAAGATTGTTTTTGTTTAAGATGATGACGATATAGATGGAATACCAAAAACTACAAAAATGTCTTCCGTGCGTTCAGGAATTTGGTGTTTACAGCTTGACGCTTATTTCAAGGCCGTCTTCGGCTACAGGTACGTATCTACTTCTATACTTTCCTGAGGATCTTACGTAATCCAGGTAGTCCCTCATTTGGCTCGCGAAGATTCCTGCGTTGTCTGCAACTATAACGCCTTCCTTGGGGAGCTTGTCCTCGACCAGTCGCAGGTAGTCCAAGTATTTCCTCTTATCAGCGTCGATGAAGACCAGGTCAAACTTGCCCTCCAGCTTGGGCAAAACCTCAATCGCGTCGCCAACTAGCACTTCTACGATTGGTGGGACCTCCGCCCTCATTATGTTCTTCTTCGCCATCCTCGCTTTGTCGGCGTTGATTTCAATGGTGACCAAGTGGGTGTCGTTTCCAAGCTCTTTCCCCATCAAGATTGCCGAGTACCCAATAAGGGCTCCGATCTCCAAAACGCGTCTGGGTTTAATTTCACGAATGACCTCCGCTAGGATTTGACCTTTTGCGAGCCCTATGATGGGGAGGAACTCCGTTTCTGTCATTTTTTCAATTTCCTTCAGAACCTTGTCGGTCTTGCTCAAAGCCATTCCTCAAACCAAACATGTGTAGATCACACATAAGTATTGCGCGCGCCAACTGAAAAAAAATTTCTAAACAGGCTAACGCGCATCATATAAAAAAGGGGGAGGTTTGCGGGGGTTATCTCCACCATGGGTAACATTTCGGCGAATGTATCTTCGATTTCCACATCATTATACCTGACCATTTGAACACTCTCATAGATGACCTGTTTTGAATTAATCTCATTCTTTCTCTTAAAACTTAAACTTTCTCTTTTGATGTTTAACCTAGATGCTAAAAGTAATCGCGCGCTATACGAGTGGAGAAAGATGACGCGGGCGAACGTGCGGGCTGTAAGGTGACCTAGGGTTTTAACTTAGTGCTCTGTTTTATGCATTCTTGATGTTTACTGATCACATCATCTATCAGTTGCTTGAGGCGCTCCTTGGGTTGAAAGCCTGTAGCTGACTCGATGGGTCTTCCGTCACAAAAGAAAACTAGGGTGGGCGTGCCCATGATCCCATATTTAACACCGATCTGTTGATTCTCATGGTTAGCTAAGACGTTCAGTTTGGCAAATTTCACCTTGTTCTTGTATTCTTCAGAAACCTCGCTGTAGATAGGGGCCAGCCTCTTGCACCAGATACACTGGTTATGCCAAAAATCAACGACAACCAAAGTGTCCAACTGCAAAACCTCTTTTTCCCAATCATCCGCATTTACGTCTAAAACGCTGTGCATGTACATCCAACCTTAACTTTACGGTTTTATCTTTCCTCCTCTAGTGCTATTTAAAATGTATTATGGTTTTGACATCTTCTCTTTCCGATCTGAATGCCTGTTCGAAGTCTGATAGATGCAGTTTCCGGGTTATCAACCTATTTAGGGCATCCTTGTATCGCCGTTTGATCTCAAGCATGTCCTTTATGCCCATTTCAAAGTGGCTTTTGTTTGAGCTTACTGAGCCGAACATGAGACGGTTTCCTAGGACCATGTTTGTCAAGACCTTACCGAATTCCTCGCATGCCCTCTTTTCGCGGTAGACACCGAGGAAACACATGACACTGTTTGGTCCGAGAAGACTTAGAGCTTCAAGGGCTGCCTCAACTCTTCCCGTAGCCTCGATAACTATGTCAAACTTCTCTTCAAGAGTCTTTATTGGAGTCTCCCTGACATTGACGTAAGTGCCTCCGACGTTGCGTACAATCTTTGCTTTTAGGCTCTCCTTTTCCCTTGTGGCCGCTGCGTAAACTTCAAGACCTTTTAGGCGCAAAATCATAGTTGCCAATAAACCTAAAGGACCCGCTCCGACGACGAAGGCCCTTTTAGGCTTCCACATCATTCTTTCTTGAATCTTGAAAGACTGGGTGACCGCTTTTTCCACAATACTCAAAGGTTCTAAGAGAACTGCAAGATTCCCTAACTCTGGTGGAATCCTGATCAGAAAATCGGCATCGGACACCGCGTATTCCGAAGCGAAGCCGTGTAGCTTGTAGATTCCATGTTCAAAATAGTTTCCGGTCAGACAGAAGTCCGATATGCCTGTGCGACAGTTGAGACAGTTTTCTTTGCAGGGCCTTCTCACAGTGGGCACGACTACATCTCCTTCGGAAAAATTTTCAACTTGGTCACCAACTTCTTGAACTCTGGCTAAGGCTTCATGTCCCAGAACAAGGTAGCGAGAACCGCTAGGGGGAGAGCCGTAGATTCCCTCATTAATCTCTCTGTCTGTTCCGTCTATGCCTACACTTAACGTTTTCAGCAAGACCTGCCCTTGCTTAGGAAGTGGTTTTGGAATTTCAACCAGCTTAACTGAATTTCTTTTGGGAGGTTCTGCGACCATTGCCTTCACGAACTTCCTCTCCTCTTCTTCATGGATCACCACAACTTTTCACGTCTTTTTCTGTACATCGGTAATCCGCAGGTCTCACAAACCTTGATCTCATTCAATTTGTTCAAGTACTCAATTACTGCGAGCACGAAAGTTGAATGGCTCCACGTAAGCGGTGAGACCGATAGAGGTTGATTGTTATACGGATCGATCTGTTCGGCTAAAACTCCTGATTCCAACGCATGATCGGCAACCCACTGCAGAAGCTTCTCTCCCCTTTTCAGGTCTTCCATAGATTTCGCCTTGGCAATGTACCACTCCGAAAGCCACAGTGTACAGATATGCCACGGGTTTCCAGGGACTTTCTCAATGTCTCTGCTGACCTGATGATAATAATCGTTCTGATATCTCGCTATGCCGCCCACTTCTGTCTTTACCCATAAAGCGGATTCAACTGTCTTCATGGTTTTCTCAACTCTCGGGTCGTCAGCTGGAAGAACTCCGAACTCGAATATTCCATATACGCTGCTGTCAACTGTTTGATCTCTCAGGAAACTTCCTTTACCGTCGGGTTTGATCATCTTCAGAAATCTGCCTGCATCCTTATCGTAAAGATGCTTTAATAGGGCATGTTTGACTTCCATCGCAGCTGTCTTGTATTCTTTCGTTCTTTCACGGTCTCCAAATATCTGGGCAAACCTTGAAGCTGCTTGTAGTCCTCCATAAACAGCCGATGTTGTGAAGGTTGAAATTCCACGATTCTCTTCCCAAAGATCGTAGCTGGGTAATGGAAGATTGTTCTTTGGATCTCTGTATTTCACCATAAAGTCAGCGGCTTTGCAGACAAGTGACTCATATAGTGGGCTGACGAATTCAATGTCTCGCACCTGGTCATAGTGATTCCACAACGAGAACAGAACGAGGGCGGTTTCGTCTTCCTGAATGGGCAGTTGGAATTCACGGTTGGGGCTCATCCAGGGGTGCCATGTGCTTCCCCAAGAACCATCTGGGTGATATTTCTGATAGAGAAAGCCGTCTTTTGATATGGTTTTTTCGCAAAACTTGAAAAACCTCTGGGTTATGTGATGGTATCCCGCTGCGTCGAGGCCCATAGCTACGAAGGCTCCGTCTCTTGGCCATACGTAGCTGTAAGTGTCTTTGTTGAAACGCAAAATGTCTGAATCGTTTGAAGCGATGATGGCTCCTCTATTGTCGATCTGGGTTCTTAGTATGAGTAAACTTCTTTTGAACATCTGGATAATCTTTGACGGTAAATCACCGAACCTGATCTCACTCTTGTTAACCCAAGTTTTGTAGTATTCTCCAGTTCCGTGAATCAGCCTCTGCGGGGTGGTTTCAGCTACAACTCTGTGCAGCTTGGAGACTTCTTCAAGTTTTCTACCAGCGGCAATCCAGTAGTAGATTACCTTTTCTCCGCGACTTGGAATCTTTGTACTCAAGCTTACGGTTGAATCAACAGACCCGTGGGCAACAGCGTTGTTGCTCAAATCTCCATCTTCAGCGTCTTTCCACGTTCCTCTCAGGCCGCCGAATTCTGTTACTCCCACTGCGAACTGAAACAGTCCTTCCTTACCGGATGATCCGCTTATCAAGAAGTATCTGTCTTTCTTGAAGTGAATTATGGCGTCAATCTTTGGGTCGTAATAGGCTGTGATGCCTTTGTCAGTGTCACCCAGATGCAGGTCATGAGAAAAGAATAACCGAACTTCTCTTTCCTTTTCAGCCATGTTCTTCACGGTGACTTTTCTAAGGAAAACATCGTGAAAATGATGGATTCCATCTTCAATTCGCAGTTCTAATGAGAAGTCTGGGTTCTTTAGTGAAACGTCCGTGACCAAGGAATCTTCTTTGTAGCTGAGTTTTTTGTTCCAGGATTCGTCTATCCACGAGAATCTTCCGTCCACCCAGACTCCTAACCTGCAGAAGTGACCACTGACGTGATTTTCCATTCCAACGTATGGGAAGTACATGTCTCTGATGTTCAGGTCATTGTCGAAGTTAATCAGAAAGTTGCCGTTTCCTACACACAATACTCTGGGCATTTTACATCGAGTAATATAGATAATCTGTTATTAAATAAAAGATTATATTGTTTCGTTCATATGCGCGCGCACAGGGCTTAAATCCTCGGAGTTTTGTGTTCAACCGTGATAGTCATTGCCTGATCTAAAAGCTCTGGTTTGACGTCAAGATCAAGGATTGACTTAAACATATGGGTTAGGTAGTTACTAATGAAAATACTCCACTTTCTTCCGAGATTGTGACGCAAGTGAAAGATGTCTTGGTTCATTTTGATGTGGTGATCACATTTGAACCATCTTCCAAGATCGGGTCCCCCGTATAACTCGTCAATCATCCAAGCAAGAGAGTCAAAGTTTAATGGGTGTCCCATCATCAAGAGCCCATCTTTTGGTCGAGTTGAACCCGAGATTTTGCCTGCTTCGGCTAGACCTGTTTCTGAGGCCGCTTCAAGTATTGTGACAAAGGTTTTGTTTGGTATGGTTAGCACTTCGTAGCGGTCAGCAAACCGTCCAAAAATCGAGTATCTTCGCAGGATCTGATTCATGAGCGTGTTTACACTGACCCCTTGTTTTTTTGCCTCCATCTGCAAAACCTTATCCCATTCTTCTCTTATTCTAAAGGTTCGTGTAACGGTCTTCTTTTTTGAATGAGAGTGTATCATCTTGTTCACTGTACACAAAACATTGCAAACGCGTGCAATTAAAGAGTTCTTCTGCTTTTGTCATGCAGTGTACACGCTTCATTTAAGTAGTTCATATGAACATTGTTTCATATGAAAAATGGAGAGAAGGAGGTGAAATTATGAGAAAGATTTTTGGTCTCGCCTTATTCATTGTCTTCACGCTCTTACTATCACAGCCAGCCTTAGCTGCTCCTAAATGGGACAAAAATCCTGAAGATTTCATGCATGGAATAGCATTGGAAATAGATGGAGAAACCTGGTATTTCGCAGGCCCTGGAAGCATCATGGGAGCAATAGACATTCCTGGACACACATGGGTACAGGACACAGAAGACCCAGACCAAGTGGTAGGAAGACACTACAACGTAGGTCCGCCGATGGCTCCACCTGGCACACCATGGTGGGCTACTGATGAACCATATGGAATAATACTGTTCAAGGTTCATGGAATTATAGCGCCTTGGGGCTTGGAAATCGGGGAAAAGATGGCTGCCCGGGGATATGTACACTATCATGAGCTGGTTGATGGTTCGGGTAACCAACATCCATATCTTGTGGTGTGGCTTAAACATACTGCCGTTCGCTCATTCTACTTTGATGGTGGCCCACATCCAGAGTTAGCACACGATGTAACACCCGGCGTAGACTACGAATTCATACCGATTTGGAATATGCCCTACCCGTAAACGGGTCAAGTAAGGCAAGCATTCCTACCCATCTCTTTTTTTGAAAAAATAAGTATAACCCTAAGAAAGCTAGGTCAAATGTTGAGGTGGATCTTAAAATTCTTTATAAAAAAGTAAAGGTCAATTGAACACGCGTATTACTCAAGGGATGATTAAGATGGTGAAATTCTACGATGTCTCACTACCGGTAAGAGAAGGGATGATGGTATATCCAGGTAATCCAGAACCTGTGATTAAGCGGTACTCGTCAATACCAAGGGACAAGGTCAATGAGTCGTTGATAACTTTCGGAAGCCACACTGGCACTCACGTGGATTCCAAGCTGCACATTCAAAATGACGCTGAGGGAGCAGTGGCGTTACCTCTTGATAGTTTTTACGGAAAATGTAGGGTGCTGGACTTGACCCATGTGGAGAATGAGATCCATCGTGAGGACTTGGAAGGCTATCAGATTGAAAAGGGAGACATAGTGCTCTTGAAGACTAGAAATTCCAAACGAGGCTATGGAGAGTTCAGGAGTAACTACGTCCATATCAAACTGGACGCCGCGGAATACTTGGTTAAGGCTGGCGTCAAAACCCTTGGCTTCGATTATCTAAGCGTCAAAAAACTTGAGGGAGACGACGAGGTTCATAAGGTGCTTATCAACAACCTGACCCTGTTCGAGGGGCTCAACCTCGCCGAAGTACCTGAGGAGGAATATATTTTCATAGGTCTTCCTCTCCGCATCAACTGCGATGGAGCCCCCGCGAGGGTCATACTCATCAAAGATCAGATCGGGTGAATTCTGCTAGTCTTTCGTTCCTTGGCGATGTAGTCGTCTTTGCCGTAGGGATGTCCACCAAATCCGTGACGCATTACAGCTACTGCCCTTGCTGCGTCGCTTTCTTTCTCCCTTGACCTGAACAATTCGATTATCGCATGGGTGATGACTGGGATGGGGATCTCTTTTTCCACAGCTTCTTGGACAAGCCAGTTGACTTCCCCAGTGTCCTCGATGTAGTCAGGGACCTCTTTCAAATTGTTGATTTCGCCAAGACCTTTCTCCATGAGCTCCACCAGCCAGCTTCTGATAACGGAGCCGTGGGACCAGTTCCGAAAGATGTCGCGTAAGTTGAGACTAAATTTGCTCCGCTGCAAAAGCTCAACTCCTTCCCCTATCGCTTGTAACATGCCGAATTCGATGCCGTTGTGTACGAGTTTTACGAAATGTCCGCTTCCGGGTTCGCCTGTGTGCAAGTATCCTCCTTCAACAGCGAGAGTCTTCAAGACGGGTTCGCAGAGTTTGACAGCTTCGGGTTTACCCCCGACCATGAAGCAAGCTCCGTAACGTGCTCCTTCAACTCCACCGCTGGTTCCACAATCAACAAAATAGATTCCTTGCTTTGAAAGCTCAGTTTCTCTTCTCATTGAATCCTTGTAATAGGAGTTCCCGCCATCTATGACCACGTCTCCTTTGTCAAGATGGGGCACAAGTTCTTTCAGCACCTTGTCAATGGTTGCACCAGCGGGAAGCGACAGATAGATCACTCTGGGAGGCTTTAAACAATCCACGAATTCTTCGTAGTTCTTTACGACTTTGACTCCCTTCTTCGTGAGCTTGGGTTTGGGGCTTCTTGCTTTCCCAACGACGCGAATTCCCTTTTCGATGCATTGAAGAGCAAGATTCCCACCCATCTTACCGAGGCCAATAGTGCCAAGTTCCATATCACGTCCTCCTAAACAATGATAAGGATACATAACAAGTTTTATTTAATTAATCCTTCATTAGACATCTCTTCTTCGTAACATAGTCGGTCACCACGTTCAAGAACTTCATGTGTCTCACGTCGCGTGCAACTTTTTGTAAAGTGTTTCGAAGATATGTCGTCTGCCTGTGAAAAACACAGAAGCCGACCTTAGCATGGCGCGGAGAAAAACAATCGACGTCACCTTTCCTACAGAAACAACCTTCAAAACTGGCGACAAAGGCAAAATAACTTATGTCGTCAATTGCGTATGCAAACTTGGAGACATGGCGCGATGGGAGCAGAGGCAGTTCGGGCCTTTTCCAAACTAGTCAGACTTGACACCTCGTTGTTCGGTGCGTTCGGCGTTCTTCTATCGGGGTTGTTGGCAGGGGACTTGCGTGGCTTCCAATTAGAATACTTGGTCGCCTTTTTCATTGTCTTCCTTTCCGCCGTTGGATCTTTCGCATTCAACGATTACTATGATTTTGAGGTTGACAAAAGAAATGACAGACGTGATCGGCCTCTGGTTTTGGGGCTGCTGTCGAGGAGAGCGGCCTTGCTGACGGGATTATTTTCATTTTCCTTGATCATCCTGCTTTCGCTGTTCTTGAATCTACCAGCTATGTCTCTTGTTCTTGTCAGTTTGCCCCTCTTCCTTCTTTATAGTCTAGGCGTGAAAAGGATGATTCTTGTCAAGAATGTCCTGATTGCCTACGCCTACGTGGCAACGATCCTTTTTGGCTCGCTTGTTTCTGATGCTATCCTTGAGCCGTTGATCGTGTATTTCGCCGCAATGGGTTTCATCGTCGGGTTAGCAGTTGAAATCATGTTGGATATTGGTGATGTGGAAGGGGACGAAGAGCTCGGAATAGAAACCCTCTCAACAAAGTTTGGTATGAAAACGGCTGCCCAGATTTCTGTTGTTCTCTACGGTGCAATTATGATCTTGGATCCTTTGCCTTTCTTCGTAATGATTGACCTCCGCCTCTTTCTGGACTATGCCTTCTTCTTGCTTATACTCATCCCTGTAGTTTCCTATTTTTTCATTTCAAGATCGTTGATGAGGGATCAGTCAAAGAAGACCATCTTGGAGTTGAAGAAAAGGGTCTTTGTGACCATGCAGGTGGGTTGCATGGCCTACCTAATCGGAGTCTTGCTCTGACCAGAGAGGTTGAGGACTACGAGGTGAAGGCGGCGGGTGCTCCTATATTCAATCCCCAGTCGTATTCTTGGTAACTAATTTTTATCTCGGAAAGATGGTCTTCGATGAATTTGCGGTCTTCTTCTCTTAGGTATTTTTTCACAGACTCGACTATACTTCCTGATGATTTCTCGAAGTCCTTTTTGTACCATTTAAAAATGGGGGATAAGTGTAGGATTCTGTTCTTTTTGTCAAGCCTTGATCCTTTGCGGCTTCTGATGAACAGGGTTGCAGCCATGTCCAACTCTTGGTCAAGGTTTTCTGCGCTGTAGAGGTCATCCTTCAATAAAGGACAGCTCTGAGATGCACAGTTTAAAGCGAAGTGAATTCGAGGTTCAGAGAATTGCTTCCTCAAAATCTTATTCTCAATTTGATACAGACTGTACTTCCTTCCCCCGATCTTATACTTTGTCCACCAGAAGAAACGGAACCTTTGAAAAATACTCTTATTTCCTTTCTTTGCGAAATCCCGGTTCTTTCTGAGCTGACTGCAAACACCGTAGATGGTCAACATGTTGTAGGCGTTGATCCAAAAAGCCAGCTTTTCATTTTTAGTTTTGAGATTTTCGGGATCAAAATTCTCGAGCCATCTAACATAATCCTGTACGGTTTTCGCCTTTTCTATTGATATATAGTCTACTTTGCCCTCTGAATCGACATATTGTTTCGGTAGAAAGTTTAGCCGATCTCTAAGGATACTTGCTTTACCCATTGTCTATTCCCTTTCCCATGCTGTTCATTTAGTCATCTCGATTAACTGTGGGAAGATGGTTACTTGTTTTTCCTCCAACCAGCGATTGCACTAAGCCCCCGTACATCTTTTTGTCTTCAATAATTCTGAATTTCCTGGACAGCTGCTCTTTCAGGTTGACCTCATAGTCGATCTTAGCCATGGCGCTAAGTACTTTTGTGAGAATGATTCCCAGGAACCGTAAAGGTCCAGATGGCTTATGATTGCCTAGGACTCCTATTCTCCCAGCTGGTTTTAGCACTCTTGCAGCCTCTTCGATAGCCTTCTCATATGTTGGAGTTACCTTCAGACAGAAGGAGACGAGAGTGGCGTCGAAAGTTCTATCGCGGAAGGCTAAATGAGCAGCATCTGACCTCACCAGATTTACTCCTTCGCTTTCGGCTTTCCTTTTTGCTTGTTGCAGCATCTCAGAAGACAAGTCCACCCCCAACAACGTTCCCCGAATCTTTACTTTCTGAAGCAGAAAAGGAAAGTTCAAACCTGTTCCGCAGCAAATGTCTAGTACAGTATCTCCAGGCTTCGGGTTAAGTCTCTCAACAAGCATCGATCTAAATCGTTTATCCTTTGCGAAAAAGTAGATGTGGTTCATCAAATTGTATAATGGAGCTGCCTTGTCGTAGGCAGCCTCAACTCCTTTAGTAGTTTTCGGCATTCGAAACACACTTCCTTGAAGATCCAAGTGCATGCACAAGGCGCAGTAGTCAACTTTCCATCAGATGCAACAGGACTAATTACTATATTCGTTCAGGTTTCCTTGAAAACTTTAGTTTGCCGTCGTCTATCTCTACTTCTATTTCTGCTCCGCATCTTAAACATTTAATTTTGCCCTTGAAGTTCCAATGTTTGTGGCTGTCAAGGTGAATAACTCTTCTGCATTTTTCGTCTAGGCAGAACACGTGAACCATCTTTCAGACTTCCTCCAAATATTTAATTGCATCCATAGCAGCTTTGCATCCTGCTCCAGCCGACGTGATGGCCTGACGATAACGGTAATCCTGTACATCACCTGCTACGAAGACTCCTTCTACGCTGGTCCTTGTAGTATCGTTAACAACAACATATCCTGCTTTGTTCAGTTCTATTTGACCCTTGAAGATTTCCGTGTTTGGCTTATGACCGATAGCTATGAAAACCGCGTCACAGGTCAGTTCAAACTCCTCGTTCGAGCCTACCTTTTCTAGCCTAATACCTTCGACCCTATCTTTACCGAGAATTTCTTGAACTGTGCTGTTCCATATGAACTCTATTTTTGCGTCCTTAAGCGCTCGGTCCTGAAGAATCTTAGTCGCTCTCAACTTGTCTCTTCTGTGGACAACTTTGACTTCCCTCACGAATTTGGATAAGGCTAACGCTTCCTCCAGGGCTGTGTCGCCTCCTCCCACAACTACCGCTTTCTTATCCTTGAAGAAAGCCGCATCGCACGTAGCACAGACCGAAACTCCTCTGCCCCTCAACCGTGTCTCACTTTCTAAGCCCAACCATCTGGCTGAGGCACCAGTCGCGACGATCACCGTCTTTCCTTCATACACCTTGCTTCCCACCGTTACCTTGAAGGGCTTGGACGAGAAACCCACAGCGGTGGCGTCTTCAAAAATCATCTCGGCGCCAAAGCGTTCAGCTTGTTTCCACATGTTATCCATAAGATCAGGTCCAAGGATTCCCTCTTTAAATCCTGGAAAGTTCTCCACTTCCGTTGTGAGCATCAGTTGTCCACCCCACATAGCTCCGGCAACGACAAGGGTCTTCAACCTGGCTCGGCTAGTATAGATGGCGGCTGTAAAGCCTGCTGGCCCAGAGCCCATGATTGTTACATCGTACAATTTTCTATCATTCCTTCAGCAACTTCTACTAGCATGAACTTTAATGAAGCTAATATAATTTTACTCAGAACCTGAATCTATCTTGCTAGCCGAGAGATGTGGTCCGCGTGCACTTTAGGGTAAAAATGGGCTAGAAGGGCTTGGCTTATATAGGTTTCGTGGGACGAGTAACTCATTGACAGCCAAGTTACGGGTGCCTATGCTGGCGAGGCGGTTTTTTGTCTCCCTTTATGCCGATTATTTCTTGTCTTAAAGGAATGACTTTTCCAGAAGAATTCAAGGCTTCTTTAACGAGATGGTGCAACCCGAAGCAACATGGAACTTCCATATTGACCACAGTAACGCCTCTGATGTTGGATCGCTTGAATATCTCAGTTAGTTTCTCCTTGTAAAACGTGGCATTGTCGAGCTTGGGACATCCGACCACAAGTATTTTTCCCTTTAAGAAGTCGTTGTGAAAGTTGGCGTAAGCAAAGGGTACGCAATCAGCCGCTATGAGCAGATCAGCATCTTCAAAGAATGGCGCGTTGGGCGACAACAATGTTAGTTGCACAGGCCACTGGGAGAGCATAGACTCTCTCTTCTCTGGAGTGTTCACGGTCTCTTTCTCTGCTACATCTCTTTCAAAATGCATCACTTTTGCTGAGGGGCAGGATTGATTAGCTAGATGGGCATGATGAACTGCGGGAACAGGTTGCTCGGCCT
This sequence comes from Candidatus Bathyarchaeota archaeon, assembly GCA_030615265.1. GTDB lineage: Archaea > Thermoproteota > Bathyarchaeia > Bathyarchaeales > Bathyarchaeaceae. The sequence goes on from JAUWZP010000027.1 coordinate 15,738, forward strand.
TTAAATGGTGTTCCATCGCTTCCTCATCGAACTCGTGTGCTTCTCTCTCTTCAATAGTTATGGCACCCTCTGGGCACTCCCCTAAACATGCACCTAGACCATCGCAGTATTTGTCACTGACCAGTTTGGCCTTTCCATCAACAATTCGAAGGGCTCCTTCCGCACAAGCGATGATACATAATCCGCAGCCATTGCATTTTTCTTCGTCGATTCTAATTATGCTTCTTAACACCATCTATTTTCACTTTCCTTTAATGTTTTAGGCATTTACCCATTTTAGGACAGTATTTCTCCGCGTGATTTTCGATAATTTTGAAAAGGGGTTCCATTGTTTCTATGTTTAAGGAGTATATTCGTTCTTTCCCTTTTCTTTCAGCGAAAATAAAACCGCATCTGAACAGAGGTCTTAGATTATGGGATATCATACTTTGTTCTTGGTTGAGGACTTCAGCTAACTGCGTAACGTTCATTGGGGTCTCTTTGAGAAGTTCCAGTATCCCCAGTCGTGTTGGGTTGGAAAGGGTTGAAAAGAACAGATGGCAAGTCTCGCTTAGGTTTTGCTTCACACAGACCACCTATTAAATGAACCGAATTTCATATGAAAATATCTTCATATCACCTTTAAAAGTCTTATGGTGCAGAAACCAACCGCTGAAGACTCAGAACGCATCAGGCTACATAGTAATGGAGGAGATGAGAGGGGAGGGGGAAGATGAAATATCCTACCGCTTATGAGATGCTCAAGGGAATGAAGGCAACAGGCTTGCTGAAGATCTACGCTTGCAGTCCAACCATGGAGATGTTCGGCGTAAAGAGGGAAGACCTCATTCCTGAAGTAGACCAGATAGCTGGCGCGGCAGCATTTCTTGACCTTGCCTCAACAGCGGAAACAACAATACGCGTTTAGCCTTCCTATCGTCTATGTGAAATCTGGGAAATGCGTTGCCAGCCATTTCCACCTTTTTTCTTGAAGCAGAACGCCTATTTTGTTACTTTCACCTTGATTTCTTTCCAGTCTTTCTTTATTCCCTGCAGAGACATCACTGCTCCCACGAGAGTTCCACCTAACATCTTTGCAACGAACTTGTTCAGAGCGATATCCTCACCGTCAACAGAAAGTTTGACATCCAAAATTGTCACCTTGAAATAGTTTTTCATTACAGGCATAAAGGCTTTCTGCAAACTATTTAGCAAAGAAGCTCTGGTAGATAATAGCAATGAAAGCGAAAAAAAGAGGCACAGACACGAAACTTGACAAGAAAGCTAGGGTGTTAAAGATAATTGAACTGTTGGAAACGGAGTACTCTGACGCAAAGATAGCCCTAGATTATACTAGTCCTTTAGAGCTCTTGGTTGCCACCATCCTTTCAGCTCAATGCACCGACAAAAGGGTAAACATCGTTACGGAGACGCTCTTCAAAAAGTATAGGACGACCGAAGACTACGCCAATACAGATTTAGAGAAACTCGAAGAAGACATAAGACCCACTGGTTTTTACAGAAACAAAGCCAAGAACATCAAGAAATGCTGCAGGATACTAGTTGAGAAGTTCAACTCCGAAGTTCCGAGAACGATGGAGGAGATGCTTGAGTTGCCCGGCGTCGCCAGAAAGACAGCTAACGTTGTCTTGTCAAACGCCTTTGGTGTTATCGAGGGAATAGCCGTGGACACCCATGTCCGCCGACTTGCCTGGAGACTGGGGCTTACCGAGCATAAGGATGCGAATAAGATAGAGATAGATTTGATGAACATAGTTCCCAAAACCCACTGGATGAGGATCACGGACCTGCTGATATTTCACGGTAGAAATGTCTGCATGGCAAGGAAACCAAAATGTGGAATATGTGTATTGAATAAGCTTTGTCCCTCAGCCTTCACCTTTGATTATGACGACAAACGTTAGCCTATAAGCCAATGATTCAGTCACCACAGAGACGGACGGACATGTAACTGTCCTCGAAGACATTGAGCGACTCATTGGAGTCTTTAATGCGAGGTTCGCAAAACTTGGGATAGCAATAGAAACTGTGCAAGCGCGCTAATCTATGGGAAGTCGATAAGGATCAGGCGGCAAAGCTTGGAGAAAAGCTTGCAAAGGCTGTAGTGAAGAAAGCTGCTAAATAGACCGCGAAGTGTTAAAGAAAAATTTGTGCTCCCTTGGTAGCTCTTAGGTTTCTAGTGTTCGCTAGCTGCTTTTGGGTAGCCTTCATCTTCCAGTTGAATAGTCGTGTGGTCAATTCCAAACTCTTCTTTCAGCATATTGATCAACATCGAGATCAACTTCTTTCTGTTTGTCCCTTTTTTCACCACTACATGACCGCTCATTAAACACATCCTAGTTGGAGTGATACACCACACGTGAAGATCATGAACACCTTCCACGTCTTCCAGTTCAACTATCCTGCGCTCCACCGCTCTTACATCAATATTAGAAGGAACTCCTTCGAGGAGGACGTTCAGAGAGTCTCGTATAAGCCTCCCAGAGCTGTAGAAGATCAACACACCTATTATCATGCTGATCAAAGGATCTGCTTGGTACCACCCGGTGAAATACATGATTAGTCCAGCGGAGATGGCTCCAACTGATCCTAAGGTGTCGGCTAAAACGTGAAGAAATGCCCCTCTTACGTTCATGCTTTCATCCTTTGACCGTGAAAGAACGACTGCGGAGAGTCCGTTGGCTGCGAGGCCTAGAACGGCGATGATCAGCATGTTCATGCTTTCTACGGGAGCTGGTTGTTGAATTCGCTGAATCGCTTGGTAAAAGATGAAAACTACGATTACAGATAGGAAGATGCCGTTCAAAAAAGCGGCTAGAATCTCTGCGCGGTAGTAGCCATAGGTTCTTTTCACCGTGCGGGGACGCAAAGCAAGCCATGCTGCTATGAGGCCGAAGCTTAGGGCGAGGACATCGTTCAGCATGTGCCAGGCGTCTGTTAGAAGGGCTAGACTGTTTGTTAGGATTCCGCCGACTAACTCGATGATGAAAAAAGTTGCTGTGATGGCTAAGGCTATTCCAAGATATCTAGCGCTTCTTGGTGCAGGGGCATGTTCATGCAAACGGAACTTCCTCCACTCGATGTAGATTATTCACCCGTTATTATTAAATCTAAATTTTCATTAGGTCTAATAAGCTAATCAGTAAACCGGGAGCCACTAAAAGGGAAGTGAAGCCTGTTGTCCAGTCTAGTCAATATCGTTATCGCAACTTCTGTCGCCAGTCTTTTTTCGTTGGTTGGGATATATGCTTTGTCTCTAAAAGAAAAAACGTTGCATAGCGTCCTGTTGATACTTGTCGCTTTCTCCGCCGGGTCAATCCTAGGAGCTGCATACTTTGACCTTCTCCCCGAGGCTATAGAGCTTTTTAAGGCGGAGTCAGCTGTGTACGTCTACATCACCTTAGGGTTCATCTTGTTCTTCTTCCTCGAGCGGTTCATCTACGGGTACCATGGGCACGGTCATGAAGCAGACATTTCCGCAAAGACTGCTGAACGGTTTTCCAGAAAGGGTTTTGCCTATCTCAACCTCATGGTGATGCAATCCACAACTTTGTTGACGGCATGGTTATAGCCGCCAGTTTCCTGACTGGATTCTCAGTGGGGTTGGCAGCAACTGTGGCTGTGATCTTTCATGAGCTTCCTCAGTAGATGGGAGACTATGGGATTCTGGTTTACGCTGGTTTAAAGCGGGGAAGGGCTTTGCTGCTCAATTTTGTAGTAGCCCTAACAGTAATTTTGGGTGGAATCTTCGCAGTTTTCTTCATAGGAACTGTTGAAGAGTTACGAGGTTTGTTGATAGCATTTTCAGCAGGTGGGTTCGTCTATCTGGCGGCTTCCGAGTTGATTCCCGAGCTTCAAAAGGAGAAGAGCTTCAAGAAATCTGTCGTTAAATTTGTTATATTTATCTTAGGGATTGCCCTCATGCGGTCTCTGGGCTTGGTCTTTCCCGAATAGAAGAATTCGCTTCAAGATTTACGTGTAAATAGCTCATGTGTAACTGTAAAGTTTGAATAGAAAAAAAGAAGGGGGTTTGGATGTCATTCGCCAGATAAAATGGTTGCTTTCAGTACCGGTCGCAGTCTGCGAGAGTGGCTTATGGCTACCCAGTCAGCTTGCATGTCTACTAGAAGTTTTGTAGTTTCGCCTGCCTTTATCTCAAAATGCACTATTACGTCAATTTTTCCTGACGGAACAGTAAGCTCTATTTCGTCACCGTCTTCAAAGGTTGCGTTTGCTGAGGTTACGAACATTCTGAGTTTGGTGTAGTTTCCAGGCGAAATCTCTGTGATTGAAAGGTCCATTGTCACGTTTTCAAGCGCTAAAATGTCAACGTAAACCCAAGAAGTTCCGTTGACGAATGACAGGTCTATCCATGTTTCGCCGTCTCCGACTCTATGTGCTTCAAGCCTACTTATGTTCACAAACAGATTTTCCAGATCTACAGGGGCGTCGGTGAGCTTAATGACTAAAGTTCCTCTTTCCGAAACGATACTAGGCAACCTTAGGCTTGGGAAGTTTATACCTGAAGTTACGATGCCAGCGATCACCAGCATAGCCACGAGAATGCCAGCAGCTCCATAGATGCCCGCATGCCTTTTGTCTTCTGCCATTTTCCTTTTTCTCTCCTACTCTTAAACAATAGAAAATGTGGGATATAATACAATAGTTTTGAACAGTCTGTTCAAGTTTTTGAACAGCGCCACTGAATGGCGTTTTACTTTGAGAATGGGTTTCCTATGAGAGAGTAGAGTGCCAACTGTGTTAAGTAACCCTGCAGATCATTTAGAAAGCGTCCAGCGTCTTAGAAGACTTCGATCTTTATTATGCGGCGTCTTTCCAACCGCTTTATTGCATCGAAGAATTCGCTTTTCTGTTTTCCCTTCAATTTGAATCTTTGCAGCATCTCTTTGACAGGCGACTGAGCCTTTCCAAACTTTCTAAGCTGTTCTCTCAAGTGGTTAACTACCAGTCGTTCAACTCTGCCGCATTTCCATGTTGTGTTTCTCGCAAGCACAGCGAAAGCTCGAAGCATACGTTGAGCCTCTTCTCGGGAACGTCTAACCATCTAGGGCTTTTCTCCTCAAATTATAGGTAACAATTTCACGCTTCCATTTAAAACTTATGTTCCAGAGTGAACTCCAGCTAAAGGCGTTTTCACCGCAATTCTGAAAAGCACAGTTGTTTCTCATAATGACTGGAGAGAAACCATGAAATGGGTTGAAGCTAAGGCTGGGAAAATCATTTTCGCTAGGCTCTTTGAAGATGAAGACTTGCTGGAGGCTATCTCTCAAGCAGCTGGAAAAGGCGGAATCAAAGCTGGATTCTTCGTTCTCATCGGGACTTTGAAGAAAGCCGAGATGGGATTCTTCCACCAAGGACGATATGAGTCTATCGAGATGGCTGAGCCGCTTGAAATTGTTTCATGTATGGGAAACATCTCTAGGAAAGAAGGTGAACCCCTTGTTCACGCGCATATTGCGGTTTCAAACAGGAAAGGCGAAGTCTTTGGCGGTCACGTCTTGTCTGGCTGCATAATCGCTGCAACAGGAGAACTCGTTCTAATTGAAGCTGTAGATGTGGAACTACAAAGGAAGCTGGATGAGCCAACCCAGCTATATTTGTGGTCAATAGGCAAGTAGCATGCGTCAAACGGAAACTTTCAGTCTTTCCAGCTTTGTTAGCTTACTAAAAAATATTCACGCAGTTGTCTTCTAGTATGAAATCGGATTATGAACAAAATTCGTTG
>JAUWZP010000022.1 GCA_030615265.1 Candidatus Bathyarchaeota archaeon
TGTCTACTCCTCTGGGTTTCATGGATACCTTCACCGTGTAGTTGCCGGGGCGTCCGCTGACTTCTTGCACTTCGGAGTAAGTAAGCAGACGCACGTTTGGGTTTCTTCCCACCTCCGCCATTCTCGGCGTGAGTATACACTGGGCGCAGTCTAGAGTCGGGAAAACCTTGGTTAGCTTTGCCATGTTGCCGCCTATGCTGGGTTTCCTCTCGACAACATGAATCTTGTGACCCAGATAGCCGAGTTCTAGGGCTGCGGTTATGCCCGCTATTCCTCCACCTACGATGAGAATTTCCCTTGAACTCTTTTCGCTGATTCTCTCTAGGGGCTCGAGTTCTAGGCTTTTCTCATAACCGCCCTTTATTAGGCTAATAGCCTTTTTCGTGGCTCCTTCGGAGGGCTTTGGACCGTGAACCCATGAGGCTTGTTCCCTGATGTTTACGAACTCGAGCATGTACGGGTTTAATCCAGCCTGTTCAAGGACGCCTTGAAAAGTGGGAAGATGCATTCGCGGAGAGCAGCTGGCGACAACGACACGATCTAATTCCTTCTTTTTTATAGCGTTAATTATTATTTCTTGGGCGGGTCTTGAACAGAGGTATTTGTTGTATTTTGCGACGACAACTCCTTCCCACTCTTTAACTGCTTCTAAAACAGCCTTTACATTCACAACGTCGCCTATGTTTCCGCCACACTCGCAGACAAAAATTCCTATTTTTGGCGGTTTCTCCTCCATTTTGTCAATCTTCCGTTTTGCTTGATTTGTTTGAATTGATACACAGAGGGAAAACGCTTAAAAAATCTTGTGTTTCATTGTTTCATTCTACAAGAAACGAGATCGGAAAAAATGAATGCGCAAGAACTTGTTCAAAAACATAAGCTCCTTGAATGTATTCAGTGTGGAATGTGCACTGGGAGCTGTCCAGTGGCTAGAAAAGCTAATTTGAATATTAGAAGATACATGCGTGAAGTTGCTGCAAGGGGCAAGGTGAGCATACATCCTCCAGACGAGTTGTGGAGTTGTATAACTTGCGCTACTTGTGGAATTCGCTGTCCAAAAGAATTGGTCCCATACGATTTTCTAATTGACATTCGAAGTCTGGTCGTAGAAGAGGGGCAAATCGCCGCAACCCTCCGAGATGCTTTAGAAAGCGTTTTCAAAAACGGCAATCCTTGGGGAAGAATAAGAAGCAAGAGGTCAGAGTGGGCGCAAGGCTTAAACATTAAACACGTGTCGCAAGGCGTTGAAGTTCTGTATTTTGTGGGTTGCACACCTGCTTATGACCCTCGAGTTCAAGAAGTGGCAAAGAGCTTGGTGAAATGTTTCGAGAAGGCGGGAGTCAACTTTGGAACTTTGGGAGACGAGGAAAATTGTTGTGGAAACGAAGTTTACGGCATGGGTGAAAAGGGCTTATTTGAGTTTCTCGTCGAGGAAAACATGAAAAACTTCAACAAATACGACATAAAGCAGGTTGCTACAAGCTGTCCCCATTCATATCACTCCTTCAAAAGCAGATATGGACAGACTAGCTTCGAGGTTCTGCATCACACGCAATTGCTTGCAGACTTCATCGAAAAGGGTAAACTCACATTTTCAAAGGAACTGAACAAGACAGTCATTTATCACGACCCTTGCTTCTTGGGCAAACAAAACGGCGTGTATGACGAGCCTAGGAAAGTCTTAGAAGGCATTCCAGGCGTGAAACTTGTGGAATTCGACCGTTCTAGGGAGCGAAGCCTCTGTTGTGAGGGCGGTGGAGGGAGAATGTGGATTGACATTCCAGGCGAACGCCTCGCAGAAATCCGCGTCAAAGACGCAGCTGAGGCAGGAGCAGAAATACTGGCAACTGCTTGTCCTTTCTGTCTCCTAACCTTCGAAGACGCTGTCAAAACAACAGGCTTAGAAGGAAAAATTCAAGTCATGGACATAGCGGAACTGCTCTCACAAGCCATATAACTGCTCCCTTAAATTAGATGCACGCGCATCTTAAACGATGCCCGCATGTCTGACTTTTCAGGTTAATCTACCTTTTCGAATTTTGATCTAGGAGCACTGCAGATAGGGCACCTTTCCGGTGGCTCACGTTCGGCTGTATAGCCGCAAACTGTACAGACATAATATTCAGTAGAGCGCTGTGCTATTAGATGGTTGAGCGCCTTTTTGTAAAGGTCAGCGTGACTGGCTTCGACATCACGGGATTGCGAGAAAACAATAGCAACGGCTTTTTCGCCATCTTCCTCCGCTTCTCGCAACATGTTCAGGTAATGAACACCGTTAACTGTTTTTTCAGACTGGAACGCCCGCTCTAAGTTAGTCTGTGTGTCGGCGACAGACTCGAGCAGGGCAAAATGTCTCCGCGAGTGAACACCTTCGGCCGCAGCAACAGCCCTGAAAAGGTGGGCTATTTGCGGCAAACCCTCTTCTTCCGTTTTTTCGGCGAACATTAGAAGTCTTTGATTGGCTTTCGCTTCTTCAACAAAAGCGGTGTGGACATTCTTAGCGGTTCTCTTTTTCAATTTCATTTTTGCATCCTCTTTATGGTTTAATGGAATCGGAATAAAAATGCATTCGTATGTACATGCATAAGTGAGTGTTCCTGAAGATATTTCACTCTTGTATCGTGGAATTTCAGAAACTGTAGAACTCTCTATCCTTTAATTTACCAAGCCTCTCAACACGCGTGTACAAACAAAGAAGAAATAGTTTGTATCAACACGCAAGCTTTAAACGTCTGTTTTATAAATTTAGTTGATTCCCTTCAAACAGCAAATGATGGGAGATTTGAATGGAAACATTAACCCACGACATAGTTATCGTTGGAGCCGGCTTAGCTGGTCTGAGGGCTGCTGTTGCTGCTGCCGAGTTTAGCAGTAAAATCGACATAGCAGTAATTTCGAAAGTCTATCCAGTACGTTCACACTCTGTCTGCGCACAAGGCGGGACAGCTGCAGTATTAAGAGAAGGAGATTCAAACGATTTACACGCTTGGGACACCGTTAAAGGGTCCGATTTCCTGGCAGATCAAGATATTGTAGAATTCTTTGTAAAGCAGGCCCCTGAGGAAATAGTCACGTTAGAGCATTGGGGATGCCCCTGGAGCAGAACTGACGACGGAAAAATAAATCAACGCCCCTTTGGTGGCCACAGTTTCCCAAGGGCATGCTTCGCGGCTGACATGACAGGTTTTCATGAAATGCACACATTATATGGAAAAGCCACGGCGTATGATAACATAAAATTCTACGATGAATGGTTTGTCACCTCCCTCATCGTTGAAGATAACGTTGCAAAAGGCTTGACGGTCATAAATTTGAAGACCGGTGACATGCACGCCTTTCGCACGAAAGCCATCATAATGGCAACTGGCGGTTACGCACGCATATACGAGTTTACAACATTTTCACACACAGCGACCGGTGATGGAATGACCATAGCCTATCGAGCTGGCGTGCCTCTAAAAGACATGGAATTCATTCAGTTTCATCCCACAGGCCTTGTTCCGTCGGGAATACTGATAACAGGAGGAGCCCGTGGCGAAGGGGGATACTTAATCAACGCTAAAGGTGAGCGTTTTATGAAACGCTACGCGCCTGAAAAGATGGAGTTAGCTCCACGTGACATAGTCTCCAGAGCGGAGACAACAGAGATTCAGGAAGGACTTGGACTGGAAAGTCCTTACGGGCCTTACATAGCCTTAGACCTCAGACATTTAGGCGAGGAGAAGATAAACGAAAGGCTACCTCTCATACGCGATGTCGCAATAAAACTGAGCGGAGTAGACCCCGTCAAGGAGCCCATACCTATCAGGCCAGCAGCCCACTACTCCATGGGAGGAATCCACGCTAACATAAAAACGGAAACGCCGCTTTCAGGATTCTACGCCGCTGGCGAATGCTCTTGCTTAAATGTACACGGAGCAAACAGGCTCGGCACCAACTCTACAACTGATTGTCTAGTCTTCGGAACGGTTGCCGGCGAAGAAGCGGCCAAATACGCCCTGTCAAACAGCTTCCGAGAGATCCCACGTGAAAAAATCTTGACAGAGGAAAGAAGAGTCTTTGACGAAATCCTGGGCAGAGAAGGCGACGAAAGGGTCTCCGTCATTAGAGACGAGATGAGACGAATCATGAGCGAGAAGATGTGGGTATTCAGAAAAGGCGACGAACTCGAGAGTGCCTTAAAGGAACTAAGGAATCTCAAGGAGAGATTCAAAAATATAAGAGTTGAGGATAAAGGTAGAACATTTAACACAGGGCTTGTAGCTGCATTGCAACTTGACTTCACGTTGGATCTAGCTGAAGTCACGATAGCCGGTGCACTTCCCAGAACAGAGTCGAGGGGAGCTCATTCTAGGCCTGACTATCCGAAGCGTGACGATGAAAACTGGTTAAAACATACTCTAGCTTACTACACAAAAGAGGGACCTAGACTTGAGTATATTCCAGTTACGATAACCAAGTGGCCTCCAGCTGTGAGAGCTTACTAGGAGGTGTTTGAATGAGCTCTGAAGTCGAGAAGATTGTTGAATTCAAGATACACCGCTTTGACCCTAAACAGAAAAGGCATTACGTGTCCACGTATAAGGTACCTGTCCGCAAGGGAACGACCCTACTAGACGCTCTCATGTACACCAAAGACAATCTTGACGAGACGCTTGCGTTTAGGCACTCATGCAGAATGGGAGTGTGTGGAAGCTGCGGAATCATGGTCAACGGAAAACCCATGTTAGCCTGCTACACACAAGTGCTTCATCTCGAATCTGACTCCTTGGTTATCGAGCCCCTACAAAACATGCCCATCATAAAAGACTTAATTGTTGACATCCAGCCATTCTTTGACACGTACGATAGAATCAAGACGTTTTTGATAAAGCCTGAAGATAAGCTTAGGAAGCCCGATGAATTCATTCAAGCACCTGCGGAACTCAAGAGGTACTGGGACTTAACTTTGTGCATAAAATGCTCTATCTGCTATTCCGCCTGCCCAGCCGTAATAGACGAAAGATTCCTTGGGCCTTCCACTTATGTCACTAATTATCGGTTTATCTCCGATTCAAGAGATGAAGGCATAGATGAGCGGTTGAAGCCGATGGCTGAAAACGTGTGGCTGTGCACCTCTTGCAACTCCTGCACACTGTTTTGTCCGAAAGAAGTCGATTGCTCCAATTCGATAGTGGATGAACATAGTCTCATGGTAGAAACGGGGGATATTCCAAGAACTGTCAAGGATGTACTTACAAGCGTCGTTAGATATCATAACCCTACGGGAACGCATCCAAGCAAAAGAATGGACTGGGCTAAGGACTTGAAGATTAAAACGTTTCCAATGGTCACGAAGGCTGACGTCCTATACTTTGTAGGTTGCTCTCCAGCCTATGACCCGAGAAATCAGGAAATTGCTAGGTCTATGGCTTCAATATTCAATAATTTAGGCGTTGACTTCGCAACACTCGGCACCGAAGAGTGGTGTTGTGGAGACCACATACTCAGACTTGGCGAAAAGGGACTGTTCGAAATCGTTGCTGAGCACAATGTGACCATGTTCGAAAAGTTTGAAGCAGACAGAATCGTAACTTTGTCACCACACTGCTACAACACCTTCAAGAACGATAAGCCCTACAGCGACGCTGGGCTTCAGGTTCAACACTATACGCAGTTTGTCGCCGAAGCCATCGAGCGCGGTAAACTCGAACTTTCCAGAGCTGTTAATAAGAGGGTTACTTACCACGATCCTTGCTTTCTGGGTAAGCGCAATGAAATATTTGATGCTCCCAGACAGATTCTGGAATCACTGAACGGTTTAGAACTTGTCGAGATGAAGAGAGTGAAAGAGAACAGCTTTTGCTGCGGCGGGGGAGCCGGGAGAGTTTGGACAGAGGATGCAGCTCCTGAGAAGAGACCTTGTGTAAATCGTGTTAGAGAAGCATTAGAACTTGCTGTCGAGGTTATAGCCACAGCTTGTCCATTCTGTATAACAACCCTGGAAGATGCTGTGAAAGTGTTGGACGCGGAGGACAAAATTGTGGTGGAAGACATTCTGGAACTCTTAAAGGAAGCAATATAGCGCATTTTAACTACGGACTATAGACCAAGTACTGCTGCTTTTTCCATTTTTAAAAATCAGGGTGCACTTTGCGATACTTACAAAGCTGCGCACATGCATATTGAATTTTCTTGTGAATGTGTTTAAGGAACGGGAAATTTCTTAAGATATAAAGAGAAAGTTATGGACAGGGTGATAGTATGCCTGTTGTTGAAGTGAAGATTTGGGAAGGAAGATCCAAGGAGGACAAAGCAAAAATAATAAAGGGAATAACAAAAGTGTTGGTGGATTTGGGGATACCAGCAGAAGCTGTAACCGTCATCATTTACGACATTCCAAAGCATAATTGGGGGTCAAGAGGGAAACCGCATTCAGAACTGTTCCGATGAAACATTAAGCAGTCCAATTACACACGACTCTTCGGAGATTGCTAAATGGCGAAGAAAGACGATAGCTCAGACTATAGTTCCGAATTCCCGCGACCAGAATCTATAGTGTACAACAGAATGCTTGCGGATGAGAAAACAAGGAAGAAAGATCTCAAACGATCGAAAACGTATAACAAATATTTCATCATTCCCCTTTACAAGATAGGGCTACTGCCACTCCTTGGACTTGGAAGATTTGGGCTTCTCCTACAGCGTAAGGGGAGAAAAACCGGTAAAAAAAGAACTACACCTGTTGGGTATTACCGTCGCGATGGTGTGATCCGCATAATCTCGGGACGAGGCGAAAAAGCGGATTGGTTGAAAAACATCCGTGCTAATCCCAATGATGTCTATGTGCAAGTTGGATTCCGAAAATACCATGCAAAGGTCGAGATCGTAGATGACCTTTCCGAAAGACAGAATTTTTGGCGCTGGTTTATAAAAAAACATCAGAACGCCGCAAAGTCATTTGTAGGTTGGGATCCTAAACGCGACAATCCTGAAACTACAGATTTGTCATTTCTTGTTGAGAACCTCCCCGTTGTACGCCTGCATCGTCCTACCCAATGAAGGTACTCCAATAACCACTTGAAAGAAGCCTTCATGTCCATTATTCCATTTTTTGACTGAGTAAATTTCTGACTTTTTTGACGCAGTCCCAAGCATCTTTTGCGTAGGCGTCGATTCCATATTCTTCGCATGTTTGTTCTGAGACCGCACGTCCGCCGATTACTGTCTTAATGTTGTCAAATAGCCCTCTTCGTTGCAAGTTGTTAATTATGTCTTTTAAGAAGGGAACTGTTTCATCTATTGTAACTGAAACCGCGATTACCTGCGCTTTTTCCTGAACAGCGGCATCCACAAACTTTTCTGGTTCAACGTTTACTCCCAAATCTGTCACGTCGAATCCAGCCGATTTTAAGGTTGCTGCTACGATGTCTTTGCCTAAGCCTTGAACGTTTCCTTTTAAAGCGCCGATGACCACTTTCCCCCTAACTTTTGCTGGTTCTGCCTCAAGATGTGGTTCCAAAATTTTGAAGGCTTCTCGCATGGCTGAGGCTGCTGCCGCGACATCTACGAGAAAATACTCCTTCTGTTCATACAGCTTATCTACTTTAAGCATTGCTTCGGTCAGCTTCTGCGTGGCAAGATTCGCTGGCAAGCCGACTGCTAGAGTTCTAACTACTATCTTTCTAGCCTCTGGAACGTTGCCTGCGACCACGGCTTCAAACAGTTTTTGCAAAAGTTTTTCAGATTCACTCAAATCCGTTAGCCTCTTAAAGCTTAAGAGAGCGTTTGAAAACTTCGATGTTTAAGCTACCTGCTCTATGGATTTTGCCCGTTTTAACATTGTTGACAACTATCACTGCTGGAGCAAACAAGCCGGGGTCTATTCTGTAAAAGTCGTAGTTTGCTTCCTTAAAGATCTCAAGGAAGGGGCGACCATAGCTTTTGGATGCGGAGGATGGAGCCTTATTCACCAGCGTCTCCAGTTTTTCGTCATCTTCATAGCTAACCATGTAGTATGCGGTGCCTGCGTACAAGATGGCATCGTTTGTTCTTCCCATGGCTTCATCAAACCTTGGATGCACAGGTACAATAGGCGCATAGCCCCACGCGAATTCAACCACTCGTGGGTCAAGACCTAACTTCATAAGCTTATGTAGCCCTGTCTCCACAATTCTTCCAGAAATCTGCGTGGATCCAGCCAAGCTGGTAGTAGGCACTAAAATCAGAAACAGGTTTTTCGGCGCAACTTTACATTGGCTAGAAACTTGTTGGACTATTTCTTCCGGTGGCTTCTTGCTCGTTTCCAACACAAGAATAGCTACGTCGGCTTTGTCTTCATAGTTGATTTTTTCGTAGAGTTCTTTAGGCTTCAAGGCTAACGCTCGGGCTGGACCAGACCCGATAGCTGAGTATTTACCTGCCTTTATTTGCCAGCCAGCAAACTGAGAGCCCAAAGTTGCAATTGCTGGATGGTTGGTTTGAACAAAGATTGACGGTAAAGCTAAGTTGTCGTATTGGGAAGGAAAAATCTTTGCTTTTCCATATCCGCCTAGGCAGATTTCAGTGATTATTTTGCCAGCTGGGAATCCGCCTTTTGCTTTGATGCCAGCGTCTATTAGAGTGGCGCCTGACTCTGTTTCTTCAACGACAACTCCATAATTCTCTGTTCTAGCGCAAAGTTTCTTAACTAACGACAGAGCCGCAAGATTCACGCTTATTTTGAGCTGAGACAAGCTTCTTCCTCTAAACAACCACTAGGTTTGCTCATAACACTCTACTGTGACACAATAAAATTTTTCCTTTATACAGCATAAATCGGGTAGGCGCGTCAACATTTCAAACTAGGTTTTCATAAGATTTTAGATGAGCATTGGAAGCTTTTGATATGTAGAGTTTGCCTTCTCCTTCTTCTGCGATGTCACCTTTGAAAAGGTAGAAGGGCCCAGCAAGTTTTTCTCCGTTTATCTTCACTCTTGATTTGACTGCTTCCACGGTGAAAGTAGGAAGAACTGAGGGAACACTGCCACAAACAACAATTTTTCCTCCAGTCATTTCAGCGCCGCTTCTCCCTTCAGAGTTGCCGTAAACAACTACTATGCCATTTTTCATGTGGACGCCCGTGAATTGTCCAACATTTCCATGCACTTTAATTATGCCCTTCCGCATATAATATCCAAGTTCGTTTCCAGCATCTCCATGTATGACTATTGTTCCACCGCTCATTCCCCTTGTACTGCTTCCCCTGTAGGCCGAGCCCACATAGTCGCCAGCATCGCCTTTGACTTCAATAACTCCACCTTTCATCATCGACCCCAACCACGAACCAGCATTACCATCGACCAGAATCTTTCCGCCAACCATCTCTTCACCAAGATGAAAGCCAACGTCCCCGTGAACAACGATTTCACCAGCAGACATCTGAGTTCCAATCCTTCTAACCTTGTGAACATCCCCGAAAATCTTTACCATAACCTCTTCCGGCTTTGCACCGATTTCACCTTCAACACTGAAGAGCTCGTTTAAGCTGCGTTCGCGGTTTCCCTCCCAGACTTTGAGTTTCCCTATCTCGTCAACCGATTTTCCAGCGAAACTATCTGGTGTGATACATTCTGCTTCAACTGGAAGCTTGAATGCGCGTTTGGGACGCAAAACCACGACCATGTTATATCTCCGCTTTTGTATGCACTGGACATGAAACAGCTAGATAATGTTCAGGTACAACGTAGTTTTCATACTGCACCGTGTAATAGTCTTCGAAAACCTGCTTTAATCTTGGCACAAACTCGTCAACAGACGGCGAAGTCTCCACATCTACCCAGAAGGTTTTTCCATCAACAGACTTTACGATTTCACCGTTTTTGACAACGATTTCACCGCCTTTTACCGTGTAAGCAGCATGTTTGAAGGCTCTACGAATCAGCTGGTAGTCCTTCGACGGCTCCACGCTTGTCGGGTCTATGTTGTAAATTGCGATGTCCGCGTCTGCACCTAAGCCTAGATGCCCTTTATGCCTTAAGCCCAAAGCCCTTGCTTGACCCGCTCTTGTAGCGATTGCCATTTCATAGAAGGTGTATTCGCGGTCGATTGTTGAAAGCAGGCTTTTCTGTCTGGCTCGTTTGTTCATCTTTCTCATGACTTTTTCTCTTGCCCTGCGGCTCATCAGCCAAGAAATAATTTTTGGATAATAGATAAATGGACCTGCATTAGGATGATCTGTCGTTAAGTAGATTTTCCATGGGTCTTTAATCAGCAGAGCGAGTTCAAGTCCTATTGACCATTGTGTTGCATGCACGTAGCTTTTACGCTTGTACGCAAACGGCACTATACCTGTGCTGGTTTCAGTTTCAACATCGCCGTTGATCCACTTGTTGCCGGTGAGCTGGTAGAGAATGAACTGAAAGGGCCCATCCGCCGTCATGGTCGTGGTTTCTGTGAACACAATCTGGCCCATGTCCAATGTAACGTGGCTATGATTGTTCACGTACCTGGCGATTTCCTCTGCTCCCGACGCGAAGGTGTGCCAATCTCGCCCCTTAAAAGCGCTGAATTGACAATGAGTGATATGAATAACAGGCTTGTCTCCATGCGCCAAATTCTCTACACATTTCATCGTTTCCAAAGTGTTAACGTAATTACCTGGCTTTCCAAGATTATTGGTGTGAACGTGAATCGTATGCGGCATGTGAAGAAGCTCGTTGACCTTGCATAATCCTTGTACAATTTCTCGCGGAGTGATGTTGAAATGTGGAACGGTGTCATCGATATTCCGCATGTTTCCGCCGAAGCCCCATGCCTCAAGACCGCCTGGATTAACTATCTTTACCGCATAGCCCTTTGTAGCCCTCATTGTCCATGCAACGTAAGCGGCACATTCTTCAATCATACCCTTTGCCAAGCGTTCGAGAACAAACCAGCAGTCGCCTAAGAGAGGATAGGCGCCTTTGTCAATAATCGGCGTGTCATTCAACTCTTCATGAGTATGCCTAGATTTCAAAGGCGCCTGAGCAGGCTCAAAAACGGTTGTGTAACCCATTCTAGCGTAGCGATAGCCTGTGGTGAAGGTGGACGGAATAGAATGCCCCACGCCAGACCTTGTCTTTTCAGTTTTAACCTCCACATCCTTAAAGTGGTCTTCTGGACGCAACATTCTGCCAGCGTTAACCTTGGCTCCAGCAATATGCGAGTGAATGTCAACCCCGCCGGGCATCACAATCATTCGAGAAGCATCGATAACCTTTACGCCTTTTCCTTCAACCTTCTCAACGATCTTGCCGTCTTTTATGGCAATGTCCATCATTTCTCCATTAATTCTGTTGATTGGATCGTAAACGTATCCATTTTTGATGAGGAGTTCTGTCGTCTTACGCCACCTCCGCCGTTTCTCTCTTGATCTTTCTCACTTCAGCCAGAATTCTCTGCAGTATCTCCATATCTGAAAGACAGCCGCTAGGTGGCTCTACAATTTTTTTCAACGGCAAAGGCACGTGATCCATTCGGTAGGCTGTTCCTTCGGTTTCTATGCCTACGAAGGAGCTTGGGAAAACAACGTCCGCCATCAAAGTAGTGGGTGTAGGTTCAGGGTCAATAACTATCACGGGATTCCTAACGAGGTTTTCAACCGCCGCCTTTGGAAAGTGAGCAACTGGGTCAGAAGCTACAATCAGGCTGGCGTCTGATTCGCCGCGGGCAAGTATGTCTACAACCGAGGTTTCGCCGGGATTGTATCTTGGATAGCCATGTGAAAAATCAACGGCATAGGGATAGCCAGTCTGCCATGTGGAAACAACGTTGGAGCCTGTGACGTTAAAGTGTCCGCGCATCGGCATGATAATAAACTTTGTGTAGCGGTTTAAATCTCGAACCATACAGATAGCTGTGTCGATATTGCGCAGTTTTCCCATGCTCATAGTTAAGCCGACGCCGAAGAAGAGAACTCCAAACTTACATCCTATCATAACGTCGGCTAGTTCCTCGAGAGTTTCCACCGGTACACCGGCAACTGTGTCCATGTCAATTTCTTCATCTCGAATAAGGGCGCGAAGAGCTTCCAGAACCTCATAGTCTTTGTTTGGCTCAACCTGCAAGAAATAGTCAGCTATGTCGGCGGTTCTGGTGCGGCGTACATCTACGACAATCATCTTTCTCTCTTTTCGAAACAGCGTTGGAGGCAGCCCGGCTTCAGCTTCAATCGTGGGGGCTTCACGTACAGAGGAGAGTTTCAATGCCCTCAGTAGGCGCCGTCTAGCCCGGTAAGCGCTTAGGTGGGCCAAGTAGCGATACCATATGCTCGCTTGGAACCTGCCCTGTGTAAAAGCCGTGTAGCGTTCTATGTGACGAGGATGAGCGCTCCAAGGGTTGCTTCCCCAGTAAATAACGAGGTCGGCTCTATGCCTTATCTGGCCCAGAGTGCACGTGGAATAGCCTACGTCTTGAATGCTAAGCACGGAGGGTCCATGACAAACCGTTGAAGTATTGTCGATGACTCCGCCTATTTCTTCGGCGAGTTCCAGTCCAACCCGTATAGCTTCACAGCTTGTATTGCTCCAGCCGTAAAGAATTGGATAGGCGGCGTCAGCGAGGATTTCAGCGCTTCTTCTAATTGCTTCCTTAATTGAAGCTTCCACCAGCTCGCCGTTTTTTCGGATAAGCGGTTTTCTGAGACGATGCCCATTGTAGTTTAGGAATTTTGATTCGCCCAAGCCGCAGGCGTTTTTAACTTTAACTACCTTGTTGTTTTCCACAAGGATTTCTATGTCGTCGCAGAGTGAGCCGCAAACGGGACATGTGACATTTGAGATTATGGGCATCTGTCACTCCTTCTTAAAATGCCGTTTGAGTAGTTCTGGCAGACTTAAAACTGGCTCTGTAGGTGCTGGGTTGACTTCCGCCGTGACGCCCTTCAACGACGGCATACCCGTGCCATGCGTTTTGGAACTCATAACTAGGCTAATCCAAGGACCATACGGAACAAAAACAGCACTTGGATGCGGCGCTCTTAACGATTTTACGGCTTTCACGACCACTGAGCCATAGTTCGTGGCAATTTTAACGTTCTCGTTTTCCCTGATTCCTAAACGTTTCATGTCGTCAGGGTCCATTTCACAAACAGCCACGCTTTTCAGGTATCGCTCAGAAAGTTTTCCGTATTCTTTACCTTGCCCTTGACGTAAAGTTCTGCCAGTTAACAAGGTAACCTTCAATTTGAGCATCGTCTCCAAACGTGATTTGAAATGCAACGATGACATGTTGAAAAATCTACATAACAAGACCCGCCTAATTAACGTTATGCAACATTAGTTTTACCTTTATCACCCACAATGTGCTCTGCAACATTTCTTCTATGTGGTCCATGAAAGCTCCACACATGTGTTTACTTCATCTTGCTTGATATGTATCTTCTTCTGTAGACTTTAACTGCTAGTAATGTTGTTAGCATGAACAGTCTAAACAGCACATTCCTTTGGATTTTTTCTAGCTTTGAAAAGGATGACGAATGGTATTCTTCTCCATATATCATACTCTTTCACATAGTCTTTGTGAACATATGGAATACGTTTTCTTTCAGTTTCACTCATTTTGGTTAGTGGATATGGTTCAGGTTCTAGGATTTTCTCAACAACGAAACCTGTAGCCACAACCAAGTTGAAGTAGTCCTGGATGGTTCTATGGTACCCGTAGAATTTAGCTACTTTTCCACTAGTCTTCCATGTCCATATTCGTCTTCTTCTGTCAAAATAGTTGCCTATACCCCAATATCTTCTCGTTCCATATCGAACAGCTCTTCCTCTGTTGGCTATGGGGTGAACAACACAGAAAACAAACAATCCGTTTTTCCGTAATATTCTGAAGACTTCTTGAAATGTCTTCTTAAGGTTCTCTACATATCCGATTGCACAAGATGAGAGAACTATGTCAAATCGTTCATTTTGAAACATATTCATGTCTTCCATGTTACCAATGTAAAATGCAACTTTCACTCCTTCCCTCTTCGCAAGTTTTCGTGCGTGTTTTATCTGTTCCTCAGAGATGTCCAACCCAGCTGACATAGCACCCCATTTACTAAGCACTATTGCGTTTTGACCCCCACCGCAACCAATCTCCAAAACATCTTTACTCTTCACATCTCCAAGTAACTTCAACTCGGTTTCACCAGGAGAAATAGGCCCATAATGCACATCATCAAGGGAGATTCTGGTCTCTCTCTGATAACTTCGAGAGATAATATTCCATCCTTTCTTAGCCAGCATTCAGCTTATCCTCCTTCAAATCACAATCCTTCAGCATACAGTTTTTATGATTTGTGTAATGTTCTTTTGGATTATACTATTTTCATCTCAAGTTGCATTAATAAATTAAGGAGAAAAGCCCCAATTAATCGAAGTTGCATGAAAGCATATTACACGCGTATATCGAAAACCGTAATATGTCACTCTTTGAATGATGACATTTATAGAATGAAACGGCATCTTCTACCAGTGATGTGAATGGAATCCCTTAGGATCCCCAACTTTCCGACTTTGCACGGTGAAGAAGCGATAAAAGCTCTGTGCGATTTCATCGGTGAACTTGAGGAACAAAGAGGCAGAGAATTAAGCGAAAAACAGACCGCCGCCATGATTAAACTCGCAAAAGGATTAATTTCCACTATCGAAAAAGAGACACAGTCGAAACCTTCGAAGCCAATTAGGAAATACATCCCGGAACCAGTAAGGCGCCTCTTCTCCTAAACATTGCAAGCTAAGTTTTTGCTCCAATATTTTTTGAGCAGTCTCTCCGTTTCTGCAAGGTCTTTCATGCCCTTAAACAGGGTCCATGCGTACCCTTTCAGCGCACACGCGCGTTTTTCCGTTTCTTCCTAATATGGCACCGTTGGCTTCTATACACTTCCTAGGCAATGCGTGCACACAAAGTTATTATTTCCTTTCACTGCCTCAAGTAGTTGAAGGGCGTAGTGAAAATTGGCTGATAGTCTGGTTGACGAATTAACCGGTTATGTTCAGTCGAAGCCTCAGAAAGTGGAGATGATATTCGTCGGGAAAGCCTTCACTCTTGTTAAACTGATTTCAGGCGAAGTTGGGCTTGCGCTGACCCCTATAAAACGTTTTGACTCTTGTATTGGCGCATCAAGGCTGGCTGGAGAACTTACAAGGCGCAGCTCATCTCAACTAGCACGGCTCATGAAATCTAGAAATTCCTATATGCAATCAATAGGGTTGGCCGCGGTCAACGCTGTTCTTCAAGGAGACCTAAAGGAAAGAAAAGATTTCCAAGAGGGAGATTTCCTAGAGTTTCTTGAAGTCCGCTCTGAAGACAAGATAGCCATGATAGATTATTACACCACAAAAATCAGCTTTTTCAAAGGAAAGCAGCTGACAATCTTCGATAACCGCTATGTAGGAAAACGTGAGGACATTCCTGTTTTGCCTATGTCGATGTTACAGGAAAAATTGTCCATTGCCGACATTGTTATGTTCCCACCGACGCTACTGAGAAAAATTGACCATCTTCGAAAGTTTGCTTCTAAAACACGAGAATTCGTGCTTGTTCACCCAACTACTCCTCCTTTGCCCGAACCCTTCTTTAAACGTGGCGTAACGATATTGGCTTCTATGATGATTCTTAACCCTGACTCATTAACACGCTATATCATGGAAGGCGCTGGCACAACTTTGTTCAAGAAATTCTGCAAGAAGATCGTTTTCAAACAGAAAGCAGGCAGCTAAGCCCACAGTTTATCGACTGATTCAAAGATTGCGCGCGCTTCCGAGCAAAGGTATGAGACGACGATATTTGGAGCCTAATAGGCAAGGTATGTTGAAAACGACCCTTTTTTCCAAAGATCAAAAAGACAGCGAAAAAAGTTGACAAGATATACACTCAGGACAAGCACGCTCAGCTCATTCTTGATTTGAAAGTTCTACACGGGTTGGCGCGCGCAAGTCAAGCTGTTCTAAGACGCAGCATTCTTCAAAGCGTCTAAGACCAGAAACGTTTCAGTCTCAGGCTGTTTTCTACCCCAACTTCCATCTTTATTCTGTCTCTTGACAACTAATGGAAGCGGCGTTTTAAACTGCTTCTTTGCCAAAGCATCATGCGCTCTGGACAAAGCGTGAAACGTATGGTAAAAGGGAAAACCTTTCCACGCTCCCGTTTTGGTCTGCCGTTTAGCCAAAGCCTTCAAACCGCTCTTAACCTGCTTGGATTCCATGCTCAAAGGATGCTCAATTAACATGCGCAACACATTAATTGTGCACCATGCTCCACACCAGTCGGGTCTCCAAAACTGAAGATACGATTTTACGGTTGTCTGAACCTGCCGGTTGTCGTCAAAGCCAAACATATGGAGTAAGTGAATTGCATAGGTTGTCTGATAGAATATCGTGCAGCCAGGCCCAAATTCTCCATAAAATGTTGCCCGCATCACACTGGGGTCTCTTCTGTTGTTTGAGTGAAAGAAACCCAGGTAGCCTCGATATTGATGTCTCTGAATTGACAGCAGCCATTCTAGTCCTCTCTTGACGCTTCTATCCTGTGCGTCATAGCTTAGAAGAGCAAGGTTCCAAAAACTGTTAGCGGTGTGAACAAAAAGCTGGTCCCAACTTCCGTCCGTTGACTGGTCTGCAACCATTTTTTCATGCAATTCTCTCTTTAAAGCTGCATCAGCTTTAGTTTCCTTTTGGAATATTTCTCTTCTAAGGTAAACGCCGATAGGTGACTCTAGATTTTCAACATAATTTAGTGGATTGACCGCCAGCTCGTTTAATACGTTTTTCATCAGAGTTCACAGGTTAAAAAAAGCTTTGACCTTGTTATAATATTTTTTCAAACCGAAAATCTAAAAATGAATTTAGTTAGATGTATTTCAGAATCATCCGTATGCTGATAAGAGTTAGTACTACTCCGAAGATTCTGCGAAGGTTTCGGCTGGAAACCCGTTTAGAAGTGTAGGCGCCTATTTGAGCACCGAAGATTGTTCCTAAAACTAGCAGAAGCGCATATTCGAAACGTATGTTGCCTAACGAGAAATGTTGTATAACACCTGACGTTGAGGTGAAGATCATTATCAACATGGATGTCGCCACTGTGATATGTATCGGTATGTCCATGGCCAACGTCATTATTGGCACCATTAGTGAACCTCCTCCAATGCCTAATAGTCCAGAGGAAAGCCCCGCGAAAAAACTTAACACTACACCTAGCAAGATTTTTGTTCTGGATTCATATAGTGAACTCTCAGAGGTTACAAGCGGATAACGAGCAGTGTTCTCCGCATCCGAGTGTTTTGTTCTGAAAAGACTTATCTTGAGGATCATGCGGAAAGCGACGAGAAGTAGGAAGACTCCAAAGATTAAGCCTAACAGCCGTGCTTCCAGAATTGAAGTTAAGTAAGCGCCTGCAAAAGCTCCTGGAACAGTTGTTGTTGCAAGGACCAGACCTGTCTTGTAGTATATGCGCTTTTGCCTCGAATAATTTGCAGTTGACGCCACCGAAGTGAAGATAATCGTTGCCAGACTGGTTCCAACAGCTTGAGCTGGAGAAAAATCATACGACAGAGTCAATAGAGGCACTATGAAGACTCCGCCTCCGATGCCGATCATCGAAGCCACAGTTCCTATCAGAAATCCAAATATGGGCAACAGAATCTCTATCATTCTATCACCCAATGAAGCCTCTGGTACGTATTATGATCTGCAACGGTGGCGTTACAGGAAAGAATGAACGATTAAGCGAGTGGACCGCACTCAACAGAAGCAACAGGCGGTTTCTTCCTTTGTCAATCAAGACTTTTCCTCTGCAATCGCGTTCAGCTCAGGTTTTGCTAAGAACCAATTGAGTGAAATGTTAAAAGCTTATCGCCCTTACAGAATCCCTTATGACTCCGAAAACGATGGGAAGAGACACAGCTGAGACAACCAGGAGATTGAAGGCTTTTGCTGCAGGTCTTGGCGCAGACCTGGTTGGGATAGCAGGCTTAAGCCGATACAATGACCAGTATGAGTTTTCAAAGCATTTGCTGAGCAAGTTTCCGTTCGCTGTGTCGATGGCAGTTCGCCTATCCAACGGAGTCATAGACGGCATTACAGAAGAGGATCCGACTGAAATCTACGTGCATCACTATAAGACGGTTAACACTTTATTGGACAACATTGCCCTTCGAGTGGCAAACTACTGTCAAGCTGAAGGACACGATGCCATGCCTATCCCTGCATCTCAAGTTTTGGATGAAGAAAGGCTTTTGGGAGCTGTCTCTCACAAGGCAATCGCTGTCTTGGCAGGTTTGGGCTGGCAGGGGAAAAGCCTTCTTGTTGTAAACGAAAACTTTGGACCAAGGATTCGTCTAGTTTCAGTTTTAACCACGATGCCTTTAATTCCCGACAAGCCTGTGGAAAACCGTTGCGGAGATTGCACTGCATGCGTAAAGGTGTGTCCAGAAAGCGCTATCCGAGAAGCATCTTTTCAGAAGTATGCTCTGTTACGAGAGGAAGCTTTAGACGCTCAAGCTTGTAATCGCCGATTACGGAAAATTGCAGATAATCCTCGATATGGTGTCAGGGTTTGTGGAGTGTGCATAAAAGTGTGTCCTTGGGGGAAAAAGACTTCCACGCCGCTATGAGAGGGCATTATCTTTTTGATTTTCGGCACTTCAGATTCAGGATAGGAAATTAGAGGGACTTTATCAGTTTCGTGACTTCATCGTGTCTTTTCTCTTCGATTTCCTTTATTCTTTTCACTATGTAGTTTTTCCATCTCTTCCTTTTCCAATCCTTCCGTTCCTTGTAGAAATGGACGAAGATGACGTGGAACCCATTCTTTCGGTATATCTTCTGCCTATATTCATATTCGATGTGCTTCCCCCAACCGCAAACTTCGATGTATATTCCCAATTTGCGGATGTAAAAAGCAGGTGTCCATACTCGTGGTCTATTCTTTTCATCATGTACAAAGACGGGAGACTCATAAATCCAGTTGAGACCTAATTCCTTCAAGTAATAGGCAACATGTATCTCCGAATGTTTCATATCAGCGAAAAATGAATCCATCTACGTTCAACCTCTTTGCATGACAATAGGTTATTCTTGCAACCTAATTCATCATCATTTCAAGTTGCATTAATAATTTAAGGAGAAAAGTTCTAGGAGTTGCACAAGGTGATGTTGAATTGAAAGAATGGAAATGCGTGCAACTTGGGCATCATAAGAGGGTCGCCGAAACAATTGAAGAATACCCGAAGGAAGATTGGCGTCTCCACACCTATCAAGCAACTGGGCAGGGAACTTTGATTACCCATTACTTGCTGTTTGAAAAAGGTTAATGAGACAGAACAAGCTGTCTCTTGACTTTCCCTTTTTTTGAGGGTTTCTGGTTTCTTCTCTTAAATTTTGTATTGCTGTTGGTTGCATCCGTCCTTCCATCGGCATCGGGGTTCATTGCCAGTCGGTGTCTTGAAACCGCAATTTTTTTCAAAACTGCAAATTGGAAGTTTAGTTTTCTTGTTTGACATAGTGTTTCGAGAGTAGCAGTGAAATGTTAATATACGTTATGAATTCAGAATTCAGGTTTCAGTTTTTGGTGTGTGTTGATAATTTGAGCAAAAAGTCCCACGATGATAGTCTGAAGTTTAGAACTGAAATGGAAGCTCTTAGAGGGAAAATCAGGAGAGTATATGGTAGAGGCTTCCAATTCAGATAAGTCTACCTTGCTTGCGCAGGATATTATTTGACAGTTCCTTTTCCCTTGTCTTTCCAGAAAGGTCGAGTCCTCAAATACTGGATCTTGGCTTTCAGGAGATCCATGTAGAATTCGTCTTCATCAGGATGCATTCTGCCCAAGATTCGAAAGGCTGTTTCAGGTCCGATGCCTCTCACTTGAAATGCGATCAAGGCTTTCTTGCCATAGCTCAAAATGAGGTCGGCAGTACGCCTTGCATGAGTTAACTGCTCCAGCTCTTCGGGCGTCAACTCTTTTCCAGAGAGTCTTCGCCTAAGAATATCTTGAACCATCTTCGGATCTTGACGTAGACGAAGACGCGCCAGCAATCCTGCGCCACATTTCTCGCACACCAGTCTTTCTGGCAGTTCACGTATGCGCTTTTCATCTATCGGGTTGCCGCAAGAGAGACAGAGCAGAGAAACTTTTCGCGCCATTATAGCCAGTTTCATGCGCTCAATGTTGCTGAGCAAAACACGTTCAGGCGCCATTAACTCTGGGATTTCAGCGTATTTTGTAAGAATGTGATAGCCAAGAGGAGTGGGCTTCTCTAAACGAAACAGCGTGCTGACCTGGATCCTTCCTTTTTTGACTTCTCGCACAATCTTTTTCACAGTGGGAATGTCCACTTTCTCCAGCATGGCCTCCCGCAGGGTTTCCTCATAGATCGGCGTCTTCTCAAACCGCCTTGGCAACCCTGCAAGCCTTTCCGGACCCATGGCTTTGCCACGTGGAAGAGCCCCAAAACGTTCAGCCACGGATTTCATCCTGGAGGAGAAGGGAAAACGAGACTTCAGATATTCGCCAAAGGCTTTATCTATCTCTTTACTGGTTAAGCCAAACAGTATGGCTTGCAGTTTCTCCAATTCGCGGGGCTCTGCTTTTCTGGGCATCTCGATGAGTATGCGGTAGCCATCGTTCCACCAGCCAGTTATGAGTTCGTGGTCGGAGAGAACGGCGTCAAAGATGCAGCCCAGGGTTCGGTTAACAGTTTCTCCAAAGCAAGCGTGAACGATGACGTATTTGTCGAAAACCTCTAGGAGAATGCGCTTATGAGTTGGAACTGGTACTCCCTGCTGGAGTTGTTCACGAATTTCTTCAATGGGCTTTAGCAAAGTTGACTTGTCGGTGGAAAGCTTTTTGGCAAGCTTCTTCGCAACCTTTTCATGGTTGCGCTGGTGTTTCAACTCTTCAGTTATTTCTTGTCTCAGTTTGCCGACTTCTTGGGCAAGTTCGAACGGCACAGGAAGCATTTCACCGTCCCAGCCTGGAATTGCCGCGAACGGGTCTTCGGCAGGTACAACGTGAACTGTGCCTGTTTCGTCTTCGATTTGAACTATGCGCCAAACTTTGCCTCTTATTATGATGTTGAGTCCTATGCGGGCTCTTAAAGCCATGAACTCGTCGCCGACTGTGCCAATTCTTCGGTCGGAGATGACATCGACCACTGGGTAGCGTCTTTCATCGGGAATCATGGACAGGTTTTCATAGTAATACTCGCGGGTTCTCCTGGTTTTCGTCAACGTGTCGCCTTCT
This sequence comes from Candidatus Bathyarchaeota archaeon, assembly GCA_030615265.1. Classification (GTDB taxonomy): domain Archaea; phylum Thermoproteota; class Bathyarchaeia; order Bathyarchaeales; family Bathyarchaeaceae. The sequence goes on from JAUWZP010000022.1 coordinate 21,226, forward strand.
AACCAGAGGCTTCTCAATCTATGTAGATAGCTGGCGACATCTAAAAGCTTAGCTTTGGACAAGTTACGGTAGGGATAAGCTCGCCGCAACATTTCAAGCATATCGTCAATTGTTGTTTGGCGCTTATCGAGAAGTACTCCAGCAATCTGATGCGCTAACACATCTAGAGCGTTTTCATGTATCCGCAAAGGTTCCAGTTGACCCTTGTAGGCTCGGCGTATCGCGGTTAACGCCTCCATGATGTCGTCTGGAAAAGCTGTTACAATAACACCTTTAGAGATCATGTCCAGCTTGTGACCGCTCCTGCCCACGCGTTGAATGAGGGTGCAAACCTGACGCGGTGAAAGATACTGAATAACGAGGTCAACATGGCCAATATCGATGCCCAGCTGCAGAGTGCTTGTGCAGACTATGGCTTTCAACGCCTTAGCCTTAAACTCATCTTCGATTAATGTTCGCTCTTCCTTAGACAAGGAGCCGTGGTGAACCGCTATGTCCTTGGTTAGCTGGTTAAACTTGTGCCCAAGCATTTCGGCGTTGGTTCGACTGTTCACAAAGATCAGAGTTGAAGCATGCTTCTTCACGAGGTCTAGGATTCGCCTTATTCTAGCAGCTGCTTCTGGGGCAGTATGCAATTCTTGAGCTAGATCGTAGTCAGGGTCTTTTGGAATCGGATATTCTACGCTGTAGTGAAAGCCTTTTGGCAGATAGACCTCTACCACGTTGACAGAACGGTTCGTTCCAGCTACAAACTTTGCAACTTTTTGTGGGTTTCCAACCGTAGCGGATAAGCCGACTCTTTGAAATTGCTCTTTAGTGATCTCTGTAAGTCGTTCAAGAGCAACTGTAAGCTGAACTCCTCGCTTGTCTTCGGCTAGTTCATGAACCTCATCGATGATAACGTAGCGAACGTGTTCAAGATGCCGCTGCATACGGGAACCAGGCAGGATGGCTTGAAGAGTTTCAGGCGTGGTCACCAACATATTTGGCGGACGAAGGGCTTGACGTCGACGAATCTTGGTTTCCGTGTCTCCATGTCGAACCTCAACCGAAATGCCGAGATGCATCGCCCAAGAAGAAAGCCGCTTCACCATGTCGCGGTTAAGCGCACGAAGAGGCGTAACGTAAAGAATGGAAATTCCACGTTTCTCTGGTTGCTGAATAAAGTTGGAAAGAACGGGGAGCAAAACAGCCTCGGTCTTGCCGCTTCCTGTGGGCGCAATCAGAAGAATGTTTTCTCCTCTGAGAATTAGGGGAATAGCCTTGACTTGAGGGAGAGTAGGCTCAGAAAATCCTAATTTAGCCAATGCCTTCTGCACGGGCTTTTCAAGCAAACCGAAAACGTTGGAGTTTAACGACTCTTCTTCAGCCACATCCCAGACGGTCCTTTATCTAAGATAGCTCCCTCCAAGTTTTTAAGTCGCAAGGCCAGACAAGGCTTAACTTATCTTGTGGATCTTTTGCGAAACTGGTGAAAAACTTGAATTGAATAGAATTCTACTCACTACTCTGGCAGCAAAAAGAAGAATGTTCGGGGTTGTTGTGGATTGTCTATGTCTCTGGGGATCCGCTTAGGTAAGCCCATGCGGTCACTAGTAGTATGGTTAAGGCAGCGCCTGCAAATCCTGAGAAAAACCAGTCTAAGCCTATCACTGGAAGCACCATGTTGCTAAGCCATGGAACGACGAATATACGTGTGAAGTTGGCGATAACCCCGGCGAAGAACCCGAGTATGGCGAAGGTTCCGAGCATTTTTATTCTGTCACTCATTACAGTCACCTTAGCTACACTGTTAGGAAAAGTACCTTTTCTTTTTAACTTACACAATTATGTCTATAGAGACTACCAGCACCTCACTGCTTTGCGCTTGGAGATTTAAACAAATAGAAAGTAACTTTGGATGGCGATACTGCCACATATATACACGAATGTTTTCAACATGTTAACAATGTAATAAAGCGCTTAAAGCCTCTCTCCTTCCAGGAGGAATTACCTTGTCAGAAAAATTTGCAAAACAATGGGGAGGTAAGGAGAGTGACGTTCCATTGACCACAAGACTCAAAGAATCAGTGAGACCGCCAGGTCCGCTTAAGCCTCGGTTAAACTTCGCCATAAGGCGACTTGAGCTACAGATCCAGAGACTCGACAAAGCAACCGACCGCTTCACAGACCGCGACAAATCAATCTTCACCCGAATAGTTGAAGCTTACTCTAAACATGACATGACAAGAGCAAACGTCTTCGCCAATGAGCTAGCTGAAATACGCAAAATGGAAAAGATGATAATGCATGCCAGATTAGCTTTAGAGCAGATTGTTCTAAGATTAAGAACTGTCTCAGAACTTGGCGACGTAGTCACAACACTCGCACCAGCAGTAGGAGTACTTCGCACAGTAAAATCGGGAATGGCCAGCATATTTCCAGAAGCTGAAAAAGAACTTGGGCAAATTGGAACCATGCTCAGCGGAATAATTTTAGACGCCGGACAAAGCACGGGTCTAACACTTAACTTTGAAACCGTAAACGAAGATTCCCAGAAAATTCTCAACGAAGCAGCATCAGTAGCTGAACAGAAGATCAAAGATAAGTTCCCAGAACTGCCAGCGGGGATGCCACAAATAGGCGAGAAAGCTCTGCCACAATCCCAATCTCAATCCCAAAATCAGTAGGTCAAACCACTAATTCGAGGTGAAAAACATGTCACAACCAACTTCAAACCTTTTTCTTTTCGTAGGAAAACCTGTGAAAGACGAGTACGGACGCTCAATCGGTCGAATAGTCTCGTTTGTTGTGAACCCAACAGGCAGAGTGACCAGCGTATTTATGAAGCACGAAGACGGCGAATTCCGCAAATATGCTAGTGAGCAGTTTAGAATTGACGAAGACAACATTGTGCTTTTACCTTCAATCAAGCTGAGGGTGAAGACTCTGTGCAACGAAATTCCTTTGATTTGGCGCAAAGAGCAAGCTTTGAACGAGCTTCTAGAAAAGAAGAAAGTTCCATCAGAGTTGTTCAGCGAACTTCAGAAGACATTTGACGGAGCATTGAACCAGCTGAAAACAGACGCTCAAACCACTTCCAACAGTGTTGACAAGTACATCGCCAGATGCAATGCACAGATAAGACAGCTCAACTCGGCTCTGATACATTTAGAGATCGAACGGGAAATCGGCAGAATCGACGAAAGCTCCTATCAAACTGCTATAGAGATGATAAAAGACGGATTGAAATGGGCCCACGCTGAAAGAGAAGACCTTGAAGCTCTCAAGAATCAATTGTCAAACATGCTTCTCGGAGACACACCTACAGTCCCGCCGCAACAAGACGACCAAGCGACGACAGAAACCTCAGAGACACCCGCGCCACAACTTCCCGAACCCCCAGTTGTAGTTCACGTAAAAAGCGCAAACTAAGCCTAAGGCATGAAGACGTGGAGGTCGTGAGCCGTTTTCAAAATCTTTAAGCCTCCTCCACCGATCGGACAAGTAATTTTCAAAACAATTCGGAAGCTCAAAATTCAGAAAGTTAAACTAGAGCAAGCTAGTTTTCGGCTGCAAAATAGGGACCGCATCCTTTTTCAAGCCTGCACAGCTCACATTAGGAACAATCAACACGAGCGAGCAGCAATCTGTGCCAATGAGTTGTCCCAAGTCCGAAGATTACGCAACATGGTTGTGCAGTGCCAGATTGCCCTGGAACGCATAATTCTCAGACTTGAAACCATAAAAGAAGTAAGCGAAATCTTTGCTGAGCTAAAACCTGCACTTAAGAATCTTAGAGGCTTGACCCAGAATTTAGTCAATGTTTTGCCTGATGTTGCAATGGAATTGGAAAAAGTAAATGAAAGCATCACAGAGACACTTGCTGTGACTAGAATAAGCCCAGAGATGTCATTGCCCATGCCAGTTGCGACCGAGGCGGGAGAAGACATATTGAAAGAAGCTTCAATCCTTCTAGAAGAAAAGTTAAGCGAGCAACTTCCTGAGCCACCTGTTCCAGCGCAACCTTCTCATGTGATTCTCAAAGAAGAACCAATTAAACAGCCTCAAAAAGTGAAGCAGATGGTTGCCCTAAGCGTCTCCTGCTCAGAGATAGTCGAGCGCAACGAAAAAGGAGAACCCCAGAAATA
>JAUWZP010000015.1 GCA_030615265.1 Candidatus Bathyarchaeota archaeon
TGTTCTTCTTTGGGGATTGCCTTCGTCGTCGAAGGGAGAAGAAACCAATCCAAAGTCGCGGAGTCCGTCATCTTGAATTGTGAGACAGTCAGAAGCGACTACATCCTCTTTGTTGAAAACTGTTTGTTTCTTGAATTTCATTTCTCCTCGAGCATGAAACCCGATGGTGGGAACTAACAGATCGCATACTGATTCTGGGTTGAGTATGACCGTCATTTTTTGGCTAACAGGCATTTTAGCCTTCAAAGAGTCTTTCGCAAGTTGAATCCACTTGGGCAGAACCTTCTCCGGCGCCAAAGCCTTAATCGTGCGGCTGAATGTTCTTGGCCAAAACTCTGCGAGTTTAGTTGCTGACGCAACTTTTAAGGCCAGTTCAACGTAGAAATAGGTTTCAATTTTGTTTTTCTTCAACCCTACACTGTTTTCTAAATGGGTCTCTAACACGTAGGTGCGAATCTTGCCAAAGGTTGGCTTAACAGATGGTTCCGACTTTACCTCAGCCTTCAGAGTTTCTAGCAGGGAATTCACATATTTCTGAACTAATTCTTCACCGCCATTGAGAATTTGACTGTCAACAATCTTGGTCTCTTTGTCCTTTTTCATTGGAGGAAACTCATAATTGACCTTCTGCAGGTTCAGTTGGCTGAGGTACTTGGAGTCGTTGATGCATTTTTCTAGTTTCGAGCTTTCAGAACAGCTGGATTGACCGAGCCCAGTTAATCGGCCTTTTCTGGAAATAGCTCTCACGGTGTATCCGATTGATTCTACTGGGCCCCTTATGGTTTCGACTTCGAATCCTCTGAGTTGAACCTCGTTGACCGTAGCCCTTAACGTGTAGAGATCGTATTCCTCGACACCAACTTTTTTGAAGAGTTTGGCTTGACTCATCGTCTCATCCTCCAGAAACTATAGCTTTCTGAATTCGTAAATACGGGCCGCCGTCGCCCACTGGAACATAGTCCTCTGAACCTTTGCCGCACGTTCCAAGACCGAATTCAAGTTTTTTTCCAACGCCGTCGATGCTTTTTAACACCCTAAGGACGCTGCCTGAAAGACTAATCTTTGTGAGTGGCACGCCAATTTTGCCGTGCTCAATCATGTAGCCCTTCGTCGAAGTGCACTGTAAGCCTCCTCCCAAAGGGTCTTCCATGCCAAAATAAGAGTGCACTAGCATGACTCCTTTCTTTACGGGTTCAAGCAGTTCTTCAAGCGTCATATCACCTGCTGCGAAGTATGTGTTGCTCATCCTTACGAAACGCTTGGTTAGGTAGCTTTCGATTCTACTGTTCGCCGTGGTTTCGCTTTGCAGTACTGAGGCCGAGAATCTGTCGGTTAGAAATCGTTCCAAAATTCCATTTTTGACTATTATGTTTTCTTTAGCTGGGATTCCCTCGTCGTCGAAAACGTAAGACCCGTGTCCACCTGGTATCCTTGAAGAATCGATGATTGTTGTTAATTCGGAGGCAACTTGTTTACCAATTAGCCCAGCGAGATATGATCTCTGCCTGATCACTTGGTCTGCTTCAAGGCCGTGTCCAAAACTTTCGTGAGCTATTATTCCAGCCATGTGGGAGTCTACAACAATTGGGAACTCTCCACTCGGAGGAGTTTTTGCGTCTAGTAACTCGATGGATGAATCAACGGTTTTCCTGGCTACATCATCGAAATCAGTTTCCTCGACAACTTCGTATCCTTTGGCTCCTCCCAAATTCGCAAAGTCCATCCTTATCTTGTTGTTCTCCCTTGCAATTGGGAACATCAATAATCTTGTTCTTGTGATCACTTGACGCATAGAAGAACCTTCAGAGTTCACGAAAATCCTTTCAACTCGCGAGTCCAAATATCTGGTTCGAACGTTTATTATTCGTTTGTCAAGACCAAGAGCTGCGTCATGAAAACTTCTCATATCTTCAACTTTTGATTCTAGACTGACATCAGCTGGGCTTTTTTTGACGGACATAGTAACATTGAGCTTCGATGGTTTCAGATAGTTCAGCTTAACTTCCATTTTGGCTTTCTGTCTAGATTTTGCGAGGTGTTTTGCCAGTTCTTTGAGTTTAGGTTTATCCATTTTATATGTGCTAGCTGATCGCCACACGCCGTTTTTGAAGCTTCTAAGTTGGATGCCGGTGAGTTCAGGCAGGACTATCCTCTCGTCGACATTGTCTTTAGAGATTGAACAAGAAGATTGACTGTCGAATAAGGCGTCCCAATATTCAACCTTACCTTCCATTTGGTTGCCAGCATACTCCAAAAGACCGAAAACATCGCGCGATTTTGTCGCCATTCTTTCGTCTCCTCAAACGTAGGTATAGAAGATATGCCTTTCAATAGAAAACGTTTTCCGCTCAGCACGTCATGATTCGCATATGTATCTTGGATTTTCCCAGCATTGTTCTCAACGGTGAAGGCGAGGAGCACGACGCGCACGTTCCTGTTTACGGAAACCCCGTTCAGAAAATTTTAATTCTCGCATATTGTGGTATGAATAAAGGAGGGAGTTTAAATGGATAAAGTGGTACTTTTCGAAATGCCTGTAGATAATATGGAAAGGGCGAAGAAATTTTATCAAGAAGTTTTTGGCTGGGAAATAAGTGCAGTCCCAGGTAGCGGAGGCAATTTCCATGCAGCTACTACCGTTCCAGTTGACGAAAAAGGGGAACCAAAAGTGCCGGGGGGAATAAATGGAGGATTGTTTCAGAGAGGGGCTCATGGTCTGAAAGGAATAACAATAGACATCAATGTGTCCTCAATAGAAGAGTGTATGAAAAAGATAGAAGCAGCAGGTGGTAAAACTGTGATGCAAAAAATCCCAATTTTGGATTTCGCACTTTTTGCACTAATTAAGGATTCAGAAGGCAATATCATAGGTCTTTGGGAAGATGTCAAGTGATAGCTGAAAAACTGTCCCTCTTACTCTTTCTTCATCTTGTTTAGGGATGTTGTTAATTATGTTTCGCGCGCAGTAGAAACGGGAAAATTTAAGTGGAAAAAACTATTCAGGGAGTGGTTTTGCAGGTATTTTCAGTCGTTTCTCTATCTGTTTGGCTAATGTTTTGGCCGCGCCATTCCGATAGTTATCGGTTATCACCAACTTAGGTCTACTTTCCTCCACGTATTGGAGCAATCCTTTGAAGTCAGAGTGGTCGCTTAAGGCTATAAGGTGTTCATGGTCGCCTATTTGACGGCGAGGACTGCTAAATTCCCAGCCGCTTACGGAAATGCGGAAAGCGTCTTTCGCGATGTAGCGACGAGAATTCATATGATAGAATGCAACGAAGGAGTCTCTTTTCTGCACCATTGATTGAGCTTCCTCTTCGCTGGATAACAGGTATTTGCCAAGCTTCATGCCATGCCTTTTGCAGATCTCTGAAAGCCGAAAAACTTTTTCAGGAACGATAAAAGGTGCGTTCACTCGTGCATTGCGCAGAATTTGCATGACTTCTTGAAGTTTGCCGTGATAACCAAAGATGTAGACCGGTTCCCGTTTTAAGCTGCGTTTCACCAATGAAACCAAAGCGTTTTCCACAACATCTTCAAAAGGTCTCACTTGAAACGGGTTGCCGTACGTGGCCTCCATAACCAGCACATCGGCGTTGATGATAGGAGTCTTTGGAAGCCTAAAGTCGCTGGTGTAGAGGATTCTTGTTCCTTCAGCGTCTTCAACTAAGACCTGGGCTGTTCCAAGAATGTGATCGGCGAAATACAACGTTAACCGTTCATCTTCAAAAATTAGCGGCTCTTCATAATCGAGCGTCTTGACGTTACTATTCGTCAGTGACCAACGACCTCGCATAGCTTCCAGCAAGTCCTTCGTGGCAGCTGTCATAATCACAGCCTTGCTTTTTTTCAAGCTTTGCTGTAACCCAGTTAAATGGTCATAGTGAGCATGCGTAACTACTCGTAGAGGCCTTGCATCGTCGAAAGAATCACAAGCAACACATTCTCCTAATAGGATTGCGCCCTTGTCGCTTACGCTAGCTTTTCCATGCATGCCTCAATAGATTAGGGGATATGGCTTAAACACTTTTTGAACATATTTTTGGGAATTAGGTCGAAATTTTACGAGTCTCCCGAAAACTCTGTCTTTCCTATCGTTGTAGACGTATTAGAAACCGTTTTCTAGAACGTGGGTCACTTTAGTTGTGGTTGTGGCATGATAGATCTTCGAGATATAAAAGATGCAAGGGAAACGATTAGAACCCTGGTAAAGAGAACCCCACTGGTGCGTTCCCAATTCTTAAGTAATTTCTGTAGCGGCGAAGTGTACCTGAAACTTGAAAACCTGCAGACAACAAACTCCTTCAAGATAAGAGGAGCTCTCAACAAGATACTGCACTTGGATTCCGAAGAAATCAAACGGGGAATCATTACCGCCTCCGCGGGAAATCACGCTCAGGCAGTTGCCATCGCCGCAGAGAAGCTAAGCATCCCAGTTAAGATAATTATTCCAGAGAACACGCCGAAGGTGAAAATCGACAAAATCAGGAAATATGCCGTAGAGCTAATTTTATACGGAGATATTTACGACGAAGCCGAGCAGAAAGCGATAGATCTGGCAAGGAAAGACGGTTTGACCTACATCTCTCCCTACAACGACAGATTGGTTATCGCGGGGCAGGGAACAATTGCACTTGAAATTCTTGAAGATTTACCCAGTGTCGACACAGTAATAGTGCCTGTTGGGGGCGGAGGCTTGATCTCTGGAATAAGCGTAGCCGCAAAGACCATTAAACCTACGGTACAGATTATAGGAGTGCAGTCAGAAGCTTCCCCGGTCATGCATGAATCTTTGAAGGCTGGCAAGATAGTCGAAGTAGAGATGAAGGAGTCTATTGCAGATGGTCTATATGGGGGTATTGAAGACGAATCTATCACGTTTGAGATTATCAAAAACCATGTTGACAAGATCTTGTTATGCAAGGAAGAGACCATAAGAAAAGCAATCTACTTGCTCTGGGATAAGGAAAAACAGTTTTCAGAAGGAGCTGGTGCCACCGCCATCACCCCAATGATAGAAAACAGACATATGTTCAAGGAAAAAACAGTCGTTGCTGTGATAAGTGGAGGAAACATCGAAGACAAGCTATTCAATGACATACTAGCTTCAGAAACCAACGATCGCACACGCAGAAACATGTGACCTAAGAACCGAACTGGCAGCATGCGTCATTCACTATAGCTAACAGAAAAAGAGAGTGCTTGCAGGGACATGTCCAGCTACCGTGCCAGACAATTTTCGAACCATCCGCAGTGTTCACAGTTAACTGTAACAATGTTCTATTCATGTTATTGGCAATTTTTATATACCTATTGTTAGTAAAAAGGATAATGAGGAGAAGACGACTCCATGTTAAGGTTTAAATACGTCTTAACTTCCGAAGGATCACGAAGATGTGTCCATGACGAATTTTACTTGCAGAAAACCCCGCGTTACAGAGGCTATACAGAGAAGATTTTTCGAATATTGCACGGTTCGGATAAGGCTCTGACTATTAGAGAGATCAGTGAGCTTACGGGGATCCATAAGCGTTCGGTGAACGGGGTAATAACCTTTAACATTATGGCGGGGTATATTAGAAGAGAGTTTCTCTAGCCTACAACGAAAATTACTGCACTGAATCTTCTTTCGAATCTCGATAGGTATTACGCCGAATACTAAATCCTACTCAGCTTTTGCCTGTTCAGCCTTAAGAATTGAGGAGAATAAAGCATCCTAGACGTAGAATCAAACTGTTTCTCTCGCAACCCCAAAGCAAGCTCTATGAATTCTGTTAATGCAGTTTTCAAAAAGCTCCTAGTTGGATTACCCCAATCTAAGCCCGGGCAAGACGGGTCTGCATAAATGAACAAGTTTCTCCCAGCATAATCGTATATGGCTTGCCTAGCTCTCCCATATTTTGGTCTGCTCAAGATTTTGAAGGGCCAAAGCTTGCAGGCCAGAGGTTTCATGTGTTGTAAGCTGCAGATGCCTTTGCCATGATAATCGCAGAGAAATGTGCATGAGCCGTCGCTCTTGTGTTTCAAGTAGAATTTGTTTATGCCTGGCGCGGTGAAACCCACACCGTAGTTCTTGACAACGCTCATCCATTCAGCAAAATTGAGAACTACACTAAACCCTCGGCAACAGAGACCGCAAGCATGGCAATTCCAAGAGTTGACATATCTCCAAGGAACCGGCAACATATGACATTCAAACAGTTTGAGTAAAATCATCGCATATAAACATATATTATCAGTATGACGGAGATAGCCTCACAAACTCCCTCTTTTTTCTGCTTAGCTTCTTATGCCGGCGCGTGCATTAAAGTAAGCTTCACTAACGAAAAGCCCGCATTCACAGGTTCCTTGGCGGGCGATCTCGTCCTTGTGGGTTCGACATGGGCAGATGTTATCTCTGTCTTTCTCGGGAACTCCCTTCACGTCTCGGCAGGGGTAGTAAGCGTATCCGTATTTTATTTTGTTCCTCACCAGTCCAGCAATGATGTTCTTTGCTGCCACTTCGTCTGGGTTGAGAAAGAAGGGGCTGCGCTCAGCGTATTTTGCAATCATTCTCGCAACAGAAATTTGCACCTTCCTTTCGTCTCTGCCTTTCGTCTGCATCAGAGTCACTGCGTTTTAGAAATGTATCACAAACCTAATAAACACTTTTTTATTCATTCTTTCGTTAATCCAAGGAAGGACTAGGATTGAGAACCCTGAGAATTGGAGATCTCGCGCCTGGCTTCCGCCTGTCAGGTGTCGACGGCAAGGACTACGGCTTGGAGGATTTTAAAGACAAAAAAGTTGTCATAGTCATGTTCAGTTGCAACCATTGCCCCACTGTAAAGGCTTATGAGGACAGGTTCAATGAGCTTCAGACAGATTATGAGGAAAAAGGAGTGGTGCTCATCTCCATTAACGCTAATGACGACAAGAAGTATCCAGAAGACAGCTTCGAAAACATGAAGATTCGCGCCAGAGAGAAGGGCTTCAACTTCTTCTATCTCAGGGACGAAAGCCAAAGTGTAGCCAAAGCCTACGGGGCTCAACGTACTCCAGAGATCTTCGTGTTTGATGAGAAACGAACCCTCCGCTACCATGGCCGAATTGATGACAACGTTTACGATTCCAGTCAAGTCGGTCAACATCATCTCCGAGACGCCCTAGATGCCCTACTGAAGGCGGAGAAAGTCTCCCTAGAAGACACAGAACCCGTTGGCTGCACCATTAAATGGAAGTGAAAAAAGGCTAAAGATTTTTCTCCAGTTAAACCATAAAACACATTGTCGTTCTTCATGCACCGTAGACATCGAAAATAGATTGTCGTTCTCCTCATATCTAGTTTGAGGAAAAATGGCTTTGAGCAAGGCCGACAAAGTTCTGAAGGAAATTGAAAGAATGACAGAGCGAAATCTCTAGGAAAGAAGATGCTCTAGAATGAGCTTAAAATCACCTGCGATAAACGTATATTGTGTGTGATGGGTATCCGAGTCTTGGGTTTTCGCAGAAATTGTCGATTTTAAGTGGTTTCCAGCCGAGGATTTCATAGTCGTGCGATATTACTCTAGCTCCTGGCCTCAGTTCTGACTCTAATTTTGGTTTTACCTTGTCGTTGGCGCTTGTTGTTAAATACAGCGTAACCACATCTGCCTGAGTGAGGTCAATCTTGAACATGTCGCTGTGGACAATTTTCACTTTTCCGTCTAACCCCATTTCAGAAATCTTGCCCAGTGCTTGCTTAACAAGGTCTTCTCTCATTTCCACTCCAACGGCTCGGGCTTCAAACTTCTCTGCAGCCATAATGACTACTCTGCCATCGCCACAGCCAAGGTCATAAACGATCTCCCCCGGGCTTACTTCAGCTAATGTAAGCATGCGACGGACAACTGGAAGCGGTGTTGCAACAAACGGCGCTATGAACAAGTTTCTTTCCCCCAGCTAGTTTTGTAATGCAGTATGTGTTTCATTAGATACTTATTTCTTTTTCGAAAACAAAAACGGCAAACTCGATTACAACAGCTGTTAAAGTATAGGTGTCTTTCAGGCAACGTACTGCGTCTTCTTATTCGATTGCTGAGGCCTTCTAGCTTCACCGCATTTCATACAGCTTTGAGCGCATATATCGAGGTAATTCTCCTCGCTGTTTAAGACGGCATCTGATGCCTTCCTGCAAAGATCGCTTGGTTCTTTGCAGCCTGCTTCTGAGCAAAGTTGAGAAATGAGAGCACAACAGTCATGGGCGTCTTTTACGTTGAAAGCCACGCGGTTAGTCCGCACCAGCAGACAAAGCTCCCTGGCTAAGACGCACGTTTTAATGTGTTTGAAACGGCTTAAGACTTCATCTCGATGTTTTTTGCGGCTTAACTCTAAGCTAATTTCCACACACCCTCCTTCAAAAAGAACTACTGACTCACATTTCTTTTATAGTTTTGGAATTCTACATAACGACTAATAATCCACTTTGTTTAAACGCATTCATTGCAAAAAAACTTCGCTTTGATACATCTCGTTTAGTTTCAACTTTCAATTATGAAAAAGCATTCTTCAGCCTAATACGATTGTAGTGATCTCTTCAACTTACCAGAATCTTCTTTTCAATGCGTTTCTTTCAGCCTCAATTATCAACTCGAAAAGGTTGTCTGTCAAACCTTTCTCTTTCCAGAATATCTCTGTTACATCTGAAACTCTAAGCTTTCGCCCAGCTAAGGCTACAGCCGCTGGTTTTCCATAGCTTGCCAGAAGTTCCGCGGTTCTAAGAGCTTGCTCCCGCCATCTCTGCTCCCTCTTCGTCAGCTTCTCACCCCTTTTATCAACGAGCACACGAATTTGCTCCTCTCCTCGGCGAAGCACACCTAAGCTAGCAGAACCGCATCTAGGACATGTCGGCTTGTCAGGTAAATCTTTGAGGCGAATCATCTCGATGTAGTCCCAACAGTTGGTGCATATGAAGACGCGAACCTCATTCAGCAAGCGTACCTTCGCTGATTCAATTAAGATTCGCTTCATTCTTTCAGGTGGAATCAGGTCGGTTTTCATGCTGACTCTTTCGATGCCAACTCGAGCAACTGGCGTGACTGCATCTTGTGGTTCAAGCTTCACAACTTCGATTTCGCCCTTTCGAAGCTGACTAAGAACGTGCAATAGATGTTGAAGGTCTAAATCCTTCATGAAAACTTCCTTGAGAGCCTCATCATAAATGGCCGAGCCTTCGAAGCTTTTCACTAGACTTCTTAGGCTTACTGTGCTGAAGTCAACCCATTTTTTGAGTGCTCCAAATCTTCGAGCAACATGAATTATTCTCCGCTTGAATAAGCCTGTTCTCACGGCCGCCCGTGTTAGCATGTTTTGAACTGCTGGTTTCGGCATCATTTTAAGTTCATTGATCAAGCCGATTACCCTTTCCGAGTTAGCTGCACCCATTGTTTGAATAAAGATGCGATATGGGTCATGCTGAACAGCCACAGTATAGCCAGTTTTATCTGTTAGCAGGTGGCCTAGCATTTGAGCGAGAGCACGGTTAGTTAGTGAGCCAAAATTGGCTTGAATAATCACAAAGTCTTCCCAATCTTCGAGCACCACACGTTTGTCGGTTGGAACCATGCAGCCTAGGTTAACATGCTCGATCGTTTCTTGCAGAGCCCGTGCAATAGTGTCCTTGTCAGCTGGGTACCTTTTGGATAACTGTTCCGCTATCTGTTCGGGTTTTGTTCCCTTTTGGAGTTGTTTTTCAACAAAGCCTCGTATGGCTCCAACTTCCTGCGCAACCTTGAAGGGAACAGGAATCTGTTCACCTATCCAGCTTGGAATAGCGCCTGTTGGGTCGTCCACAGCTTTGACGTAAACCTTGTCGGCGTAAACGCTGATAATATTCCAGGGACTGCCGCGGATAATGAACTTGACCCCTGGTTTTCCATGCTCTGCCATAAAAGCTTCATCCAGCACGCCGACTGCGGAATCTGATGATTGGTCCACGACCAAGTATTGTTTTTCATCTGGAATCATGGAGAGGTTTCCAAAATAGTATTCGTAGAGCGCTTTAGTGCGACGAGGCTTGATGGCAATCATGTCTTCGAAGGAAACCCATGCTAATCGAGGAAAACGGGTGTGCATGTACGTTAAGACTTTCTGTACATCCTCAAGAGAGAGGTCAGCGTAAGGGTACGCTTTCTTAAACAGCTCGTAGATTTCATAGAAATACCAGCGTTTCTTTCGGATCAGCAAGCCAATTATTTGGTGAGCCAAAGCATCATAGGGCTTCTCGGGAATCACCACTGGCTCCAACTCTTCTTTGTAGGCTCTGCGGGCAATCGCCATAGCTTCAAGCGTATCATCCGAATCCATCGTGATTATAAGCCCATGTGCCATCCGACCAATTCTGTGTCCGCTTCTGCCAACGCGCTGGATGAGCCTTGTCGCTTGCCTAGGACTCATGTACTGGATAACCATGTCTATTCGTCCAATATCGATGCCTAACTCTAACGAACTTGTGCAGACGAGCCCTTTCAGGTCGCCTTCTTTCAATCCCTTTTCAGCTGCTATCCGAGAAGGCTTCGCTAAGGAGCCGTGATGTATGGAAACTGGGAAGTCTATGTCCCAAACTTTGAATCGGCTGGCGAGAACTTCTGAAATAGCTCGTGTATTTGTGAAGAGAAGTACTGACCTCTGTTCCTCGATGCACCTGCGGATAACGCGGAGCCTTGCAGCTACTTCTGGATGGGTAAACAAGGCAGCGGCAAGTTCTGAGTCTTCATGTGAAGGCTTTGGGAACAAAATGTGAAGCTTCATCAGTCGAGCAACGGGCACCCGTACAATCTCGACTGGACGCCCATTGCCGACTAAAAACTGTGCAACCTTCTCGGGACTGCCAATGGTTGCAGACAACCCTATCATCTGGAATTCTTTACCAGTTATCCTTCTCAGTCTTTCCAGCGCAAGTGAGAGTTGGCTACCCCTTTTGCTGTCAGCCAACTCGTGAACCTCATCCACAATGACCCATCTCACTTGCCTCAAATGTTGACGCATAATCCAACCAGGCAAAATGGCCTGCAAGGTCTCAGGCGTTGTTATGAGCACATCTGGCGGACTGCGGGCTTGTCTTGTCCTTTCCTTAGTTTCGGTGTCGCCGTGTCTCACAGACAATTTAATGTCTAGGTTGTTGCACCACCATTGTAGACGGTCCAGCATGTCTCGATTTAAGGCTCGAAGAGGCGTAATATAAAGAACTTTAATTCCAACCGGACGCTCCGGCGTTAAGAGAAGCATGTTAAGAACCGGCAGCATAGCAGCCTCAGTTTTGCCAGTTGCAGTAGGCGAAATGAGAAGGACATTTTTTCCTTCCAAGATTTTCGGTATAGTCTTCTCCTGAGGCTCTGTTGGCGAAGAGAATCCTCTCTGCTCAATCATCCTCCGAATAGGCTTAACGAACAAGCCGAAGACGTCTTTCGAATCTTTCTTCACTACCAACGACCGCAGAGTCAAAAGATACAACAAAACCTTCAGTAAAAGCCTTTTTGTTTTCGAGAAGGGTTCTAATCTCTTGATGAAAGCTGTCTCAGAATCTTTGGAAAAAAACTGAAAGCACAGTTTATTCTTGTGAACAAAAGTGAAAAATGAAATGAGCCTACTCGTAGTAGATTAGTTCTTCCTTTTCAAGTCTTTCATGAAGCTTATCAACCGCTACGTAAACGTCCTCCTCGTGTTTGGCGCCAGTGCATACGAGTTTGCCGCTTGCGAACAGGAGAATCACGACTTTTGGAACGGCCATACGATAGATGAGCCCTGGAAACTGTTCGGGTTCATACATGGTCTTTTCAAGTGCATAAGCTGATTTCTCCAGGTCTATCATGCCTCCAAGACTGGCAGAAGCAACAATGTTTTGTATCTTTAATTCCGGCTTGCTAACGATGATTATTCCGCTTTTCTTAAGCTCCTTGATAACTTTCATCACCGCCCTTCTGGCTTCTTTCTCTGATTTAGCTCCAGTGCAGACCATTTTGCCAGAGTTGAAGATCAGCGTGGCGGTTTTAGGTCGTTTCAACCGGAAAACTAGGCCTGGAAACTGCTCTGGACGATATTCTACGCCTGGATAGCCTTTCACCACGGCGTTCAAGTCCACTCTCTGGTTAAGCGTTGCAGAAGCAACAACGTTTTCAATTTTAATTGTAGCCTTAACCTTTGACACACAAACACCTCTCTAATAGAGCTTTGACTCTACGAACCATTATTTAGGGATATTTATAAGGCTTAGCTTAACCTTTGGTTTTCGTTCCACGCAAAACGGATGTTTCACAGATCCGATGAGAAGAACTGTTGGCATTATGATTTGACAGCTTTTCTTCTTGACCTTCAGTTTGTTTGCCCCTTTTTTTGGGGAAAGCGAAGTCTACGATGACTAGAACTACAAACAAGAAAACGATAACTAATGTTGCCAAGACACGATTTTCATGCATAAACAATGGAATGTTGCCAAGCCATGGCGCTTTTCCAACAACCTTTCCAACTATTAGGTCCTGTCGAATCGGGCTCCAAGGGTCGAAGCTCGAACCCGAGCTGGCATCTCCCTTCGTGTAGAAAAACCATGTTCCATTTTCAAGCTTTCTTTCTACGGCTCTATGCACAATGAGGTGGGTCTCTCCTCCCGTCACAGGCAAATAAACCGGGGTCCTTTCATATCGAGGGTCATAATAAACAATAACTTCGCCGGGAGCGGCGTTTAAAGTGCCATTAGGGAACTTATATAACGCGACGTGCAATTCAGAAAAGTTGGATATCCCTTGCACTCTAATTAAATCTCCTCTGGATAAGAAGGGTTCCATGCTCCCAGAGGCTACAGCTAACAAGGGAAACTCGGTTTGAAATACAAATCGTAATCCAAACCAAAAAGCGAAAACGCCGACAAAAAGGATTATTGCCAAAACAATGGTTCCTATGTAGTCACGTTTCAAAATCTGTAGTAGTCTTTTCAAATTCAAGTTCTTCACCTGCTTTATTCCTGTTTTGTGCTTGCATGTAATAGCAGAACAGATTCCCCTTTTATGTTAAAAACTTAACGCTTTTTAAAAAAAATTAAGGGGTGGTGGGATGGCGCTTAAGCCTCCATTCCTTCTGCTCCAAGTTTAGCCTCACCGTATACTCCTCTGAACTTCTTGCCACATCAGGGACATCTAAACTTGCCCCAACATTGTTACGGTATCCGTGTCTTTTTGCCTAGCTTTTCTGGTCGTCTAAATCTTCCTTTTGTCGAGAACAACTCTGAACGCCTTTTTGCAGCTGGGGCAGTCGAAAAGCCCAATTGTCAACTGCATCCTTTTGCCATCTTTGGCCGGTCGTCCAGCCATTTTCCATGATTTTCTTTCAGTAGCGACATCACGGCCACATTTTGGACATTTAGCCATATGTTTTCCTCCATCAATAATCAGATATGGTGATTAATGGTTAATGAATAAAAGACTTTCCATAAGGAAGCATCAACTCCATGGTATTTTCCATGAAAGCTATGGTGAAAACAAGAGAAAATAGGGGAAAACTATGGAAAACTAGGATGAAAGATTGTTGTGAGAGAATCATGCAAAGACATGTATGAATGGGAAAGGGGCAAGGTTAACTCCGTCAACATTTCAACATTGACATTTTCGAAGTAATAATGGTTATCCCCCAATTTTACGATAAGTTTTACGATAGTTTATTCTGAGGTTTAGGCGCATGATGCTTTCCTAGAATTCCCGCGGCGGTGAGAGAAGTGAAATTGCAGGCACATTGAAGAAAGCTAGATTGATCGACAACCTCTTAGACATTTTGAAAAACGTGGACGCTGTGTCTGATACTCTTTTTGTGGCTGGAGCTTGGGGAGGCTAAGCCCATACTACGGTAATTAGAACCAAAGCGCCTGAAGCACAGGTTCGATGACAATAAACCCTTTTTTGATTTTCTCGCCAACCAAGCATGCTACTAGTTGATAGCTAGAGCAAGAACTGATGATGGCAATTCCTGAAGAACAAACACAAACTAGCGCGCCTTTTCCTAGGGTCAAACAGTTACATGCATTTCATGAGTGCGGCACAAGTTAGACATTCATCTGGAACTGGAGAATCTTTTGAACGAGTTTTCAGATATCCAACGAAATGTGGACAACTTGCCTGGCTAGTTTTTCCAATGCTGTTGGCGTTTTCAACTAAGACTTTGGTTAAAGCTTTAAGAGGAGCCTCACTTAGACGCGCGGACGCGACACCTACAGGTCGCATGCCTCCTGCCATTTTCATGTTTCACCTATTAGAAAAATAATGGACAACGTGGGATTTAATGCAATGGTTTTGAACAGCCTGTTCAAGTTTTTGAACACACGAAAAAAAGATAGTTAACGTTGCCAAGAAGAATTCTTGTCCATATAGCTAATCATAGCTTGCCGTCTATTCACTTTCAATTCTGAGTCCAGAAAAATTGAAATGTTTATAAAACCATTTGTTTATCTTCTTTTATCAGAGGTGAACCTGTGTGAGTTGGGAATATTTTCCAGAGTGGATTAGAAGAAGGATGCGTCGTTCCCCGTATTTCCGTAGCTGGTTCTTCGGCGACGTCGAAGAGGTGATGCGTGACATTGAGGAAATGATGGAGAAGGAGTTCAAAGAGTTTACAACGCGACTTCCAAAGGACTACGTGCGGGAACGAAAGCTTCCAGATGGCACAACAGTACGCGAATGGGGACCCTTCGTTTACGGTTACTCCATGACCATTGGGCCTGATGGAAAGCCAAAGATCTCCGAGTTCGGCAACGTGAAACCTTCGCTTAAGTCTGCACCCTTTGGAGTGGCAAAACCTCGCTTGGATGTCCGAGAGGAACGTGAACCTCTCGTAGATGTGATAACCACTGACAAAGAGGTTAAAGTCCTTGCTGAACTGCCAGGGGTTGAAAAGGAAGACATTAAGCTTCATGGAACCGAAGATGTGCTCACAATATCTGTGAATACGCCTCAACGCAAATACTACAAGGAGCTTGAAATGCCAGAAAATGTCGACCCAAAATCAGCTAAGACCAATTACAAAAACGGAGTCCTCGAGGTTACGCTGAAAAAGACTAAGGCGAAGAAAAAACCAAAGGGAGAACCAATCGAAATCTAGTAAAACCCTCTTCTTCATCCTCCACTTTCCTTTTGTGATTTCTATCTCAATTAATCGCAAAACTGAAATTCACTGACTCTAAACTCAATAGCTCACATCATAATGGTTGGATACTCATGAGCAAAGATATATACAAGCAGAGAACTGAACGCTTCAATCAGTTAATGGAAAGAAACGACATCGACGCCGTGATGATAAGAAACATCTACAGCTTCGCCTATTTCACTGGAATTCCATGGTGGCAACCAGCCGTCTTGCTGCCATTAAAGGAACCTCCAATAATTTTTGCTTTTGAAGACGAAGTAGAAGAGCTTCGAAAATGGACGTGGATAGACAAAATACTTGGATACAGAAAAGTTGAGGAACTCATGAAATCCGTAACCTCCCATATTCGACAACTAAACGTGCAATCTTTAGGCTTCGACATAGATATAGACGCCTCAGCCCTCCTCTTCGAGCAGTTCAGAAACCTGAACCCTGGAAAAAAGATAGTAAACGTTCACGGCTTGATCATGAAGCTACGGATGATTAAAGACCTAACAGAAATAGAACTGATACGTAAGGCTTCAGAGATTGCAAAAACAAGTTTGGAAGCTGCAATCAACGCGGTCTCTGTTGGAGTCACCGAAACAGCCATTGCCGGAGAAGCCGAATACGCCGCACGAAAGCAAGGTGCAGAATCCATTTTGGTCTATGTTAACGCTGGAAAACCCAGAATCCATGCGCATCCAATGAACAAAAAAATCAAAGATGGAGACGCAGTTATGATTGATGTTATGCCAGCGTTCAGAGGATACTTCTCCGACATAGCCCACACGGTCTTTGTAGGCTCAGCATCGAACGAACAAAGAAAAGCCTTTCACGCCTTCAACGAAGCCGTAGACACATACATTGCAGAACTTAAACCTAAACTGAAACTAAACGAGTTAGAAAGGAAAGTTCAAGAGGTTTACAAGCGACATGGAGTTGAAAAATACTACGTCTACGGTTTCGCGCACGGCGTCGGCTTAAGATTCGAAGAAGACCCAATCACAACCATAATCGTTCAACAAAGAGCCACAGAAGTAAAAGAAAACATGGTCCTAAACGTTGGACACGCTCCCTTGACAGGAAAAGAGATAGGCACAATAAAAACAGAAGACACCGTTCTAGTCAAAAAGGACAGAGCAGAAAAATTTGTAGACTTCAAAAAAGAACTACTAGAAGTGTAACACATAAACCAACGCTTGCTCGGTTTTGTAATATTCGAAGTCCACGGTAACGCCGTTTTCCACTGGCTTTATGGAGCCCAACTGGAACTTTAATCCAGTAATCTCTTCAAGCAGAATCTGATAGTCCACATAGTATTCGTCTTGGGCACAGCTGAAACAGAAAGGCCCTTCAAACTGCACTAACAAATGCCCCAGCGTATTTTCGTGCTGTCTCAAAAATTTGACTTTCGCCTCTGCCCCATGAAACTTGTTGTACTCTTCAACCGATTTTTCTAACAAATTTTTCTTAATCAACAATTCATCCTCCTTTTGCAGAGTCAGACCTTAAGTTTTTCAAGGATTATTGCAGGGCAAATCCTGTTCACACCTTCAATTTTCCCGATTTTCATTGACATTATCTTTAAAAGTTCTTTTCCGCCTTTTGCCCAGATTTCGGTCATTATCATGTGGTCGCCCGTTGAAGTTGCAACATACCTTGTTTCTGGAATGTCGCAGAGTTTTTGGGCTACTTCTAAGAGTTTTGGCGGGTCAACATCAACGCCTATTATGGCTACTGTGTTGAATCCCACCTTTGAAGGATCGATGATTACAGTGAATTTCTTTATGACTCCTTTCTCGCGAAGCGCCATAACCCTTTTCCTAACGGTCGATTCGTTTAACCTCAGTTTTCTCGCCATCTCCGTGAATGTACGGCTTCCATCCTCTTGAAGAAGTTTAAGGATTTTCAAATCAAGCTGATCGACCAACTGATTCACCCTCTTTTATCCGATTTTCATACTGATTCATTAATTTCCTTTCCGTTTTTCGTGCACAATACTTTTAAATCAATACAATCTATTAAGTTTATCGGCTCATCTAGTAATGAAACAGTCAAAAAGGAGGCTGAAAAATGAGAAAAATGACCGAAGATAACCTTAAGAGCGCTTTTGCTGGAGAAAGCCAAGCCCACATACGGTATCTAATCTTTGCTAACAAGGCTGAGCAGGAAGGATTTCCCAATGTTGCGCGACTTTTCAGAGCCATAGCCTATGCTGAGCAGTTACATGCAACCAACCATTACAATGTGTTAGGTTTAGTTCATAAGACAGCGGACAATTTGCAGGTTGCAATCAACGGAGAAACTTTTGAGGTGGATGAAATGTACCCAGCATACAAGGCGGTAGCAGAACTGCAAGAAGAGAAGGGAGCTCAGAGGTCTACAAACGCGGCGCTTCAAGCGGAGAAAGTTCACGCTGGCATGTATCAAAAGGCCAAGCAGGGAATTGAAAGAAGAGAAGACATTGCGCTTGGGCCTGTCTTCATCTGTGAAGTTTGCGGATACACGTTGGAGGGTTCTGCTCCAGACAGATGTCCAATATGTGGCGCTTCTAAGGAGAAATTCAGGAAGTTTTAAAATCGGTTGACCATAATAGGAGGGAACTGTGAAAGAACATGTCTGAAAAAGAGTTTTCGTTGACGGAACTGAATAAACCCAAAGACTGGACAAACCTAACTGTCATGGCCAAGAAGCACGTGCCAATCATCGAGGCACCTGAAAAAGTTAAAGCAAAAGAAGCCTTCGCAGTGAGAGTTAAAGTCGGCGGGATCCACGGCGTTGAGCATCCGAACACCTTGGGCCATTGGATAAATTGGGTGGAGCTCTACGCTGGAGAACGCTTAGTATCCAGAGTGAATTTCGCTCCAGAGATGTGCGACGGCTACTTTGTGAACCTCAATGTAACCCTAAACGAGGCAGCAACTTTAAGAGCCCGAGCGTTCTGCAACCTGCACGGAATATGGGAAGGAAAAGAGAAAACTGTCATAGTTGAATGAGACATTAAAGGCAAATGGGGATAAATATCCTAGCTTGAAAGAATGGATTAAGTGGTGTTTGAATGAGCTTCATGATGAAAAAAGCAGATAGACCGAAGATCATTAAGGCTTTGAACATGGACTTGGGGCTTGAGATTGGCGCCATAGTACAATATTTGTATCATCACGTGATGGCTGAAGGCATGGAAAGCCCAGCTATAATAGGTCTCTTTGAAAAGATAGCTAAGATGAAATGGAGCATATGGAAACGCTTGCATGCATACATGACGAGGAAGATCACGCTGATACTTGGAAGACTGTTCTCGCTAAAAGGCCCAAGTGAGCATGGTTTCTTGTTTCCGCAAAAACCCAACTTCCTTTTTTCTTTTTTAAAGTTTTAAAGGGGGTGAGATTTTGGGAGTTCAGAGAATTGGTGAAAAGTATCGTTGTAATGTTTGCGGTAATGAAGTTGTTGTTTCTAAGGTTGGTGGGGGCACGCTTGTTTGTTGTGGGGAAAACATGGAATTGATCAGCTAGGTTCAGCAACTCTATGAAAGCCTACTTGTCTCGAAAAACAACAATTCTTATTTTTCTCTTTGCTATGTAAGTATGAAGAAAAGAGGAGATTACGTATGTCTTATGACGAGTCTTCTGTTCTTGAAGTTGTTGAGAAAGTAAGCCGCAGCGTGGTTAACATCAATACTGTTCGGCTTCTTCACGACGTCTTCTATCGTGTGGTCCCTGTAAAGGGGATGGGTTCAGGCGTAATAATTGACTCGAAAGGCTATGTTCTAACTAATAATCATGTGGTTCAAGGAGCTGAGAAGATTGAGGTAACCATGGTTTCCGGCGAAGTGTTGGCTGGCAAGCTTGTTGGCACCTGCGCGAGCACGGATATTGCGGTGGTTAAGGTTGACGGTGAACGGTTTCCAGCTGCTAAGCTTGGTGATTCAGACAAGTTGAAGGTGGGGCAGAGAGTTTTCGCCATTGGAAATCCCTTTGGATTGACTGGAGGCCCCAGTGTGACTGCTGGTGTTGTCAGCGCAGTGAACCGGTCGATTCGGTCTAAGCAGGTTGTTTTTGAGGGTTTTGTTCAAACTGACGCTGCGATTAATCCTGGGAATAGTGGTGGTCCTCTTGTCGATGTCCACGGGCGTGTCATTGCGATTAACACGGCGATTATTCCTTTTGCACATGGTATTGGCTTTGCGATTCCCATTAATTCGGCTGAGAGGTGTTCGGACGATATTATTCGTTTTGGACGGGTCTTGTGGCCCTGGATTGGTGTTAGCGGTCTAAGCGTTACTCGTGAAATAGCTGATTACTATGGTTTGTCTGTTGATAGTGGGGTTCTTGTTGCCGAAGTCGTGTCTAAGGGTCCTGCTGACCGGGCAGGTTTGGGTAAGGGGGACATCATTGTTGGGTTAAATGATACGGCTATCCGCAGTGTAAAGGAGTTACAGAGAGAAGTTCAAAGGAAAAAAGTTGGGGACACGGTCAAGCTTGCATTTGTTCGCGGTTCACAGAAGCTGGTTGTTGAGTTGGTTTTGGAGAAGACACCTTAAGCTGGCATGAAGGAAAAATAGGCTATTCTTTGTGAGAGAATTTTTCGAGCAGCATTTTCTGTAGTGTTATTTGGAGAACTCCGTTCTTGAAGGATGTTCTAACAGATTCTGGGTCCACTATCGCTGGCAATTGAAGTTTCTTGTAGTAGCTGTGTTCCTGCGTGTTTACAGAGATTGTTGCCTGGGTTTCTGTGATGTGCACATCGATGTCTCCTTTTTCTACGCCTGGCAGTTGAGCGACGATGGCTATTGTTTTGTCTTCTTCGAGGACGTCGACTAGGGGTTCTCTTTCTTCTTTTATCTCTCTTATCTGCGCTTTAGAAGGCCTGCGGTTGGGTTTGAGGTTTCCGAATTCTTTGATGACTGGTTTTCCGTCGGGTCCGGTGGTCATGGAGAAACCGTAGATGTAGGGTCCTTTGGTTTTAGTTCCTTTCTTTGTCGGTGGCTGGAAGGCTTGGCGCATCATTTCGTCCATCATATGTTCTATGCGGTCGAATTCGTCGAATATGTCGCTGAACCATGGGTCACGGGGTCGTTTTTTGCGTTTCCACCAGCGTTCGCTCAAAGCCTTCACCTTTTCTTATAGAATAAGGATTAAAAATCAAGGTGAAATATAAACTCTATCATTACACACAGGTATATGCACATAACATCAACATAGCAATCAGATTTCTGTTGCAGAGAAAATGAACTTGCTAATAAACAGCTAGATTCCACTTTATATCGGAAATATGAGAATTACGATAAAACGATACGTTTTTATATCGTTTTAACGATACCTACATTCATGAATCTGATAAATGAAAACCTACACGAGAGAATCATTGCGAAAAAAATTGAACTAGATGAGCATAGACCATTGCCAACAGAGATAGTACGGAAATTACGTGAAAGAATGGAAATTGAGTATACCTATAATTCCAACGCGATCGAAGGAAACATGTTGACACACCGTGAAACACAACTCGTAATCAGAGAGGGAATAACAATTGGTGGCAAGAGTCTTCGCGATCACCTCGAAGCCAAAAATCATCCTCGTGCAATCAAGTATATCGAAACTTTGAAAGATCGTGCTCCGAAAGAGAGCGACATCTTGAGAGTCCATGAAATAATATTCTCGGGTATCCTTGAAAACGCCGGAAACTACCGGAATTCGCAGGTCTTCATAGAGGGCTCCAATTACACTCTACCTCCCGCTCTCGAAGTGCCAAACTTGATGTCAGATCTCATCAAATGGCTGAAGACTAATCCTAATGAATTGAGACCAATCGAGATAGCAGCTATTTTTCACTACAAACTAGCTGCCATTCATCCCTTTGACGATGGAAATGGGCGGATTGCAAGATTATTGATGAATCTACTTTTAATTAAACACGGGTACCCGTTTACCCTTGTCAGAACCTATGATCGACGCAGATATTATGATACGCTTAAAAAAGCAGACAATGGAAACCTGAAACCTTTTGTGAATTTCATAGCTCGGTGCGTCGAAGAATCGTTAGATCTTTATCTTAGTGCTATCGCGCCTGCAAATGGAAGAAGACACTTCATGAAACTTGCTGAAGTCGCAAGAGATACCCCATATAGCCAAGAGTATCTTAGCCTGCTTGCCCGCCGTGGAAAAATTGCTGCAATCAAAATAGGAAAAGACTGGCACGTAACCCTTGAAGCAATAGAAAATTATCTATCTTATGTGAAATCAAGAAAAACCAAACTTCGAACGACCCGAACCAGCTATTAGAGCCACAGTAAATATTCATCTGGACAAAGCTATTCACGAGGCTGTGGGCAGAGTTTTAGCTCTGTTGAGTGAAAAACGTGAAAGAGACAATCCAAAATAATCCATACTTACATTCTCTAGGGCAAGTGTGCGTGCGTTAAGCCATTTTTTCTATTAGGTTGTTTATGTCTTCGCCTCTGTAGCCCGTGACGCCTCCAGTTGTGAAGCTTCTCTTCACTTTGCCTTTGTACCCTTTGCTTGGCGGATGCAACCGAAACACAGGCTTCATCTTCGGCAACTTACTGAACTCAACTTTAGTTTTGTGTATGGCTTCTGCAAGTTCATCCAGCGATTTGAAGCCTATCTCCTTTGCATACTCATCCGTAAGCTTCTTGTTGCCCACAAGTCTACCTCGCTTCTTCAGAAGCAAAGCTATGGTTTCCTTTGAAATCTCGCCCCAAGTCAAAAAGTGATGTGCCTTCTTCAACATGCCAACATAAGCGGGTCGGTTATCCACAAAGGTTGCATGACAGTTACGATTCAGATGTAAAAGCTCCATTGTCTCTTTAACTTTGTGATAAATGTCGCTTATCCCTCGAACTCGAACAACCGCCAAACACTTTCGCTGTTCCGTCATCGCTATCTAACCCACTCCGTCCGAGTCACCAGACTATAGGTTTTCCTCAACCCATCAAAAACTGCATAAGCAAAAGACGGAACGGTCCTCGTAGAACCAAAACTTTTCGTCCAGCAGTCTTTAACCCCTGCCAAACCGAGAATCACCTTGGCAACCTCGCTTGCAACTAAGCCGAGTCCCCGGGGACCAGGCATAAGCAAAACCTCAACGCTGCTACATTTACCGCGTATTTGAAAAGGTAAAGTATGAGGACGCCCGCACCCGCATTCCCAGCTTCCACAGCCCCTGCGAACCAAAATAAGGTTAAGCCGAGCATCAACTGCAGCCTTCTCAATCGCCGTCCGCACCTGCTTAGCCTTACCAGCGCCCATGCCAGCATAGCCGTCGCGGTTGCCGACAGCCACAATCGCCTTAAACCGAGATTTCTCCCCTGCATCAGTCTGCTTCTGAACCAAGTTAATGTTGATCACTTCCTCCTGAAGCTCAGGAAGAAGCACATCCACAATCTCAGGCTCCCGAATCTTCAATCCCTCAACGAAAATCTCCTCAATCGAAGTGACGCGCCCATCTTGAACCATCTTCCCAAGCTTTGTACGAGGCACCCAAGCTGCAAGTCTCTCCTCAACCCTTCTTCTTCCACCTCGAGAACTCCTTCTTCTTCTTCTTCTTCCTCCACGACGAGGACTCATTTCTCAACCTCACCCTTTTTCTTCTTTTTAGACACACGACGTTTAGACTTAGGCTTAGACTTCAAATTAGCAACAG
The DNA here is from genome assembly GCA_030615265.1 of Candidatus Bathyarchaeota archaeon. Taxonomy (GTDB): domain Archaea; phylum Thermoproteota; class Bathyarchaeia; order Bathyarchaeales; family Bathyarchaeaceae. The sequence goes on from JAUWZP010000015.1 coordinate 22,786, forward strand.
CCTTTCGCCTTATCTTTTTCTTTCTTTTAACCTTAAGCTTAACCTCAGCCCTCTTCTTTTCCGGCACCTTTTCCTCTTTAAAGGACGAAACAATCTTCTCCTTCACAGAAACGAAATGCTCTGCTAGCTGTTCCGGAGGCAACCCCCGAGACAGATGCTCAGAAAAACGAGTTTGATACACCTCTTGATTAGAAGCTAACTGCTTAGCATAAGCGGCAATATGCTGTCCCTGTATCCTCTTTTCGCTGGGCAAAATATCTTTTCCATGCGGCACTAATACACCGGCGTCTAAAACACCTTTAAGTGTTGCAAAAATCTTTGAACCTTTAGTTGGCGACTGCAAGCCAATGTCAAGAATAGCCTCTTTTACACCAGACGCCAAAGCCTTAAGACCACACAGTAACCCGGTGAGGTAGGCTGCAGGCAGATTAGAACGGTTACCCAGCCAACCATACTTTCTAGCTAGCTCACTGGAGTCAGCAGACACGAGAACCTTGTCGCCAACAATTTCAGCCTTAATCACCTGAGTAATCACTCGCTTCAACGTGCAACGCACAACAAACCGAGGCAAGCCGGATAAAACAAGAGCCTTCCTCCGACGATAGTTGGTTTTCCCCTCTCTTCGCCTGCGGAAAGCAACACTATAACGAGGACCAGTCGCCATCCTAGCGTTTCCTCCACAAGTCATGAGCCTTTGCGTATCGTTCCATCTCTGCAATAGAGCTGAAAACTCCACTGCTAGCTAATGTATAAAGCCGACGATAACTGCTCTCCGTGACTGCCCGTTTAGCTTTCCATTCCCGCAGGCGCCTTCGCAAGGCTCGAATACGCCTCATCCAAGCCTCCTTCTTAGAGATCCTCGCCCGAGCAGTCCCTGTTCTACTGCCAGGTCCTCTTCTTAAGCCCTTCTTCTTTTTTTTATGCAAAGCCCGAGCTCGAACCCGACTTATACCCTTCTTTGGAAGAGCCTTAATTACGCCTTCGTGAACCAATTTTCGAATTTCCTCGCGTGTAATCGCAACTTCAACATCCTCGTTGCGCTCAGGATCTATCCAAACCCGATTTGCGCCTACTTTAAGAACCTGAGCTGCCAAGCGCCGTTGACTTTTAAGACTCATCTATTTCTTCTCCTCCGCCTCTTCGGTCTCCGCCACTGCTTCAGCCTCCTCTACTTCCTCTTCTGCCAACGGCTTCTCCACCTCTCTCGGGTTAAGAACATGAATAGCCATCTCTCCGGCTCGAGCAGTGATTTCAATACGCTTCCTCGCTCCAACAGTATGGGCAATCCGAATCGCCTGGGTCTTCGGATTAACCTTCTCCACATCGTCTACTGTGTGAATCAAAACTTCGATATAACCAGATGGATGAAGCCCGCGTGCCGCCTTAGGACCGCGATATCCAATCTCAACCGATTTGGGCCAACCCTTCTTTTTCTTGCGCATCTTGCTGTCCATGCCCCTAGGCTTTCTCCAAATCTCGCTCACCCGCTTGTAACGCCAACTTTCTTGCCGCCTGAACCTTGGCTTCTTGCTCTTAAGGCGCTTACGCAAAGCTAAAGCTCGCGCTTTCACTGAATTCTCGACTTCTTGCTTCTTCGGGTTCATTAGGCTTCCATTCCCTCCAATCGTTCAGAGACATAGATGCCGTCGAGAAAAACCCTTGGGTCCTTCTTTTTGATCTTTGTTGCCCTTTGAATGTTAGCCGCTGTCTGGCTTACATCTTCAATGTTGATTCCCTGCACAATAACGTCGTCGCCTTTAGTTGAAACTTTTGCATCGCCCATTATTCTGGCTTTGCGGGAACTGCGCTCTCCAGTGAAGTTTTCAATCAGCACCGTGTTTTCTTTCACCTTGACAGAGATTGGAAAATGAGAGAAAACTATCTTCATCTTATAAGTGAAACCTTTCGTTACTCCAACTATCATGTTTTGTATATGAGAACTAATCGTGCCTACAAGCGCCGCCTCTCTTTTCCGAGGCCAATTCGCCTGAACCCTAATGGTTTTTTCATCCAATTCAATAGTTACAGGTGCTTTTGAAAAATTTCGTGTAAACGTGCCTTTCTCTCCTTTAACGGTGACAATTCTCCCCTTTACCTGAACCTCAACATCGTCCGGAACCTCAACAGTCTTAACAGCTTCAATGGCCTGCATCTTCAATTCACCTAAAAAATAAAGGCTAGGAGACGCCCTCCAACCTTTTTCTCTTTTGCTTCCTTATGAGATATTACCCCTTGCGGAGTTGAAACCACGAGAAGGCCAATATCCCGAGCTGGAAGAAACCGCTTCTCCCATTCTTCAAATTTGTCGGTTCCCACTGGATAGCGAGGTCTTATGGCGCCGCATCTGTTGATGCGCCCAAAAAGTTGCACTTTGAACTTGCCTGAACGGCCGTCATCGATGAACTCAAACTCGCCTATAAATCCGTTTAGCTGCATCACTCTCAGGACGCGTCCCAAGAGCTTTGAGGCTGGGGTTATTATGCATTCTGGCTTGTTTCGCAGTTCGTTGTTCATTATGGATGTAAGACCGTTTGAAAGTGTATCCATAGTCAAGTCTTGTCTTATCCCCCTCTACTCATACTTTTCGAAGCCAAGCTGTTTAGCGACTTCACGGAAGCATTGACGACATAAGTTTAACCCGTACCGACGAATGACTGAACCGTAAGAGCCGCAGCGTCGACAGGGTCGGCTTCCCTTGCCAAACTTGTACGTTTTCTTAGGTTTCAGTTTTCCCACTGTGATTTCACCTTTTTCCTATATGATTTCAACTCCCAATTCTTCTTTAATGAAAAGCATAGCCTCTTCGGGAGCTAACTTATGTTTTGACCCTACGGCTGATTTGGCGTGGCGCCTCTTTTTCACGCGGTATCCTAGTCGGCAAAGCGTGACGCATACGTCCATGCCGTGAATGCCCAGTTCTGGCACGTATTTTGTGCCGGGCATCTCAATATGCTCTTTGATGCCGAAGGAGAAGTTGCCGAAGTTGTCGAATTTTTCTTTTGAAATTTTGTTGTCCACTGCAACCAACGCTTTTTTAAGGAATTCTTTTGCTTTCTCTTTTCGCAAAGTTACTATGCAGGCGATGGGCTCGCCTTCTCTGATTCCAAAGTCGCGTATGGTTTTCTTGGCTTTACGTTTGCATGGTCTTTGTCCAGTTAGCTCTTCTAGAACCTTCGCTGCTCTTTCAAGGATTTCTCCAGATTTTCCAACCGCCATGTTTACGGTGACTTTCTCAATTCTGGGTTTAAGCATCGGGTTACCTTGCCACTTTTTGCGGATTTCTTCAACTGACATTGTTAGTTGACCTCCGTTAACGATATGTGAGGTTGTTTGTCGCCGATGACGAAGATGTAGTCCATGGTTGTTTGGAAACGATTTCCATTGTTGTCTTCAATCGTTACGAGAGTGCTTCTTCGTTTTTGCTCGGGTCTCTTCTCGATGGCTACGATTTTGCCAGACTTCCCTATGTTTTTTCCATCAATGATTATGGCTGGTGCGCCATCGTTCAGCTTGAAGTGCCCAATGATTTCTTGCTTTGAAAGGTTGATTTTTAATGTGTCAAGGGTTTGAAAAACGTCCTCTTCAGGGTGATTAGCATCTTTCACGCGAACCAGCATGTTTTTTCCATCGTGGAAGTTAAGTTGTATGTGCCCGCTTTTGACTGTTGTTTTGTTTTCAATTCGGCAGAGTTTGAATCCAGCTTTTTCTTTTTTCCCGACAGGATGGAGGACAAGTCCTTTTTGAGAGGGTAAAACTCGATATGTCTTCTTCATGTCAGGTATGGTTATAACATCCATTAGTCCTGTTGGGAACAGATCTTCTCTTTGAACCTTGCCGTCAACCAAGATTTTTCCTTGAGAGATTATCTTCTTGGCTTCTCGTCTTGTCTTGACGATTTCAAGTATGTCACGTACGATTAGGGTGAGGGGAACACATCTTGAGATAGGGTGCGGGCCAGGTTTTGGCCTAACAGTGAAAACCGCTTCCTTGCGGTGGATAGGCCAGAATTTTGGCGCTGGTTTTCTTTTTAGGTGTCTTTTGCCTCCTTTTTTGCCCATTTTTAGGTTCCTCCACTTTTCCCTGCTGGCTTGGTCTTGGTTGAAGTCTTGACCTTTGCCTTTCGGGTTTCGGTCTTTCGCTTTCTTCTCTTCTTTGGGGCTTCGGGCTTCTCTTCTACAGGCTTTTCTTCTATGGGTTTCTCTACAGATTTTCCTTCTGTTTTTCGTTTTAGGGCTTTTTTGCGCCACTTGTCGTCTAAGTTGAGATGTATAATCATGACTTTGGAAGGGTGTATCGGAATCTGTATAGCTGAACCGTCAACTTTTTCACGGGTTATTCCTTCAACGAAGATTCTATATTTCTGGCGGTCAACTCTTGCAACTTTGCCTTCGAATCCCTTACGGTCGCCTCTCATGATTTTCACGGTGTCTCCTGCTCGCACTGGAACCGATCGAGTGTTGTGTGATGCTTTTAACTCTGGTGAAAGCAGTGCTGAAAACTGCTTGTATCGTATGTGCAGTGGGGCTTGAAACAGCCTTTTTCTTTGTTTCCTAGGCTGAATTGTCTTCATTGTTTTCATTTCCTATACAATGATGCTCGCCGCGCTTGCTATTCTTGGCCATCGCTCCGCTGCTTCTTTAGCCACTGGACCTCGGACTTCTGAGCCTCGCATTTCCCCTTCCGGGGTCATAATGACTGCGCCGTTGTCTTCGAATTGTATCCACACTCCGTTGGAGCGTCGGTATGGTTTTCTTTGTCGAACGATAACTGCTTTAAAGATTTTCTTTCTCATGTCAGGGGCGCCTTTTCTCACTGAAACAATTATCATGTCGCCTACAGCGCCAGAAGGTACACGCCTTAATCGTCCTTTATATCCGAGCACCTGAATTACACGCAGTTCTTTGGCGCCGCTGTTGTCCGTACATTTTATCATGGCACCAACTGGTATTCCCCGGGAAATTTTGGGTCTTCGACCTAGAACTCCTCTGGATATGAATGCTCGTCCTTTAGCTCTTGCCGCCACTCTTTTCTTCCTCCAGTTTTTCAATGACTACAAATGAAACGGTTTTGCTTATCGGGCGGCATTCTGCAACTTTTACAACGTCGCCTTCTTTTGCGCTGAGGCACGGCGGGTTGTGGGCAGGTATGTGGCCGTGTCGTCTTTCGTAGCGTTTGAATTTTGGCACATAGAACTGATAGTTTCGTTTTACGATGACCGATTTGTCCATTTTGGCGCCGATGACTGTACCTTCCAGTATGCGTCCTCTCACTTTGAGGGCTCCGTGAAAGGGACAGTTGCGGTCGTCGCAGGATTTTCTAGGTTTTTTCAGAGAAAAGGCGGGCATCACCATCTCCTCCTACGCCGTTTTTTGAGGCGGTCTTCGGGTCGCCCAACTATGGCGTTGCCTTCCACTTCTACGATTGTGCCGTCTGATAGAGTGAAATGGAAGACTGCTGTGTTTTTGACGATGACTTTATCCTTGGTTTTGTGTCGGATCACAAGAGTATTTCGGGTTTCATCGATAACTTTGCCAGTTATGCCCACATAGCCGGTATGGGTGCTTCTCACAATCTTGGCGTTTAGCCCTATGAATTCGTGTTGAAGAAAGGCTGGCGTAACTCTCATGGCTTTTTGCTCTCCTTCTTCTCTTTTTCCGTTGCTTCCTTCGCAAGTTTAGGTTGTTCACTTTCGATAGTAAGAATGCGAGCTACAGCTTTGCGTAACTCACGTATGCGTCCTGGATTTTCAACTGCGCCCCCTGCTTTAATCATTGTTCTTAGCCGAACAAGTTCGGTTCGCAACTCTGTTAGCCTTTTTCTGCGGTCTTCGGGAGACATGGCCCGGACATCTTTAAGTCGTACGATGGGCATCTATTTCCCGGTCTCCTTTGCTTCTTTGGCTTTTTTAGATTTTTTTGCTTCCTTAGCTTCCTTGATCTCTTGCGTCTCCTCTTTTTCCTCGGGCTTAGCTTCAGAAGGCTTCACTTCTTCTTCTATTGGAGCTTGAGGTGGCTCGGCTATCTGCACTTTATCTGGAAACACAGCGTCGGGAGGCATTATTCGAACTTTTACCCCTAATATCCCCGGTTTTAACTTAACATGTATCTCTGCTCTTCGGCCGTATTTCATGGCGGGATATCCGCTTTTAGGAAGATATCCTCCTCGGAATTTTTCGTATCTTGACCTTTTGCTTCGCAGTTTTCCACTTATGGTTATCTCCACGCCTAACGCTCCAGCTTCCATGGCCTGGTTTCTAGCCCAGTATCCGGCTCTACGGAAGTGAACGCCACGTTTCAGGGCTGAGGCAACCCTAGACGCGACTACAAAAGCGTTTAATTCGGGAATTTCGATTTCTGCCACTGAAATTTGAGGATTAAGTAACATGAATTTTTTTTCTAAAACTTCTGCAAGCCGTTTTATTGTTTCTCCGCCCCGGCCAATTATTATGCCTGGACGCATAGCATAGATTACAACGTGAGTGCCTAACGGCGTTTTTGCGATGTCCACGCCGCCATATCCAGCTCTTTCGAATTCGTTTCTTAAGAACTCGTTGATTTCCGCTTTTTTGAGGGATTCACTGATAAAATGTTTAACTACTGACATCACGTTTTCTCCTCGACTTGTTCTAAGGCTACTTCAATGTGGCACAGTGTGTTAAAACGCGGTGAAGACCGTCCGAAAGCCCTTTGAATAAACCGTTTAATCTTCATGCCTGGATAAGCTGAAGCATGGATTATGCGAAGGTTTTCAGTGTCTAAACCCTTAAAATCAGCGTTTGCTTCAGCGCCTTCTAGTACTTCAAGAATCTTCTGTGCCGCCTTAATGGGGTATCTGCCGGCGAAAGCGTTTTCTAAGCCGCGGCGATGCCCAACTTTCTTATTGAACCTGCGAAAGGGAACTGGCTTTTTCTTTTCCATAACCTGCTGAAGGTATTCTTTGGCTTCGTTGAGCATCATTCCTTTTATCGCGGTGCATACTTCTCTTGCTGCTTTATGGGATACTCTAACCTCGCGACCACTAGCCTTAACGGTTCGTTCCGGGTCTAGTTCAGTTATCGAGTATCCCCATTCTGGCATTTGTATCGACATTTCGGTAACAAGGAGAATATTTAAACCTTTGTGGAGAATGAAGGCTACATTTTTTCTGAACAAAACATTTTGACGGTTTCTGGTGCTTCAGATCATAACGTTACATTTTCGAGAGTTCCTCTTTCAATTTCTTTATCTTCTTTTTAAGTTCCACAGTCTTCTCGTCTTCTTCTTTTCCAGCCGCTTTATAACAATCAAGAGCATACTCTAACGCGCCTAATCCAAAGCGGTCATATCCCTTTCCAAATGAGAGTTCAGCTGCTTTAAGAAAACGTTCGGTGGCGGTTTCATATTCTTTCAGTAAGAAGTTGCATTCAGCTGCTTTAAACAACGTGTAAGAGGCATCGAAAACATTTCCAACTTTCTCGTAAAGTTTTGAGGCTTCTAAAAACTTGTCTAGGGCTTCCAAATGTTTTCCAGAATCCGATAGCGCTGTTCCCTGTTTATGACTTTTCAAAGGGTCTTTCTTTTCAGCTTGGTTTTCGCTCATGCTTGTGCACCCATTTTGGATGAGTGTGCCTCAGCATTTTTATCATTTTCCACTCTATTTAGTGGCTGGGATTACCCGAAGAGGTCTAGAACATGAATCTACGCCGGCTAGATATGCTTCCCCAAGTTGGAGTCTACACTTTAATCATACATTTACCCGTAGACATCCGCTTAAGAGTGGGCAAGTTAGGTGAACATCAGTTTCTGAAAGGCTATTACGCCTACACTGGGTCGGCGCTTGGACCAAGAGCCTCAAGCTTGAGAAAGCGCGTTGCAAGACATCTACAAAAGAAAAAACGCGTCTTTTGGCATATAGATTATCTTTTGACAAGCGGAGAGCCAGTTGTCATAGCGATTGTAGCCGGCCATACTAACATGAAAATGGAATGTGAGATAAACAGACGCTTGAAAAATGAGGTAACAGCAAGAATTCCAGTTTTGGGCTTCGGCGCTTCAGACTGCAAGGAAAACTGTGGGAGCCATCTTTTGTTCTTTCCAGACATAATAGAAGAGACTAACTTGCTCGAAAAAGTCTTACGGATTTTATTAAAGGCTTGTGTGTAGTCAAGTGTTTAGGCTCTCAACCTACCAGGATCACGGCGACGTACTTGGCCTTCAAGAGTTTCCGATACTATACCGTAGCCTTTTGATGAAGCTAGGCAAGGTTCCAAGTTATACATTCCCATTTTAAGACTTTCTTCAACAACGCAGCAGATGACAACGCTGACCTAAAATTCCCTCTTTTACATTAGGGAAATACCATTGCGGTTTACTGCTGTAATGCGACCTATGTTAAAATATTAATATTTCAGTGCTAGGTCTGAAATAATAAGGCTTTTAATTTGTTCCCTAGCTCTGAATAATAATAATGGTAAATTGATGGACGTTACTCCTTAAATGAAAGTTTTTAAAATCATTGTTTTCAATATATTGTTGTGGAAAATATGGCTACGAGCCGAAGGAAATTTAATGAAACGAAAAAACTTGTGCTAGAGTTGTTTGAGGAAAGCGGTCAATCTTTTCTAAGTGTTGAGGTAGCTAATGCTTTAGGATTGAATCTTACTAACGCTTGTGATGTTCTTTGGCGTTTAGCGAGAACAAAGCTAGTTGATCGAGAACAGGTTAAGGGTAAAAGTCGAGGTCGCCCAGCATACAGTTACTCGATTAACTCTAGGGGTTTAGCTCGTTTGCAAATTTATCGAGCCAATCTCTTTCAACCAACTTAGTACGTTCAAGAACTAGTCCACATTTCGGGCATTTCCAATGGGTTCCATCAACTTGAAAATTGAGCCTTGCCTGGCAATCCGCTGGGCATAAGAGTTCATATGGTGATCCGCAGGGACACAAAATCCTCGTATATTTATCTCGATCAGGAAGCACTATGACCATTGACTTAAACCCACGTCCACAATCACCACATCTGAAATTCTTAATTATATCGTCAAATTTCTTCTGGAAA
>JAUWZP010000001.1 GCA_030615265.1 Candidatus Bathyarchaeota archaeon
TCAGGAGAGTACACTGTTGCCTCAAAGTCAATTGATCTTAACCAACCTAGGAGCTTCTTACATTCTTCCTCAGTCTCGATTGCTACAGCCAAATCAAGATCAATTGTCGTTCGGATCCTTCCGTAGAAAGGAAGAGCATAACCACCGATTATCATATAGGGGACATTCTTATCTTCAAATAGCTTAAGAAGCCTCTGAAGAGATCTTAATATTGTGAGCAAACGTGTTCAACTCGATGAAAAGTTTGAAAGATGAATGACCATATGCAACAAGCCTTTCCGTATATAATGCGTCTTTCACTGCATGTTCAAGGTCCTGTTTTCTCGCTCTAAGCGGTTTCATCTTTAATCTTCTATAAGTTTCCAGAAACTCAAAGCCGAGAGCTGTAATCACTATATTGTTCTTGGGTCTACCTCGTTTGTGCGTGCGCGCGCATTCTAACTTAATCAACCCTTCCTCTTTCATTATTTTCAATAGAGAGATAACAAGTGATGGGCGCCATCGTAGTCTCCGAATTGCCTCTCTAACACCATATGGACCTGAGATAACAGCATCAAGCATTTGGGCTTTTCGATCCAAAGACATTTTGTTTCCCCTTTGGAAACTTATCATGTGACAATTAGGGCAATCTCCCATTTAAGTATACCGCAAAAAATGTGCACGCGCATGACGATTTTGACTTAACCTCCTAAGTTAGCGCTTGGAAGGTCTTTCGTGAAAGTTGTTTTTGTCGTTGCCGGAGTCTCGCAAAAAGAGGATTAAGCAAATCTTCTTAAATATCGAAGTAATTAAAGAATTAGTGATGGATTTGGAAATCGACGAAGTTAAGGCGTTCATAAATGGGCAAGAAAACGTAAGGGTTGCTTACCTATTCGGGTCTCTTGCTAAAGGAAGAGCAGGCCACTTGAGCGATGTTGACATAGCCGTTTTGTTAGATGGGCGTCTAGACAAGCAAGAGAGCTTCGATCTTAAATTGGGACTCATAAACGGCATATCTTCCATCTTGAAAACGGACAGGCTTGATGTTGTGGTCATGAATTACGCACCCTTATTGCTTAATTACAATATCATTAGAGAGGGAAAGATCCTGGATAGCAAGGACGAGGGTGAAAGAGTCATGTTTGAGACCCACATTTTATCGCGGTACTTGGATAGAATGTATTACGATGAAAGACACATCAAAGTGGGCATAAAGAGGATGGCGGAGAGAGGTATTCTGTGAGAGCGAGAATCTACTCTAAACTCGAAGATTTGAAGAAATATGTGCAATTTTTGAGGAGCTACCAACCTCATGGAAAAGAGGAGCTAAGAGAAGACTATACCTTAAGAGGGGCCGCAGAAAGATACCTTCAATTGGCGTTGGAGTGCACCCTTGACATAGGAGAGATGATCATATCAAAAGAGGGGCTTAGAAAGCCTGAGAGGTACAAAGAGGTCATAGAAATCCTAGGTGAACAAGGGATATTGCCGAGAGAATTCGCTGAGAGATTTGCTCCATCTATGGGTCTCAGAAATATATTAGTCCACAGATACACAGAGGTAGATCTAGATGAGCTTTACGGGCACCTTCAACATGACCTTGAAGATTTCAACACTTTTGCCAAATTCGTAGCCAAGTATGTCGAGGGAAAATATTAGACAAGCTCCCAGTGCCAGGAAGTACGACACTCTAATGAGGCTTAATCTCCATTTTCTCTTTTTCTAGCTGTTTCAGCTTTGAGAAAGGAGGCTGGTTAGGTGTTCTTGTCTGGTATTGGCGTTTCAGATCATCCCAGCCGTTAAGCGCGCGCGGGTTGGAAAAATCAGTCAACGAGGAACTACACTATAAATGTAGGCTCTTCTTCTCTGCTGGCATGGCAAGCAAAAGCTAAGGCAAATAACTGGTCGTCATGTCTGCGTGGCGGATGCCAGAATTTCAGATGAATGTGTTCACGTGCTGTCTTCGGCTGCAAATATTCATACTGCTGTTCATTCATTTGTGCAATCAATTCCGCATCATCTGATAATATACAAAGCCTCTTCTGCTCCATCAACAGCTTCAAATACGTGAATATTTCTTCTTTCCAGCGACTTGTAAGAACTAATCCTTTCACATTAGGGATCCCTATCTCATCCATTTCATCCACAATCGCATCCCCAACTCCAGTTTTATCCACATACATACTTGCAAAATCAAAAATCTGATTCGCTCTGGCTACATGACCGATCACATCGGGATATGGCGTTCCCAAAGGGAACTCATGCTTATAGATCAGTCTCCGTTTACCGTTGATCTTCTGCACCACAGCTAACACGCTATGGTCCACCTGCTTCCCAATGTCCAAGCCAGCGTAAAATGTTCCACGAAGCTTGTTGCGATCAATTTTTTTCAAGTCCTCTAAATACCGATTGGGTGAATCAGGGTCGCCTAGTTGAGGGTCTACACAGCTTATGATTAAGTCTATTGGGAAAAAGACATTTGTCAACTCTGTCCATTCGGCTTCAACTTCACGTGTCCATTCTTCCTTTGTCATGTCGGCTTTCCACTCTTCTAGCCCTTCCTTGCTAACTAAGGGACTTGCATAAGACGGATAATGGTGCACACTATAACGTTTCTTATCCAGAAATCCCCTACGCAGAATATGATCAAAACCTTTCGGAGTTCCACTCATAACAAAATGACAATTCGGCTTTGTTAGCATCAACATAATTTCCGATGTGATCATCTCACTCGGAATAATGGAAGCCTCATCACAAAAAACCCAGTCAGGATGAAAACCCCTAAGCTTATCAGGAGAGCAAGGCAAAGCCACAAGCCTTCCACCCAACGGCGGCTTCAATCTGATAGTAGTACGCGTCGTACCCCGATGCTTAATCATCTCTCTCATAAGACGATTCAACTGAATAGTGTGATAACAATAGTCAAACATTATCATGCTCTGACGCTGCGTACTAGATATGATCAAACTCTCGATCTTAGGCTTCGTGTAAATGAGCCACAGATTCTTTCGACTAAAAACCAACGATTTACCCCATCCCCGACCGCAAACTGCAACCTGCCTCGGATGCATATCCCTCAAAAGCCTTTGATGATCCGGCGCATCAACAAGCCACTTATCGTTACACATTAAAACCGCGAAAAACACAGGGTCCTCAACAAGCTTCTTAGCAACTCTCTCATCCTTTATGACTTCACGCAAAGCTCGGGGTCGCGAAATTATCAATTCTGCAACAGACGCAGCATAGTTAAGGTCAGTAAGTACGCGCTCTAGAAACTTCTCCTTCTCCACATTCGCGCCCTTCTCTTCACTCTCAGCTGAAACCTCCTAAAAACCTTAGTCAACAAAGTGCCCAAGTCCTCATCTTCAAGCGGCTTCTCCCCTTGACTCGCTAAAAGCTTATTATAAACGCCTATCGTGTCAGCCAAAGTTTTCGCCCAACGCCGCTTCTCTTCAGGAGTCAGCTTCGGATCCTCCAAGTACATCTTCGCTTCATCAATGACCATCCAAAGAATCCGGGCAGCCTCATCAACAGTCCTCTTGCCACGAGTTCTGCCTCTACGTGTAATCCTCGTCTTGCGTCGCATCAACATAGAACAACTCGCGCGCGCTCCCCTGCTTGTTTACACTTCAGCTTTTATAGGCTACTCACCAACGCACAGCTAAAATGCGGAGAGAGATCATGCAAATACGCTGCTCCAACCAACTAGGATCATTAGAGAACGGTGAAATTATTCTTTTCCACCTGCGCGCCTTAGGGAAGGTTTGATTTTTGAATAAGACCCTTGAACAGGTAGAATCCGTGTATGTGCACGTGCAACAACATTCTAAAAACCAACAGGCACCAACCAAACCCAACAAAAGCCATGAGAACACAATATGATAGGCTGAACCAAACTACTCACATAAGACCAAACGAAAAAATGCATAAACCGCAATGCCGCAAGCCTGACAAAACGGGCTCCAAACACATCCTCGCGAAATCTTCTATTGCAAAAAACTAATCAGAACAAATTGTGTACGTTTTCACACTGCCATTTATTTAGAAGCACTACATATAAGTACTACATCGACGTAATACATTTACGGTGAGAACTTGCCCCAAAAAACAACAGTAATCTTACAAGACGAAGTGTACGAGTACCTAGTGAAAAAAGTTGGAAGAAGAAAAATATCCGAGACAATAAACAAAATACTCACAAAACACCTTTTTACAAGCAAAAAAAGCATGTTCGGCGCTGACCCTTGGCTCACAACTGAAGGCTTAAGAGACGAGGAAGAACCTCATGAAAGCCCTTGACTCCTTCGCATGGATAGAATACTTCACAGGCTCAAAAAGAGGCAGCAAGGTAAAAAAGTACATAGACGGAGAAGGACCAATATACACCCCCTCCATCTGCCTAACCGAAATAAAATCAAGATACCTAAGAGACAAAAAAAACCCTACAAACAGAATTAACCTCATCCTAGACAGAAGCCTAATTATCCCCATCGAACAAAATGTAGCACTCGCAGCCGCAGACATCAAACAAAAACACAAACTCCACACCATCGACGCCATCATCTACACCTCTTCCCAACTCAAAAAACTAACATTAGTAACAGGCGACCAACACTTCAAAGACCTGCCAAACGTAGAGATAATATAGTACCTAAAACACCAGAAACAAAAAGGCGAAAAGATCAAATCTACTCTCACTCACCATCGCTAGAACAAGAAGAAAAAGATAGCCAAGCATTCGCATTTACATTCTTCACCCAAAATACAAACCTTCAAACAAGAAATCCCAAACCGCGCACCAACCAACCCCAACAAAACCTATTTGAACCCAAATACAGGGGCTATAGACAATTGCACACACGCGCTCAACAAAGTAAACTTATAAAAAACAGACGCTAAATGTATCTCCACGAAAAATGAACCGAGAAATAGAGCATAATGAAAATACTTATCATAGGCTTGGACGGAGCAAGCCCGCAACTTGTAGAGAGATGGATCAACCAGCTCCCCACGTTCAAAAGGTTTAAGGAAGAAGGAACCCTCGGCTTATCAATTCCTCCAGCTCCAGCCCAAACTCCAGTGGCATGGACAACCTTCATGACTGGGAAAAACCCAGGCAAGCACGGCATCTTCAGCTTCGCAATGAGAAAAACAGGCACCTACGAAAGAAGAATAATCTATCCGGAACTAATAAAGTCAAAGACCATTTGGAAAATCGCCAGCGAACACGGTAAAAAAATCGGTGTTATAAACATGCCGATGACAACACCCAAAGAAATCAAAGGCTTCATGATTCCTGGCTTCCTCCACAAAGACGAAGGGATACCCTACCCATCAGAAGTGCAAAAGAGAATCCGAAAAAAATTAGACATAGAGCAAATCCAAGGAGACCTAGAAACCGAAGTGCTCGGCAAGGTCAAACAGGATCCCGATAACTTCTTTAAGAGAATTCATGAGATTACGGATCAGCAGAGCAAAGTCAGTCTATTCTTGCTGCAAGAGGAAAAATGGGATCTCTTCGCAACAGTGTTCATGGGAACCGACAGGATCCAACACTTCTTCTGGAAGTACATTGACGAAAACCACCCAGAATATGAACATAGCAAATATTGTGAGGAGACCAAGAAATACTACATGAAAATGGACGAAATCATTAACGTATTCTTAGAAACCGCCCCTGGCAACACTACGACAATTCTACTGTCTGACCATGGTTTCTGTCCGATACAAAAAGAGGTTCTACTTAACAATTACCTTCAAGAATCAGGCCTGCTAAAGATGAGAGACAACAAAATAGACCTCAAAAAGAGCAAGGCAGTTTCATATGGATATGGTGACATTTGGCTCAACCTAAAAGGAAGGGAACCACATGGCCTGGTTTCACTCGGAAAGGACTACGAAAAAACAAGAGAAAAAATGATACATGATCTCCATAAGGTAAGAGTTGACCAAAAATATCCGATTAAAATGGTCAGGAAACGAGAACAGATTTACTGGGGTCCCTACGTAGATGAGGCGCCCGACCTCTTGGTGTTCTTCAATAAAGGTTGGCAGGCGGCTAGACACCCGGAAATTGACACGATAAAAAGGCGAGACAAAAGATACGTCATTGACAATCCGAGATGGAGTGGAGGGCACGACGGAGCCCACGATCCCCAGGAAGTTCCAGGAATCTTCGGCATACTGGGACCAAAAACACACTGTGAAGAGGCAAAGTGTAACCTATGGGACCTCGCCCCTACAATACTCCATCTCATGGGCATCCAAATCTCCAGCGACATGGATGGGAAGCCAATCTGTTCCATAAAATCCTGAACCGCACACGCGAAAGATACAACTAAATTCGCCATAATCACCGATCCTTAATGGTAAAGCTTAAGACATGCAATGCTGAATTCTTTCTACAAACTTAGATCGTTGAATGCACGGAACATGTTGGGAGACATAAGGCTTGAACAAAAAGTCCTTAAAGATAACAAAAGCCACAGCGTTAATCTTACTTGTTTGTATCTTTGTTTTAAGTTCGCTACAAACCCCCAAAGTAACAGCTGATGTGACGATTTCAATTGACCCCACAAGTGGAGAGGTTGGAGAAATCATAGAAATTAATGCCACAATCGACACTGAAAACGGGTTCTATATTGTTACATGGGATAACACGTTAAACCTAACGGAAGGGTATGCCGTGGGAGACACTGTGCAAACCTCGTTCACTGTTCCATTAACAGCTGGAGCCCTAGGAGGACGCAACATTACTGTAACATTAATCGACAACACAACTAGAAATAATGCAACAGCCACTTTCAAACTATACCCCGAGTATCACATTAAAGCAGTTGCACCGCCATCTCCACTTCAACTGCAGGAAGGAGCAAATACAACCCTACGCGTGAATATAACCGGAGGCGAACTAAACCACAGTTATGTCGCAAACATCACCGTTAAAGACCCTGAAAACAACAACTACACGTATCTACCAACGTTAATAACAAACGCTACAGGCTATGGAGAAAAAAACATAACGTATCCCACAGACTTCACTGTTGCAGCGCACACAAATTACACAGGCAGATACGCAATTACCTTCAATGAAACTCTTGCCGCAAGCGAATTTTCGGTGGGCTTAACAAACGCAACACAATATGACCTATTCCAAACAGTGAATATACGAGCAGCAAACTACACGTACTCGGCGGAACACGCATGGGTAAACATAACGTACAATGGAGAAACCATATTTTTCGAAAACGTCTCAGCGACAAACGGCCTGATCGAAGCCAACTGGACAATTCCAGTAAATGCATCTATTGGCACCTACACAGTAACAGTAACAAACTCAACAACACCGGGCACCGTTAAACCAGTGAATGACACCCAACAGTTCGAAGTAAAAAAACCTGTCTTCGCAGTTCAAGTAAAAGCAGAAAATTTAAACCACGAGCCCGTGTCCAACATCCTGGTCGAAGCACACAATGCAACAGCAAAAGTAGAATCAAAATCTACAAACGCAACTGGCGTGGCGACATTTCTACTCGAAATGGCTAACTACACGTTTAAGGTTCTCATGAACGAAGTGGAAGTTGGAGTCCTCCCTAATCAACGCATTATGGAAAACAAGTCTCTAACTATACCATGTCAACTTACCAACATCAAAATGCTTGTGACAGACCGAGCAGGTACTCCAGTGCCCTTTGTGGGTCTCGCTGTAAATTACAGCTATACGACAACAGCGAACGCGTCAAAACAGGAAACATTAACATTTGCAACCAACTACACAGGAGTTTGGAAGCTTCGCAACATGTTCACAAATATCAGTTACGATATTGAGGCACGACGTTACGGTCTTGTTTTTAACCAAACTTCCATTGAGAATATGGCCACCTCCCCTTGGTTCAACATGACTATCACCGTTCCCACCTACACCGCATTGATCCATGTGACGGACTCCAAAACCAGTTCAGCTGAAGGGGTCAAAGTTGAAGCTTATGAATGGAACGGCGGATCAACTCAATACACAACAACAGATTCCAACGGTGATGCCTCCTTCTCCCTAACCTTCGGGAAATATCGAATCAGAGCATACAAAGACGATATTCTTCTAAACGAAACAACAATAGATCTAATTCAAAACCAGTCTTCTTTCATCCTTTATCTCGCCACTTTTAACGTAGACCTCAATATTGTAGTTCTCGACTATTTCGGCCAGCCACTCCCCAACGCGAGAGTAGATGTGATGAAAGTTGAGTATGAGACAACTGTAAAATCTGTAAATGGCACCACTGGTCCCAACGGCCGTGTCACTTTCAGCGGCATTCTTGGAGGCGATTCGCGAATATCGATCTACTTTGAGGGACAGTTAAGCGGGACTAAAGACCTCTATTTGACGGACTCGGAACAAGTCACGTTTCATTTAAGCAGATATGTGATCGTTGCAGGCTACGTTATGGAGACCAGCCAGTTTGTAACGGCAAGTGCCTTAGTCATACTAATTGTCGCCTTTATTGTGGCGTTAACTTACAAGAGGCTGTTTAAGATTTTCTTGAAGAACAAATAATCACCCAGCGTCAAGAAAGGTTTATAATAAACATCACATTTAGATTTACTTGACTGAGAACACAACTTATGAAAAATGGTCTATTTTCAAGAAGAATGTTGTGTAAATTTTGGCTGAAGCAAAACATTGCTCAACAGAATGTAAATTGTTTCGATGCGCCAAAAATGCTCTAATGTACCGCGGAAACACTGTCTGGTGTAGCTGGACAGAAGAAGAATGCCGAGTAGCCAACTGCAGCTATGCGACATGCATAAAGCGACGTCTGCTCCCAAAGGGCATCTGCGGGGAAACTGTGAAACGAAGAACCACCGAAGTAGATCCTGAACAGGATTTGATTCCAACCGTAAAGCTCAGGGGAAAAGCTCTTCGAAGACTTGGTGAAAAGGAAATTTTCTAGCCCTTTACACAGCGCATAGAGAAACTGTTGCCATAAAAATAGCCCTGAGGAGGCAGTGGAGACGATAGTTTGCGTAATAGTCATATGTTAGCAGCGAAAATACTAAATGTGGTGTAAATCTTGTACGATGAAAAAGAGATTAGCCGAGTCTCGATCGTTTTTGCTGCTTTGAGCAATCCTACGAGGCTTAAAATTCTTTCGATTATACGTGAAACTAAGAAACCCTTGCACATTAAGGCGGTAGCCAACACGTTGAAAATGGATTACGGAGCAGTCTATAGGCATGTCACTGTCTTGAAGAAGGCTAGCCTGCTCCAAATCTTCGAAGTGGGGCGTTCACGTGTTTTATCTCCGCTTTATATAGAGGCTGTGGAACAACTTGTTCAACAGGCAGGCATCGTGGCAAAATGATTCGTCTAGATGAAACATTAATATGACATTTTGGACATAAAGAGTGACAAAAAATATAAAAATAATTTAGCATTTCCTTATTTCAGTGGTTCCTTTGAGTAAACTCTATGTCAAAAGGAAAAGCGTTTTTTGGGCTGGTACAGCGATTTTAGGAGCGGTTGTCTTTGTCTTAGACTGGACGTTCAAAATTGCAGGGTTGAAAATATGGTTTCCGCCACTTATCTTTTTAAAATTTGACTTTATGGGAATACCTATGTTACTTGCATATTTCTTGTTTGGTTTTCCTGCTGGCATCGTTACAAGCTTAGTTGCTTTTCTCAGCATATCGCTTCGAAATCAGTTCAGTGGATTTATGAAATTCTTCGCTGAATTTGCAACAATTGTCGGCGTATACATTGTTTTAAGGGCGCGGAAGCCCGCAAGCAATAAGTTGAAGATTCTAGCCGCGATTTCCAGCATAGTTGTACGGGTTGCAGTGATGGACATAGCCAACGTGCTGTTGCTTCCGATTTTCTTGCCCGTTTTCTATTCTACTCACACAGCGGTCATTGTACTCTTGCCTTTGATTTCATTGTTTAACGTGATTCAAGGCGGTATCAGCGTGTTTGGAGGCTTTCTCCTCTATGAAGCGGTGATCCGGCGACTACCGTCTCTCAAATAGAATAAAAGTGCAATTCAATAATCCGCTTATATAGTTTGTACGCGTTTCACTACGGGTGGGCGTATCTTCTTGAGAACTCGATAGCCACAATGGGTGCATTTAACTCCGCCGCCGCGTAACTCCAACTCTTTCAAAGCCACTGCTGCGCCACACTTTACACACTCATAAACCAAACCAAGTTCAAGCTTTTCAGTTTTCTCAGACATTTACCTTCACCACAGTTTCGCTAAGCATATTTAACATTTAATATAAATGTTTCCAACGCGGGTAACACGGAACTAATGTGCGCGCAAAGTTTGATTCTGAATATTGATTCTGGGTTCATAATAAATTTTAATAAGAGACGTAAAGTCAAACCGCGTGTGCAGGGGCAAGGATGAAGGAAAATGGTGAACCCGCTTAGAATCTTTGATGTTTCTGGTTTTTACAATCCTGTAACTTTTTTCTATTTTTTCTTACGGGTTCTATTAAGAATTTTACTTCGAAGAAAAAATCGAGACAAAATTGCGCGCGCGTGTTTTCCAGTTGGAAAAGAATTTATGATTACACTAATTATAACGAAAGGGAGGGGGAAATAAATGAAAGCGCTTGTTACAGGTGGATGTGGTTTTATAGGAAGTCATCTTGCAAACTATCTTGAGGAAAAAGGACATCGTGTCAAGGTTGCAGATATAAAAACGATCTCGGAATGTTATCTTCCTCTAAAGGTTGACAAGATAATTCAAGCAGATTTGAGAAAGTTTAACGCTTGCGATTATGCGACTAGAGATGTCGACTGGGTTTTCAATCTGTCAGCCAATATGGGGGGAATAGGCTTCATAACTAAGGTTGGAGCAGAAGTTATGCACGATAACGCTTTGATAAACGTGAATATGATGGAAGCATGTAGACAAAATGGTGTTAAGAGAATATTTTTTTCAAGTAGTGCTTGCATTTACCCCGCATACAGACAGACAACGCCTGAAGTTGAACCTTTAAAAGAAGAATATGCCGTTCCAGCACAACCAGACAGCTTCTATGGTTGGGAAAAACTTTTCACCGAACAACTGATGAAAGCTTACTCTCGAGATTATGGAGTTGATATACGAGTAGCGCGTTTTCATAACATCTATGGTCATCACGGAACTTACAAAGGCGGTAGGGAGAAGGCACCTGCATCTTTATGTAGAAAAGTTGCTGAAGTGACGGATGGTGGAGCGATAACTATTTGGGGAGATGGAAAGCAAACTCGAAGTTTCTTATATATTGATGACTCTCTTGATGCAATTTACAAACTCATGCAAAGCGATTGTACTGAACCATTAAACATTGGAAGTGATGAACTCATAAGCATAGATGAACTTGCCGATTTAATAATTAAAATCAGTGGAAAGAAAATTAAGAAGCAATATGATTTAGCCAAACCTCAAGGAGTTCGAGGAAGAAATGCAGACCTCAACCTTATAAAAAGCGTGTTAAATTGGGAGCCTAAAACAACTTATCGTGAAGGGCTAACAAAAACATACAAGTGGATTGCAGAAATGGTTAGGGAAGGACAAGAAAAATGAGTAAAATCCAATGGAGTCTAGTTTGTCCTATCAAAGACGAAGTTGACGTTTTGAAATTTAGTTTACCGAGCGTCTATGCCTTACAGCCAGACGAGGTCATAATTCCAATAGAGCCAAATTCTGAAAGCATCGAGATGGTTAAGAGGATTGCGAGAAAATGCCGGTATCAGAAGAAGACAAGGATTATAGTGTTACGTGAAAAAACACCTGATTGGCGTTTTAGGCAAGCATACGCTAGGAGAAAGGGATTTCAAGTGGCGAGAAACGACCTAATTTGCGCGCGCGACAGGTGAACAAAAAATGAAAATAACTGAGAAATTGAAGAGAAAACTTGCTGTTTCATTTGCTATGCATGAAAAG
Organism: Candidatus Bathyarchaeota archaeon; assembly: GCA_030615265.1. Taxonomy (GTDB): domain Archaea; phylum Thermoproteota; class Bathyarchaeia; order Bathyarchaeales; family Bathyarchaeaceae. Next base: position 11,910 of record JAUWZP010000001.1, read on the forward strand.
CCTGTAAGCTTGTTCCTTAAGACGATTAAAGGACATGTTTTCGTTGATGTAGGTGCAAACTATGGATATTATTCAATGCTTCTTCATGGAAACTTCGAGAAAGTCTACGCTTTTGAGCCAATCCCATCAATTTTCAAGGAATTAAAGGGCAACTTAGAAAAGTTCGATAGTGTAGAGTGTGTTAGGAAAGCAGTTTCTAACGTTGATGGGCAATTAGTGGAACTTTCTTATCACAACAGTCATGGGTTTGCTGAAACTGTGACTTTAGCTTCGTTTTTGCCTAACACGGACATTGACTTGATAAAGGTTGATGCAGAAGGTGGAGAATGGAGAGTTTTGGAAGGTGCAGAACTAATACTTGAGAGGATAAAGTCTTGGGTTGTTGAATTACATAACCCAAGTAGGAAGGAAGAATTAGAGAATTGGTTTGTTTCTCGTGGCTACTCTGTTCGCTGGTTGGATTTTGCGTTTAGAGGTTCACAAACTGCTAATCATATTCATGCATGGAGAGATTCAAGTGAAGTTTAGCGTTGTAGTTCCAGTGCGGGACGAAGTGAATCTTATTCCGAAAACGTTGCCGTCTTATTTGGCTCTTATGCCTGATGAGTTGCTACTTTGCCTAGACAAACCAGCACCAGAAGATATGTTAGAAATCAGAGAAAAAGTTTCACGGCAATGCAAAGCAGAAAACATAGTGAAAGTTTTACAAGTACCGAAAGGAGAGTGGGGAGACCAACAAATGAAAGCAAGGCGCACAGCGTTTTTGGAAGCCAGAAATGACCGAATATTAACTGGTGACATAGATTTAATTGTGAATCGAAACGTGTTAAAGGCTATTGCTCTAGTAGGCAAAAACGATATTGGCATGGCATCTTGTAGTAAACTACGCCTTCCTCACAACTTGATTGGAATCTACCGGTTGCTTGGAGAATTCTTTCTAAAAAAGTGTGTGCACCCTGTAACAAACCTTGCTGGCAAATCTATGGCTGCAACTGGATTTACAGGATTGTATGCTTTGTGGCGACCATTCTGGTTGGTTGCTGAGCCCTTAGATGAAGCAAGACAATACTCGATGGTTAAACGAAAAATAAGAGACGGCAAACAGCTAACACTTGGAGATTTTATACAAACGGGGGAAGACGGTTTCTTACGAGATCACATGATAAAAAAATACAAAGTTATCTACTTGTCTGATATTGGTGCTACCGTATTGTCAGACCCTCTGGAAGACCAACCACTCATTCAATACACAACAGGTATATACTTCGCAATGAGTGGACGAAACTGGCTGGCAACACTTGGAAGGACCTTCTTTCGCCAGCAACCATATTATTTTGTCGGTTACATGTACGGAAAAAGGCTAAAGAAAGTGGCGATTGACATTCAAAACATAAAGATAGAACTTGACCGTGAAAAATTTGGTTATGGTAAATGGAGAGCCGGTGGGACGCCTGTTGATTGATGGAACAGAAATCTTAATCCACCTCAAAGGGATGCCAACTCCCTTTAACAATAAGATATTTTCTTGGTCACATTTTTGGAAAGAAGCTAAGGAGGAGAGAACTTAATTGAATTGGAAAGGCATGTCTGTTTTGGTGACTGGCGGAGCAGGTTTTATTGGCAGTCATTTGGTAGATGCGTTAATTAACAGAGGTGCCCATGTAAAAGTTGTAGATAATCTTATTCGAGGAAAACTTTCTAACATTGCATACTGTCGTGACAAAATAGAATTTGTGGAAGAGGACTTGACAAAAAGATCAGTTGCATACGAAGCAACAAGAAATATAGACGTATGTTTTCATTTGGCAGCAACAGTTGGTGGTGTGCAATTCATGGCTTCTCATCCTGCAGAAATTTTCAAGTCAGTTTGTATTGACCATAATGTAATAGATGCTTGCTGGAAAACGGGTGTCGAAAGGCTACTTTATACGTCATCTGCATGCGTTTATCCAGTAAGTCTTCAAAAGCACGTCAGTCAACGACCTCTCAAAGAAGAGGATGCTTACAGCGTCGAACCAGACACTGACTATGGTTGGGTGAAAATGCTGGGAGAAATTCAATGTCGTGCTTATCATAGAGCTTATAGAATGAAAATTGCAATGGTCAGGCCATTCAATCCCTATGGAGAAAGAGAAAGTTTTGATCCAGATGATAGTCATGTAATTCCAGCGTTAATTCGAAAGGCTGTAAATCGAGAAAATCCCTTTGTTGTGTGGGGAGATGGCACGCAAACTAGATCATTCGAGTATGTTGGAGACGTTGTTGAAGGAATGATTTTGGCGGTAGAAAAAACTGTTAACGCAGATCCCATAAATCTTGGAAGCTCAGGCATAAGCATTCGTGAGTTGGCGGAGTTAATTTTGAAGCTGACAGGGCATGAAATTCCAATCCAGTGGGATACATCGAAGCCTGTAGGAGTTAAAAGTAGAAAGGCAGATGTTTCTAAAGCAAAGAAACTTTTAGGATGGGATGCAAAAACACCGTTGGAAAAAGGTTTAAAAAAGATAATTAAGTGGTATAAAGAAACATGTCAGAAATCTTAATGCGCCCAATATGGGACTGTTCAACATCGAAGTATAAGTCTAGTAGCTATGCGAAGGGATCTCACGGTTTTAATGGACATTGGTGGAGACTTGCATTATGCATGCATATAATCCAGAATCTGAATTCGAGATTCATAAAGTTTAAGCCGTGAAAATATGAAGCAAAGATATGTATGTAGAATAAGTGGAGAAAAACTAACTTTGTCGCTATATTCCCTCCGTAGGGCAATGCGAGATAAATTATTGCTCAAGCTTGGGTTTCAATCGCTGTTTAGGGATAATGTCAGTTCATTCTATTTTCATGCTTTGAATCGCCAAACGAATCTAGCAGAGAGGAGATGTGGACCTCCATCTGTTAACTATTACGAATTTGGTGTTGGTTTGGGAGGCACTCTCATTAATTACATCAAAGCTTTAAGAAAGTTCTGCAAACGTTCAAAAAAGGAGCTTTATTCATACCATATATTCGCATTTGATAGCTTTAATGGGTTACCGAAGAAGAAAAGTCCAAAAGATGACTATAAAGAGTGGTATGAAGGATGTTATTCACATAGTCTTTCTGAGATAAAGCAAAGGGTAATCAAACAAGGTATAGATTTAAGACAAGGAACTGTTCATCTCATCAAAGGTTTCTACGAGAAAACGTTAACGCCTGAACTTAGAAATGAACTAAAAGATTATCCACCTTCTATTGTTACCATAGATTGTGACTATTACAGTTCTACAAAGACTGTATTGGAATGGTTGAGACCGATATTGGTCAGTGGGACCCTTTTCTATTTTGATGACATCTGGAGTTTCCACGGAAATCCACACTACGGGGAATTAGCCGCAATTAATGAATTCAATAAGGCTGAAGAGGGACAATTAACCCCAATTCCTCTTTTCGGATTGAGCAGTAAAATATTCATATATTCGAGAAGGGAATTTGAGTTCACGAGAGAGAATCAAGACGATAGAGAATTAAATGTTGAGATTGTAGACTCTAGTACTACTTCCCTTCAAAGAAAGAGCATATATGCGTCACCTTTGAATTGTCCACTTTTAAAATGTTAGGAACATGTTAGTATCAAACCTAACATTTCCCATTGTTTTATGTCTATAATCACTTCGCGGACGTGTGTGAGAGAGTGAGAGTGGATATATGATGAAGGAAGAGGAAGGAGAGGGAAGTGGAGGTAGAGGGAAGTGTGTGTGTGGGTTAAATTATTAATGCAACTTGAGATGACATAATATGAAACAGCACATGAATACTTCTTGAATCTGGTGCTTAGGATGTCTCGTTGGGAAGATGTGTTATCTTTAGAAGATGAAGAATACGTTGTAGCAAGTTGGAGAGCAGTTCTTTCTAGGGACAGTGGACACATTCAGAATAAGAGAAAGAGACACCCAAAACTTGTTTTGACTAACCGTAGGCTGGTATACCTTTGCAGAGAAAATTGTTGAAGGTAAGAGTAAAATGAAATCCTTGTATGTCATGGGGAACAGACATTTCGGTTTTGCGCATGATTTTTATAACTATGTGCTAAGGGACTTAGGGTTTGATGTATATCGTCAAAGCACGGTAAAAGGCTATTATTTTCACTTGCTTTTACACAAATATGAGCTTATCTGGGCATGTGGTAAGGCTCGTGGTTTCTCAACTGTCTCGCTCAAACGTTTCCCGCTTTTAAAAGAAAGGATGAAAAGGACTAAAGTCGTTACACGTTTCCATCGTCAATTGGATGCCTTCTTTCATGAAAGACCAGAAGTAGCTTGGATGCCATATATGTCAATAATTGGGAGTGATAAGGTAGTGTGGGTATATGATTGCTTTGATCAGCTGAAAGAATATGTTCCAAAACTCCCAAAGTCCAAGTTTCATGTTGTTCATAACGGTGTAGATTTAAATTGCTATAAGTCAGATGAAAGGAAACGTAAAGAGAACGAGATTTTTACATTAAGCAGTTGGCATTCACCTCGGAAATGTTTGGAAGTGTTAATTGAAGCAATGAATTATCTGCCAAAATGGCGTTTAGATATAGCTGGAAGGTTCTTGCAGAGTGATTATGAAATGAGATGCAAACAATTAGCAAAACCTAACAAAGATAGGATATACTTTCATGGTTTTGTTAATGATAAGCTAGGTTGGATGCAAAAAGCAACAGTATTTGTAATGCCAAGCAGACAGGAAGCTTGGAGTACACAAGTTATGGAAGCTATGGCATGTGAATGTTCTGTTATTGCACCTGAAATTGGAGGAGAGCCACAGTATGTTCCAGAAATCGAGCTTGTTTCAATAGATATTTCTCCAGAGCAACTTGCGGAAAAAATTATCGAGGTTGCAAATGACGAAGAATTAGGCGTATTGTACCGTAATATTGTTAAAAAATATGATTGGGCTATTGTGAAAAAAGAGACCGAAAACGTTCTTGGGAGGTTAAGGGATAATGCATAACCAGTTGGCTTATAAAATGAGAATTCATATTAAAGATTGTGCTTGCATGCCGAACCCTTTATTCATCATTCTAAAGATAATTTCTGTGCTTTGTCGAAGAAATTTTGTCCCACTCACATTTAGACAAAGTATACAACTCCTTTTGTCAAGCAAAGATGAAACACATCTTGAAAGTTTTATGGTGGCAGAAAAATCCTTTGTGGACATAGGAGCAAATGTAGGTGTACATACATTGAGCATGGCGAAAAAAGGTGTTTTTGTATATGCTTTTGAACCTAGTCCTAACGCATTAGAAACACTTTATAGACGCACTAAATTTTTCGATAACATAAAAGTTTTTCCTTACGCTTTAGGAAGCAAAGAAGGTTTAGTGAAGTTTTACTCACACGACAAATCCGAAACAGATAGCATGTTTTTCTCTACTGATTACACAAGTGTTTGCGAAGTGAAAATGAAAACATTAGATAATTTTAATTTGAAAAATATTGGAATTATAAAAATAGATACTGAGGGTTTTGAACTTCATGTGTTGAAAGGTGCAGTTAAAACACTAAAACGTGAAAAACCTAGATTAATCTTAGAAATACATAACCCACTTTTCGATAACGAAGCAAATATCAAACGTTTTCTTATGTCTTTAGGATACGAAAATTTCAGAAAAATCTGGAAATTTCCTAGATATGGACAATTTCACTTAATTGTAAATTGGAGTTGAACCTATGATTTTGGGTGTTATCGGATTAGGCTTCATGGGCCTAGGCTTCTCAAGAGGCGTGAACTGTTTTAAAGCAACAGCCCTTGAAAATTCAATTAAGAGCGCATACAGATTTGCCTCTCTTCTTAAAGAACTCAACGATTACATGGTTGAAAAGTATACTCCAAAAATCAAATCGTTTCGTAAAAAGAAAATCGGCATTTTAGGCATGGCATACAAGCCAAACGCCCCTTACGTTTACGAGTCCCAACCACTGAAAATAGTCCAAGAATTACTCAAAGAAGGGTATGAGATCTATATTCACGACCTGTTAGCAGAAGCGCGGTGGAAAAGAATTGAATAGAATTTCAGTGGTTGGCTTAGGAAAGTTGGGGCTTCCGTTAGCCGTTTCTTTGGCATCTAAGGGATTTCAAGTAGTCGGAGTTGACATTGACGAAAGAAAGGTTAGAGCAATAAACAACGGTATATCCCCCGTTAGTGAAACTAATCTGCACGAAACGCTTACTCGCTTTAAAGATTCAATAGTTGCTACTCTTGATTACGATTATGCTCTTAGAAATTCTGATGTTACATTCGTTTTTACAAATACACCCAGCAATCCAGACGGAAGCTATTCAACGAGACAATTAGAATCCGCATGTCGAGAGATAGGCAAAGTTTTGCGAGACAAGAATGTGTTTCATGTCGTAATCATAATGAGCACAGTCCTGCCTCTAACGTGCGAAGAAACATTAAAACCTATACTTGAAGAGCAATCAAAGAAAAAATGTGGAGTAGACTTCGGATTATGCCACACGCCAGAATTTGTCGCCTTAGGAAGCGTAATACACGACTTCTTGAATCCTGACTTCTTTTTAATAGGGGAATCTGACCCCAAGTCTGGTCGAATAGTGGAAAACATCTACAGGAAAATCTCCGACTCAAAAATTGTTAGAACCAGCATCGTCAATGCTGAACTTGCTAAAATCGCTATAAACTGCTTTCTAACCACAAAAATAAGCTTCGCCAACACATTGGGAGAAGTATGTGAAAAATTACCAAACGCAAATGCAAACACTGTGACATCTATACTCGGTTTAGACCACCGCATTAATGCTGGCTGTCTCAATGCAGGACTGGGTTTCGGCGGTCCCTGTTTCCCTCGCGACAACAAGGCGTTCAACTTCCTCGCCAAGCAACTGAGTTGTCAATCTTGGCTGGCAGAAGCCACAGACAAAGTGAACGCCATTCAAGTTGACAAGGTAGTAGAAAAAGTGAAAAGCAGACTTAAAGGCAAAGGCACGGTCGCTGTTCTGGGGCTCTCATATAAGCCCAATACCGAAACAGTCGAAGCATCGCAATCCCTCGAAATAGCCAAGAAATTGTCTGGTTTGGGGTACAAGGTTAAAGTCTACGATCCACAAGCAATGAATGAAGCAAAACTCATTCTTGGCGATAACGTCGTTTATTGCAATTCGTTACAACAATGTGTAGAGAACACTGGTCTTTGTATTGTTGCCACCCCTTGGAAAGAGTTTAAGCATCTTAAAGTCAGTGTTCCCGTAATCAACTGTTGGAATATAAAGAAGTGAGAAATTTAATGCTGATTCAAGTAAAGTTTTAGACCTAATTTACCAAGATAGACGAAACTACAAGGCTGGGCTTGGGTTTGCTGGTCCGTGTTTTCCACGAGATGTGAACTGCTTCAAGACCATATGCAATGAAAATGCTATCTGGAGCGGAGATAGGTTTACCAGCATGTTAAACGACCTTAACAACTATGTTGTCGACAGATACATTCAGAAAGTCAAGTCTTCAAAGAGAAGAAAAGTTGGAATTCTTGGAGTGGCATACAAACCAAATGTTTCTTACGTGTATGAGTCACAACCATTAAAAATTGCTAAGCAACTATTGCAGGAAGGCTATGAAGTTTACATTTATGACCCGTTAGCCGAAGGGAATGCTAAACAAGTCTTAAACAACAAAGCGCACTTCTGCTCAACCATCAAGGAATGTGTGGATGAAGTCGAAATCATTTTCATCGGAACAGTGAATTATTCTAATGTTGAAACAGACAAGTCTACGGTGAACCCATGGAGGTAATCATTGGTCTATAAATCCAACTCTTCAAACAAAAGGATATTGCGTAGCACTTTTCATTCTAATGTTCTACGAAGCGTTGGTCCGCGCGCTTGTTGTTTACGCTTTAAACCATTTGAAGATGAGGTACTGCATCTTCTTGTTTTCCTGGTTTGGCACAGCTAGGATGAACCTTTTTCTCACAGTTGTGGCGAGTCTTCCCGCCTTCACGATCTCTGTGGCTGTAACTTCATCTGTTGGCTTCTTAACTGACACCATATATGGAGCATGGTCGATGCCTGGTCCATCCTTATACACGGCGAAGTCGCAGCCGTATTTGATGCCAGGGGTCACTATCAACCCTGTGTCTCGGAGGTCTTTGTAAACCCTATATTTCAAGTCAAACTCATTGTAGAGTCTGCGAGCTCTCTGCCTAAGCTTTTTAAGGCTAACCTCCGTTTTTCTCGAACCCTCAAAAACCCCAATGACTTCTTTTTCCGCTAGGTACAAGCCTTCCATAAGGCCGATGATAAGTGGCACGTTGAATTCGGCTACTTTAGGTTTAGGGATGCCTATTGGCTTCCCGTAGTAGCCTATCTTGTAGAGTTCGGAGCCGTCCTTTGGGTTCCAAACAACCAAAAAGTTTTCAATAAATTCGGTTTCGATTTTTCGAGGCATATCTTACAGCCCGCTGGTTACATGGCGAAAGCCAAGATGCGCGCTGCGTCTGAGGCATCTTCAGCTTTGTCAGCTGCGTCTTCCATGAGTTGAAGCACGTCTCTTAGGAGCAGCAAAACTGGAATTTCAAGGTGACTGTTAAGAATTTTAACTTCAAGCTCGCGGTACAGGTCGTCAACCACTCGTTCGGCAACTTCAACTTCTCTTGCCTTTTCTGATGTCTTGCTCGCGCCATAACTCAGAGTCATGACGGTTTCCCGGAGTTTATGGATGGTCTCAAACATTCCCTCTGAAAGTTCCAGCAAGCTTTTTTTGATGTCCGAGGGCACCTTCCAACCTCGTTCTGTAAGTTCAAGCAAGCGGAAGGCTATTCCTTCGCAGAAATCGGCGATTTCGTTGGTGAGACTAGTGAATCGGAGGAAGTCTTCTCTGCTTATCAATATTGCTCCTATTTCAGCCAGTTCTTTTGCCACTGTGCGTCTGGCTATGTCCACTTCCTCCTCAGACTTTCTGATTTCGGCATGTAGTTGTCTAACTATTTTTTTTTCTCCGTTCACAAAACTGTCGATTAACTGATGGGTTTTGCGAGTGACCTCCACGACCTTGCGTAGATGCTCCTGACAAATGTTCAGCGCTCTCCGTTTCACTCGTTCCTCGGTCTCCACTGGAAAAACCATGAGTCTCCGCCCTCAAGATTACCGTTTTAGTCTTCAAAATAAGATAGAGTGAATCCTTATTAACCTTTAAGGAAGTTTTTGACTAGCCCGAAACACTAGGCGAGGCTTACAGATTGACCATTAAAGCTGTGCTGTTTGACCTTGGAAACACACTTGTTTATCAGAATCCCTATAAAACCTTCCAAAAGATACTGGGAACCCACGGCATAGCTAAAACAACCAAGGAAATAGAAGAAGCCTTCGCGAAGACTGAAAGAGAATTTGACATTAAAAGGCATAGTAGGCTTTCTGCACACGAATTTTACATGCAACTAAACATACACATTTTGAAACATTTAGGAATCACAAATTCCAATGCGCTGCAAGCGTTGGCAGAGAACATCAACATCCAATGGTTTAAAGCATCTAAAGTCCACCTCTACCGCGATGATAAACCTACATTGGCTAAACTGAAAAAGATGGGACTCAAACTTGGACTAATAACCGACGATTACAAAATCGATTTAGAGAAGATAATGCCTCAAGTTGGCCTCCAAAATTTTTTCGCCATCTGCGTTTGTGGTGACACTGTTGGAAAAAGAAAGCCAAACCCACAAGTTTCGAGCATGCGTTAAACCAGTTCAACATTCGATCATCAGAAGCCATTTTTGTTGGAGACCGCATAGACACAGATTACATTGGAGCAAAAGAAGCTGGAATGACACCCATCTTAATTCGAAGAGAAAGCAGCAAGCAAGAAGTCGCTGGTGTTAGGTCTATAACCAGTCTTAAAGAAGTTTTTAAAGTATTAGAGATAATGGAAGGCGAAGGCTCTAACCCTTAACTAGTTCTCCTAAATCTTCAAAGTTTAGTTTGTAACGGAAATATGCATGTAGCAGTTCGGGCAACCGCTCAACTTTGTTTCTAACCTGCTTCCAAGTGTCACGGTCTCGCATGGTTACAGTGTCATCCTCTAATGTTTGGTAGTCAATGGTTACTCCAAGCGGTGTGCCAGCTTCATCTGCCCGTGCGTACCGCCTGCCGATAGAACCAGATTCGTCGTATTCAGCCAGAAAGCCTTCTTTAACTAAGAACTGATGCACCCGTTTGGCTTTTTCGGGTAAGCCGTTTTTGCCGACTAATGGGTAAACGCCTACCTGAACGGGCGCTATGTCTCTTGGGAAACTTAGAACCTTACGTTTCTTAATTGTTTTCAGAGCGTACTCCACGGCGACGTATACAAGTCGGTCTAAACCAAAACTGGGTTCAACCACATGGGGAATGAAACGTCTGCCTTCCTTGAAAACGCGCATGTCAACGCCGCTGAATTTCATATGCTGGTTCAGGTCATAATCCGTACGATAATTGTGCCCTGAAACTTCCACCCAGCCCCAGCGTTCAATGTAGATCTCTTGGTCAAAACCCTGCTTAGAATAGTGAGCTCTTTCCCAATCTAGTTTTTCAATGAACCGTTGTTTGTCTTCAGGTACTCCAAGTTCCATTAGGAAGCGTTTAGCTTGAGCCATGAAGAAGCCCTGCCACTCTGTCTTTATGAAGCCTTTACCTAAGGCTTGTTTTACAGTTATCTCAACAGGTTCTTTCTTGCCTTTCAGTTTGGCTTCAGTGAGTAGAAGTCTAAGCTTTTCGTTTTCAACATTTTGGAGTAGTGGGCACTGGGGTTCTTCTGGGTCGAAGAAGAATTCAATGTCCGCAATTGTGAATTCGCGTAATCGTATGACGCCTTGTCTTGGGGAGATTTCGTTTCTCAATGCATGGCCGATTTGGACAATGCCTAGGGGTAAGCGTTCTCGGGCGTTTTCGTACAGGCGTTTGAATTCTACGAAGATGCTTTGGGCGGCTTCTGGGCGGCCGTAGCCAACTGCGTCGGAGTAGGGACCAATAGTTGTGGAGAACATTGTCATGAACTGTTTGACTTCGCCGAATTCGCCACCGCATTCGAGACATTTAATCTCATGTTTTCTGATTTGGTCTATGAGTTGTTGGGGGCTGAGCTTCTCTGTTTTCGTGTCGCTCATTCCAGCGAACTCTTGTAACAAGTGGTCGGCTCGAAACTTGTGTTTGCATTTGCCGCATTCAACCATGGGTTCTTTAAAGTGCTCTACATGTCCCGAAGCCTCAAACACTTTGGCTGGCAAGATCACAGAAGACTCGATTTCCAGAATGCCAAGCGGTCGAATATAGAATTCTCGAAACTTGTCCTCTATTCTCCTTTTTAACATGGTGCCTAGAGAACCATACGTGACGAAGCCGCTTACTCCTCCGTAAATTTCGAAAGAAGGCCAGAAAAAGCCTCTGCGCTTGGCTAGTTCGTTAACAATTTTAAATTTGTCTGAGTCCTTCAAAGATCTGTTCTCCCAGATTATGCAATTTACCAAACCTTAATGCCTTATTTAACTAATAAATCAAACGTCGACGTGCTTGGAAAAAATCTATCGTTTTACACGTGTTCAATGACTAAATGAGTGATATTTAAGGAGGCGTTTGAGTTGATTCTACTTCATTGTAGTCCCTCTTATGAAACGTTTTCCCTTTTCATATGTGCTCCGCTACTTCAGCTTCTTCAACTTTTCCGTTCCCGTCTATTTTTAGGCTCAGCATTATTCTGTCGGTAAAGTTTCTCTTAGTGTTGAAATTTGCGTGGCAACTTCCGCATTCTATGTCGCTTGCCATTTCGATTATATACCATGAAGCATCTGTCTAGTGACGCCCACAGTTTGGGCATCGCGTTATGGCTATGTCAAGCCAAGCCCTAGCGTCCATCATGTTTGCCCTCATCAGTTCATAGAACCCAAACATTATAAAACAGACGATGCAACAGCAGATATCTGAGACACTCTCGCACAAAAAGGTCGAAACGGTTAGGTGAAAAATACATGGCAAAAATCAAAGTTGCACTAGTAGGCGTCGGGAACTGCGCCTCAGCTCTCGTTCAAGGCATCCAGTTCTACAAAAAAGTCGGCAACAAAGAAAAAGCATATGGTTTGAGGCATCTCAACCTCGGAGGATATCATCCCCGAGACATAGAGTTCGTATGCGCCTTCGACATTGAGGAACGCAAAGTTGGAAAAGACTTGTCAAAAGCCATCTTTGCACCGCCCAACAACACCCTGAAATTCGCCGATGTGCCAAGGCTGAACGTGCCAGTTCTGAAGGGGCCAGTCATAGACGGAGTAGGCCCAAATTTGAAAGAAATAATTAAAGTCAGCCTATCACCAAAGTCAAATGTAACCCAAAAACTTAGAGACAGCAAAGCCGAAATCGTGCTCAATCTGCTTCCAAGCGGAGCCACAAAGGCTTCTCGATGGTACGCCGAACACGCGCTTCAAGCAGGATGCGCTTTCATAAACGCAACGCCAAGTCTCATTGCTGGCGACGCTGCATGGAATAAACGGTTTGAGGATGCGGGGTTGCCATTGATTGGCGACGATTTAATGGATCAGGTGGGCGCCACGATTCTCCACAAGACTTTGCTCAAGCTTCTCTCCGAGCGAGGTGTTAGGATATCTGAAACTTATCAGCTTGATGTGGGCGGAGGAACGGAATCATTGGATACTCTGGGGCGAACGAGAGAGGTGAAGAGAGCTATGAAGACCAAATCTGTGGAAGCCACTTTGCCTTACAAGGCTGATGTTGTAGCTGGCTCAACTGATTATGTGGACTTTCTGGGAAATCGCCGTGACAGTTTCTTCTGGGTTCAAGGCTTATACTTTGGGCATGTTCCAATGCGACTCGACATGCGGCTATGCACGGTGGATGCGCCTAATGCTGGCTCAGTCTTACTTGATGTATTAAGAGCGACTAAAATTGCTTTAGACCGCAAAGTGGCAGGGGCCCTTCTCAGTGTTTCTGCTTATGCCTTTAAACATCCCCCGCAGCTGTTACCTCTCGATATGGCAGAACGTTGGTTTGAAGAGTTCATTTCTGGAGAAAAAGAACGCTAAGTTTGATTGCCCTTAGGTGGATGTAAAAATTCCGTGTCATAGTCAGATCTGCATTTTATACTTAGTGGAAATCAGTATTTGCAATTCATAAAGCCTATTAAAGTTGTCATTAAAGAAGCAGAAGCCAATGGAGGATTGAATGAACTTGTCAATTTATATGACTCTTTTGAGAGTCGACAGACCTAAAGCAAAGAATGCGTTGAAAAGCTTGAAGGCTCTACCGAAGACATGGAGGAACAACACGAGAATTTTCTATGTTGCAAATGTTTTTGGCGAATGGGACAACTGTGTTTGGTTTGAAGCCAACGACCACGACCATGCAATGAATTTTGTTCAGAACAAAATCTCGACGATTCCAGGCGTAAATCACACGTACACTCTGCCAACCTCACCGATTAGGAAATACTTTAGACGCTGAACGTAGCAACTTTGGAAAGATAGTAAATCCATTCCCCCATCTTTTTTTCACATAAGTCCCCAAGTCACATTGCCAGCTCTTTCTTTGTCAAGACCTGACCTTGCTTTGGCAATCTGCGTACAAGTACGTAAAGTGACAGTTTTTCTCCACAATGAGGGCAAAACTTGAATTGGGGAAGTACATCCTTTCCGCATGCAGGACATTTTCGAAGCTTGGCAAGGTCAGTTTCTAAACCTCCAATCTTACCCCTTAGCCGTGTCATGTCAATCTTCAGTGCGTTGATGCCGTCTTTGAGAGGGCCTAATTCGTTTTTAACCTTGTTTAGAAGTATGCCATGGGTTGTTAAGGACTCATTAATCATTGCCAATGCGGTTAATTCTGAATCAAGCCTCGGGTCTGCTTGGGCGTCGTCTACTTTGGTTTCTGAAATCACCTTTTTAACGTACGCCAAGATTGGGTCGTAGAAGGCGAGGGAACACGTGACTCCCATGAAGGCAAGTGTTGAGACTAGGGAAAGCCAAAAATACGTTACTGCATCCAGTTTTCCAATTGTCTCTTTGATTTGGTTATAAAACGGGTAGAGTTGCAGAAGTGAACCTGCATTGTCAGTGTTAGATGCAAGAGACAGAACCGCATCGAAAGTGTGCAAGCCTGCGAAGAAGGTTAAGCAACCAAATATCCAGACGACTATGCTCTTTTTCATCTGCAACCCTGAATCTCAGTGGTGTACAATCTAATTCTAGAAACCATAACTATAAGTCAAATACTGCAAAAACAGAATATATCGAAAATCGGAATATGGTCTGGAAAAGGAATACTATGATCTCTATCTATCGAAAATGTCATAGTTTGCTGACTTCTAGGTGTTTTCTCTCCAGTTGTCAACTGAGGGAAAACCTGTGAAAACTGTTTCGTAGCCACAGTTGGGACAGAAAAAGCAGACTAAACCGTGGATGCTCATGTAAAGCAGAGGAGAACCACATCTTACGCATCTTGGAACAAGCCTCGTGATCTATGTCCTCCGGTTCTGATAAGAATGCTGCTGTATTCAAGAAGGTTATTTCAGAAGCCAGAAGCCTCCGGGAATGGATATTCAACTCTTATAGAGAAAAAACCTAGAGGCGTCCGCCATGTTATGCTATTTCGTGCTGTAGGGTGTTTCCAGATTCTCAGCGTTGAAAACTGCTGAAACTTTGGAAAACTATTGCAGCAAGAGACTCTAAATTGGAACATGCGAAAAACGGTGAATAATGTAATTTGGGGAAGAAAACGATTTATGGCAATCGAGACTCTCTAGTTTTCTAGGGTGAACATAAATGAGCCACATTACAGGTCAAGATCGTCAGATGCTTGAAGCTTTGCCTAGGGATAAGCTGCTTGACCTCTTCTTTCTGCATATTCGTAATCTCTGGAGGGTGGACGGTCTCTACTTTTTGGGTATAGAAGAAAAGTTTGGAACAGAAGCCGCTGCAGAGATTGACACCAACTGCTGGAAGATTATGGGTAAAATAGAAGCAAGAGACCTTAAGGTTTTGCTTGGGATAAAGCAGAACGATGTTTCCTCGCTTATGTACGCTTTAAGAAACACAAGTTGGGCATTGGACCAAAGAGACAAAGAGGTTGAAGTTTCACAGGCATCAGGAATTTTCCGCGTTGTCAAGTGCCGCACACAATTAACACGAACCCGCAAAGGACTAGAAGTTTTCCCATGCAAAAACGTGAGATTCACATACCTAAAAGCGTTCGCAGAAGAGTTTAATCCAAACATTGAGGTGGCATGCCGCATCTGCCCGCCAGGTGAACGTTCACCAAACGTGTGGTGTGAATGGGAATTCAAGCTAAAGAAATCTACGTAGCGCTGTTTACTCTGTTTTCTTTTCGCTTGTCCAATAAGATTTAACCGTGCCCTTCTTGTCTGTTACGGTTTCTTTTTTGAAGATCGGCGCCTCTTTCTTGTAGCGTTCAACCGCCTCCTCTAAAACTGGAAATACATGGCTGCGGTGGCTTCCAGCGATCAAAACATAAACTAGGTCTTCGCTTACATGGAACTTTCCAGTGAAATGATGAATCTGCACGTCAACTATACCCTCTTTAGCTTGAAGTTCCCTGCAAATATTCTCTAACACTTCGTCTGCTTTCTCCTTGTAGGCTTCTAGCTCTAATCCTTTCACGGTTTCGCCTTCTCTGGTTTTGCCGCGAACAACGCCTATGAACATGGCTATGGCGCCCACCTTGTGAAAATCTGGCTTCTTTTTCATGTTTTCCAGTAGGTTAGAAATGAACAAGAGCCCCTTTTCATGAACACCTGCTTTAACCGACATGAAACCCCACTCAACCCTTCATTTTACGCATCGATGGCTGGTTAACTCTATTGTGACATAATAAAATTTTTACTGAATTATAAAGCGCGCGCATATTCTGTCTATTTTCCAATCCTCACTACTGTCGGTTGGACGAATTGACGGCAGTGAGGGCATTCAGCCAACCCCCTTCCTCGGCTTGCCTTCCAATGGTTTTTGCAGAAGGGGCATTGCAACAAAACGTTTTCTCCCGCATAAACAGAGAAGACTTGTCGGCTGAACGCTAGAACGAAAATTCCTAAAACTAGTGCAACTGCGCCCATCATAGTCAAGTGCATCAATTTCAACCTAACACCGAGACCAAAGTCAAACTCTTTTGTCCAGAGATACGACTCCAAAGCCGAGAACACATCATCTGAAGCAAACACGTTAGGCCATGCCTTCCATAATACTGCAAACAGCACAATCAATCCGATAAAACAGAGTGCGATGCCTAAAGCGTAACCAGACTTTTTCCTACGAATAATTCTTCTCATGAAGCATCTCAATTTTGTTGAAAAGCTAGGCTTATTTGATTTATGAAGTTAGGATAAATAAACGGAAACATAAAGGGCGCATCCGAAACGCGCTAAGGCAAGAGCCCCTTTAAATGCAAAATGATGTCATCAGAAATTTACATGTTCGTGATTGCCCATACAAGATTCACTACGAGATTGTTGATAGATGTCGGCACGCCGTCAACAAAAGGCTTCCTTTCCGTTGTCACGCCGTCTATTGCTCCAGCCTCTACAATTCTCTTCAGCAGTCGTAACTCGTTTTCCCCATCATGCTTGTACTCCAGCTTCTTCAACAGGCTAAGGCAAGCGGCAATGCCGTAGCTTCCCCAGTTCGACACTCCACTTATCACTAAAACGTCCGCAGGTGTCGTAGCGGCAATTCCTACTCCGCATGGACATTGACACTTTGCACCATAGGGCACATATCTGCGGACAGTTTCGGCAATTGCTCCGCATCCCATCTCGTTTCCACCGTCGCCAACTGCAATGGTCGCTATGCCCGATTCCCGACCGTAGCGAAACAGATAATCGGTTTTGCCCACTAAGTCTGAGACGTTCTGTCCTTTCATGTTATGATATTCCTGTTTCTCGTTCCACCCGGGACGTTCGATAGCTATTAACACGGACGGGTTGAATTTTGAAATTAGATTTTCAGCCTCCAACCGCGCTTGCTCATTGTTGACTGGGAATTCTGAAACTTGCGTGTTAGGGCTCACAGCCTTCAGGATTTCGACACAACCATGGTCTGTTATCAAGAGAGGCTTCAATCCAACCATTTGCAGGACTTCAGCTAACACAATGGCGCCAAGCGGTCCATCAGTTTCCCACAAGTTTTCTGGGATAATAGGAAACCCCGTTAATATGAACGCTGAGTCTTCTCTTCTTGTCTCGGCTATGATCTTTTCAGCAGCAGCTAAGCATAGAGGCTTGTTAACGATGTTGAAAGCGGCTTCATAGAGCTGGCGTACCACTTTTCTAGTCGGCAAATCTAGTGCTGCCACTTGGTCAATCATGAAGGCTTTTCGGTCAATGTTGAGTTTCATTTACATTCAACCGGGAGAAGGTTTTTCACGAAATGTGTTGGCTAATTGAAGATGCTATAGGTATTTTCTCATGTGTTCCAGCGCTGCTGAAGGGACAGGCAGGTCTTTCATTGTAACTACGCCAGGCGGAGCGTTTATCACTTTAGGAATCGAATTTGCAATCACGGCTATTGTAGCTAGATCGCCATGTACGCAGGGGCTTATCTTCTGACGGATCGGTGGCACTCCATCGATGGTTACAGCATCGTACTCTTCTTCCGCGCCTATATAGGCTTGAAACTCAAGTGTAATCCTCTCTTTTCCGTTGACAAAGCCGTGAGCGCTTTGCTTTAGGCCTGTGGCTTGTCCTCGCTTCACTTTGATGGCTTCGCTTGAAACATCTTTCCTAGCTATTACGGGCTCAACTGGGTCTATCTTAATCTTGTCAAGTTGCCATTTTAGGGCCCCAGCGATCATGCCTATTGACTGTTCAAGACCTACGTGGCCAGTGATGGCTTTCTCCTTCATTTTTTTCTTAAATTCTTTCACGGTGAGTCCTGCTCCTATCTTCTTTTGGAACGGAACTCTCCGTGTAGCAGCGTTCATGACTCTTTCAACTTTTATTCTGTTGACTTTTTGGCACACCGCAGTAAGCGTTATGACCAGCGTGTCCATTAGAAAACCTGGGTTTATGCCTGTTCCCAGAAAGGTTACTCCGTACTTCAGGCCTAAGGCATCTAGTTTCTTTGCAAGTTCAGGTTCTGAAACATAGGGATAAGACAGTTCTTCGCACGTGGAAACCACGTTTACTCCATACTCAGCCAATGGAGCTATTTGAGGATAGACATCCCTAAGATAAGAGCTGGTTGCATGAACCACAACGTCTGCGCAAGCCTTGCCGAACACAGCCTTCGGGTCGTTTGAAACAACGACACCTAGCCGTTTGCCAATGCTTAAAACTTCGCCTAGGTCTTTTCCAACTTTGTCTTTGGCGATGTCTATGGCGCCTACGATTTTCACTCCTTCCTTTTCGAGGAGAAATTTAGCAATGCGGCTTCCAATGGCGCCAACACCGTAAAGAACAACTCTTATTTTCTCCATACAGCTTCCTCGTCGGTTAGCTATTTCTAAATTGGAATCAAAGATAAAGCCTTATTCTGCTTAAAAGCCTAATCACTAACTTTCAGCGTTTAGACACTAAATGTTTTGGGTCTTCCGAAGACCATGCGCGCGCATAGTCGATCAGTCTCCCATACGTGTTTACTGTGACCAATGAGTTCATGTCATTGTCCAAGTCCTATAGTTGCGAATTCGAGTTTTTGGCTGAACTGTTTGGGGTTGTAGATTCTTCCATCGATTAGTAGGGGGCTTTTTCTTTTTGTTGGTTGAGTTTTTCGTTTGGTGGTGATGTCGAGCGCTAAGTTAATAAATGTGTTTCTTATTTTTATTTTTGGTTATAATTTGAATAACTAGTGGTCGATTATGTCGGGGTTGCCGTTGTGGTTCACGTTGTACTCAAAATTGGTCGAGTTCGGTCTTTATAGAGATCTTGCTTTTCGTGACGTTCAAGGGGTTTTGGGTCTGTCTACTGGCCATGTTAAACAGGTTATTCGGAAGTTGTTGGAGTTGAAGTTGATTGTGGGTCGTAGCAATCCTTTGGATAAGCGTTTTACTTTGTATAGGGTTGTTCCTTTACCTCTCTGGTCGAAGTACTGCGAGATGAAAGATGGGCTACCTGAGCAGTTAAGGGATGTTTTTCCCCTTCTTTTTTCCATTAAAGATGTCCATGCCGTTTTGCTTCTGGGCAGTTATGCCAGGAAGGATTTTGATGAGAAGAGCGATGTTGATGTACTTGTTGTCAGTGATGATCCTGAAAGAGTGTTAGATTTGACCTATCACATTTGCTTGAATTTGCCTATCGATTTGCATTCATGTACCCCAGATGAATTTAGGAATTCGTTGTACCCGCTGATTCCGCATGTTGCGTTGTATGATGATGGTACCTGTGGGGAAGTAGACGTTTCACAAATTGAGGTCCTAAAGCTTTTACGCGATGCCATTGAGGGTGCACAGAAAGTTTTGTATTTATATGCGAACGGGTTGGTTCGATTCCATCGTGTTTTTCCGGCCGTTTATGAATTAGTTTTCATTGACACCTTGCTTCACGGTTCAACCGAGCAACGTAAAGAAGATGTTTTAGAAAAGTTCTTTGTTGAGCACACCTCGGTCGGAAACTTGAAAAATGACTTGTTTAGGCTTTTGAGAATGTATGAAAACTTGACGAAGGCGAGAGGTGAAGAAGTAGAACGTTTAGATCTGAAGGGGGAAGTGGAAATTTATAATAAAATCATTTCAGAGGTAAGCAAACATGTCTGAAGAAGTTCGTGGCATAATAGATAGCGGCAACAACGCGTATGATAGGGGTGATTATACGGGGGCGGTTTTGGCGTATGATTCAGCCATTGAAGGAATGTTTAGAAGATATTTTTTCACGCGATACAATGAGACCGTTGGTTATGATTGGAGAAAGGTTGAAGAGGAATTCAAATCAAAGAACGTTAAACTTCCGCGTAAAATAAGCCGCCTTGTGTCTGAGTTTGCCCTTCTCAGATGGAAATCAAAGAGGGGCCCAAAATATCATTGGGCCAGAGCATTTGATAAAAGGGATGCTGAAAGGTACAAGGAACTAGTTAACAAGGTCTACGTAGCCACACAAAAATATCTACATAGGTTGCCACCAATTTGAATGTTGGTGCGACGCGCGGGTGTGAGTTGTATTATCTTTTTGTTAGTGTCTTTTTGTAGACCTTTACCTACCCCCTCTAGGTTTCCATGTATCGCGAATATTTGAATCCAAATATGCAGGGTATGGAAAAAAGGGGTGTTTTTTCAGAACGTGTTTACTTGTCGTCGGCGCTAAGCGCCATAAGACGACGACAACTATAAAACTTCCAGACTTGCAAGGGGGCCCTACCTGAAAAGTCTACTGCAACTTGTTGTTGTGCAAAACCCACAGAAAAACACACAACAACAAGTGTGCCTCTCAGCAAGGATCTTCTAACACCTGAGCAGGCCTTGAAGATTTTAGCTGGCGCCAATCAAAAAGGCAGGTGGGAGTTGTTGTTGGTAAGCGAAAAACTAAGAAAACAACAACTGTGCCTTAGCAGGTTAGGCTTAAAAGTAGTTGTTCGCCGAAAACCTGGGAAACCGTGAACAACAACTTCTAAGCTTGTTCCCAAGGATATTTTAACACATGATAATCATCTTTTTACGTGGAATTTTTGGCATAAAAATGATACCCCCTATATTTTTCGTTATTCTTTTTGAGCTTTGGAAAAAAGGTCGTTTTCAACATACGTCCTTTATTAGGATCCAAATATGCTCACCCTTTTGCAGTTAACAAGACGCCGACTATTGTTCCGATTAACCCGATGATTGCAGAGAAGATCTCGCTACTGAAAGAACCGATGTACACAATGTGCACAATCTTGCTTCTACTTCGCCTGCCTTGAGAACGGTTACGCTGATTCCCCAGCCTGCTGGTATGGCCGTGTAGTCGATGTCGTAAATGTTTTAACACATGAAAAGGTTTGGAGTTCTGGTGGCGTTTCCATCAAACTTTGTGCGCAGCTTTCTAATTTTGAACGCCAAAAAAAACACGTCTTTCTCCCATAGTTTTTATATTTGGATCCAAATATCTGTTCTATGGGAAAAAAGGGGGGTATCCCCGTTTTACGAATTAGAAAACTGCTTACGCCTCAGCAGACCTTTTCATGCGTTAAAACCTCGCCTGGGAACAAGCTTAGAAGTAGTAGCCTATGGCTACTAATTATCGGTTGCAGTAAAAATTTTCACGGCGGAGTACGTATGCACGTGCACGTCGCAAAAACCGTTCAAAACAAGCTTGGAAACAGAAAAAAGGGGAGTTTACGGGGGACATCTCCAGCATTAATATCTTAAAAGCCTAATGACTTAATTCGCAGCCAACTACAGAATGCCGAGTTTAATGGCGACGTCAACAGCCTTGTACTCTGGATGAAGTTTCACAAATGCCTTCTTCAAACCTTTCGGCGTAATTGCAACATTCACCTTTTCAACTCTCACTTCGTAGAGTTCTTCCACCGCTCGCCTAATGTCACCTTTGGAGGCCTTAAGGTTCACAATGAAAACCAGCTTGTTCTCTGCCTCAAGTATGCGGCTAGCCACCTCGGTCATGAGAGGATACATTACAACGTCTTGTGGATCCAAGCATTCTAGCCTCCGAACAATTCTCCAAGCTTTTCAAAAGCCGACTTTGACCACATAGTGAGCCTACCAGGATGCGTTCCAGGAGCCAAAAGTTCAACGTTTAAATTGTTAACCTGGACAACATCCATACCAAGAATATTTCTGGCTGCCTTCATTATGCCTCCGTTTTCAGCAACCACAAGTAAGGGTCCAACCGCATGCTTCCTCCTTCGCCCTCTCATTTTGCCCTTGCCCGCCCGAATTTTCCGGCTTTCCTCAACTCGGTAAATGTCAGGCCAAACACCTAGCTTGATGAGAGTCTCTTTCACTTCGAGTGTCTTCTTCAATTTTTGAATATCATCGGCTACCACAAGGGGAAAGTCTGGAACATAGTCAGTTATGTGCCCACGGGAAGTCACAGTTTCCTTCAAGGCAGTTGCAGCTACAGCTGAACGCAGAGCTAGCTTCATCTCTTTTTTAGGAATTCTCTTCACAATCTTCTTCTCGATAACTGGAGGATAAGCCTCTCGACCGCCAACTGTGCCAACTACAAAGCCACCCTTGTGTCCCATCCCTTTAATTCTTGGAATTCGCGAAATTCCGAGGCCAGTACCCAAAAATTCAACGCTTCTTCTTTTTCCAGCCAGGGGGTTTCGTCCCTGCGGTTGAAAGCGGCGAGACTGAAGGGCAATTACAGCGCGTTTTATGACGTCACGTCTAATCGGAGTTTTGAAAACTGCGGGAAGGCTGACTTTGCCCAGTGCTTTGCCTTCTAGGTTGAAGATTTTGGCTGTTCTCTTGCCCATTTTTCCAAGTCCTCATTTATCCTTGGGGTGACTCAAGCGATATGGAAACTATTTTCGGAGGTTCTTCTGGAACTCTTCTCGGAGGACGTGCAGGAGCGCGTAGCCTTATTAGGCGTTTGGTGGGGCCTGGTACGCTACCGTCTATGAGGATATAGGCCCCGTTGATTTGGCCGTAGCGTAGAAATCCTCCTTTCGGCGTAACTTCGCTTCCGTCTGCCCCAATTTTCAGGATGCGCTTGTTATATTCAGTGCGTTGGTGGTAGCCCATTTGACCTGCTCTTGGAATGCTGTACTGGACTCTTGCGGGGTGCCAAGGTCCAAGGGTTGCAATGCCTCGTTTTGTCTTTCGAGCCTTGTGAGATAGAAGTCTAACGCCCCAACGTTTAACAGGTCCTTGAAAGCCTTTGCCTTTTGTTATGGCGATGGCGTCAACATATTGGCCTTCTTTGAAGATGTCGGTAGCCGAAACTGTGTTTCCCAAGAGGTTCTTTGCGTATTCAAACTGCTCTTGAATTTGGGCTCCAGCTACTTTGATTTCCATCACGTCCGGCTTCTTTTTCGGGACGCTTGCAAGTCTGGGCTGAGTGGCAACCAAAAGGCGGAATTCAACAATTTTTTCGAGGTTTTCTTCCATTTTCTTGAAGGCTTGTTCTGGATTGTGGTTTTTAGGTGGCGTTAAAGCTCGGTTAAGGTCTTTTGGCGGTTTTTTCATCCAGGCTTCTGTGAAACTTTGTAAACCATACGGGTTTTTTATGTAAGCGCGTATGGCACAAACTATGATAGGCGGAACGTCTATAACCGTAGCAGCGTGGGCTACTTCTTTGCCGAAATCTGATGAGCCAGACTTGTCGTTAACCATGAAAACGTGGGTTAATCCAGCCTTGTAACCAGCAAACCCAAGTAGAATTGGGGTTTCAGCATCAATCTCAGGCCAAAAACGGATTCTGCCAACTGAACTTGCAGCACGTCCCTTAGGCAAAAAGGCGAGGGAACCACGTTTCGGGGCGTGCTTTTTTCTATGACCCATGGGTTTGCATCTCGTCCTTTTTCAGATAAGAATGTCAAGTTATAAAGGTTGCGAATTCTTTTGTTGGATTGGTTTATCAGTCAAGTGTGTTTAAGATGGCTAAAGTAGTGTATACTGCCTCTTCGGTTCGCACAGTTTCTGTTCCTTGATTTGGAATGGTATTAACAATGAAGCTGGCGATATCTCCGAGTCTTAGATGTTCACGAGCGACAATTTCATGTAATCCTTGTGTGGGTGCCCCGAAGGCCACCAAAACTTTCTTGGAAACTTTCCATTTTTCTCTCAGTTTATCAATTACTTCTATGATTGGTTTTCCCTTCCGAGAAGTCGCAACTACTAGGTTATATCTTCTCTTTTTTATCAATTTTCCAAATGGAACCTTGGAAACGGCTACACTATAGCCCCAGTATGTTCCAATTTCTTTTCGACTTACCAAAGTTGCCAGAAACGGTTTCTTAAGGTTGGCTATTTTCACTGTAACTCGCATGTTCTTCGGCAGTTTCTTCCTAGTTATAAGTGCTGGCTGTTCTACACCGACGTCTATAAGCGGCCCGTTCTTAGTTACGGAGACAACAACTCCTTCTCGGTATTCTCCGACGTTAAGTCTTGCTAGCCTATTAGCCAACGGGTGATGCGATGTGCGGAGGGGAGGTAAAACACCTGCATAGCGTAGTTCTGGCCTAATTTTGAAAAGTCTTTTCCGAAGGTATTGAGGGGTTTCCATGTAGGAGAGAATGGAAGCGAGAAGGTCAGTGTCTCGACTTTGATTGAAGTTTGGCATGTCTGGATAGACAATAATCTCATCTATTCTGAAAATTGCTGCTGCCCGTCCGACCTGTCCGATTCTAACGGTTTTTTCTCGGAGATGCGGTGTATCAGAGACAAAAGATGCGGGTATGGCTATAGAAATCTCATGTAGTCGCCGTAGGGACTCAGATTTTTCCTTTAAACCTTTCAAGCGAGCCAGCCAAGAGCATGTAAGAATAACTATTTTCTAAAGTTTGCGGATTGGTGTGAACTCTTTCTTCTTCGTTTCTCGCATTCGATTAAAGTTAATAGTGACATTGCGTAAGGCATTGTTGATTTGCATGGTGGATATGCATGTTTGAATTTGGGAAACTCCGTTTTAGACCCATAGAGAGAGAGGATTTGAAGCTGTTGCATGAATGGGAAAACGATTTTGAACTGATAATGTATTCGAGAAGCAAGCCGATGAACTTTGTGAATATGGCTCAGTTGGAAAAGCAATATGAGGAGTGGGTGAAAGACGAGAAAGAACTTCGGTTCATAGTTGAACTTGTTGATTCGAAAGAGGCTATTGGAATTGCTCGCCTGAGACGACAAGATTGGGGCAATGTGAAGACCGCCGAAGTGGGGACGTACATTGGCAAGAAGGAACTGTGGGGAAAAGGCTTGGGTCGACAAATCACCGTGGCTTTACTGGAAATGTCCTTTAACCAATTGAATGTGGACCGCTGTGAAGCTTGGAGCGTAGAATATAACCATCGTGCCCACAAAGCTCTAGAAGCATGCGGCTTCAAAAAAGGCGGGGCGATGAGGCAAGCTGCCTTTGTGAATGGACGAAAATGGGATGGCTTCCACTTTGATATCCTTCGAGATGAATACCTAAAAAAACGAACGAACTTGCTGAAGCAAACGTTAGGAGACAAATTAGAAAAATACTCTGAGAAACACTGCACTATCAACGGATATTAGGCGCATGGGTGTATGCAATGACAAGTCGTGTTCTAGAGTTTATCTCTTGATCTCCGCCTTTTTCATGCGTCCTATAGTCCGCTGACTTGCTTTTCCACATTCTTTACACGTTAGCTTCATCGGAATTTTTCTGGTCGTTTTGGACCTTCGCGCCATTCTGCTGACGGGAACTTTGGAGAATTTTCCGTGTCCGCCAATTCCTCGGTCTCTGCGAGCTTTCTGTATCTCTCCTTTTGACAATTTGCCTCTTCTGTGGCTTACGCTGAGTACGCTGACTGTGTGAACCGTATGTTTCTTGCAGGTTGCGCAGTAGGTTCTGATTTCCTTTGGCAGCAGCATTTCTATAGCGCCTAAACTGAAAACTACGAGTTAATATATAAACATTAACGATAGCCTTTCAGTAAGAGTGAAATTTCACATTTAAATTCTCAAATCAAGAACTTGCCGTCTTTATAGATTAGTTCGCTGTCTGCGTGGATTTCTCCGTGTTTCATGTCTTTCAGAAGGTCCCAGTGAATGCTGGACTGGTTTTTTCCGCCTGAAATTGGAATAGACCTTCCAAGTGCAAGGTGCATGCAGTGGTCCATTTTTTCGTCGAAGAGCATGTTTTTCGTGAAACGTGTGATGCCCTTGTTTGTGCCTATGGCGATTTCGCCTATCCTCTTTGCTCCAGTGTCAGTTTTGAGGAGTTCTCTCAGGAGTCCTTCGCCCTTCTCAGCTCTTGCTTGCACGACTTTACCGTTTTTGAAGACCAACGTTATGTCTTCTATTTCTCTTCCCATGTAGATTCCGGGATAGGTGAATCTGATTTGTCCTCGAGCTGAGTTTTCGACGGGTCCTGTGAAGACTTCTCCACTTGGCATGTTGACGTGTCCGTCGCTGTTTATCCATTTTCGGCCTTCAACCTTGAGTTTAAGGTCGGTGTCTTCGCCTACGAATCGCATGTTCTTGATTTTGTCGAGCTTCTGTGTGATGCGCTCCTGTTTTTTTGACAGTTTCCTCCATTCCTCAACTGGGTCTTTCTTATCTAGGTAGCATGCTTTGGCTACGAAGTCTTGGTATTCAAACAGGGACATTTCTGCTTCTTGCGCGAAGGCTTCTGTCGGGTAAGGAATTATTGCCAGCGCTCCAGGTTTAACGTGTTTCATGTAGAGGTCAATTATTTCCCGTTGAGAAGCAGTTCTTTGCTTGATCTTCGCTGGAGGCACACCTGAAAGCCTTTTCAAATTGGTTTCGGCAAAGATGCTGATTATCCCGTCGATTTCTTTCAAGAAGAATTTGGTGAACGGAGATACGTGAGTGACCTGTTTTTCGCTTCCATACGTGTAGAGCAATTCAGTTAAACCATCTACTCTTATGCGTAGTACTGGGTGTCCGCCTTTTAGGAGTATATGCTTGTAAAGTTGCTGAATAAGCGGTGCTGCAACAGCGTGTCCTATAATGCCTATTTTCTTGTCCTCTGAAACGGGTAGGCAGTATTCTGTGGCTAGGATCGCAAGTTTTTCTACGTCGAACATGGACAAATTCTCCCCAAAGCAACCTTTACCATGTATGATAGCTTTAAAGAGTTTACGTGTTCAATCGGCAAAGATAAATAATCTGCTGGACTGTAACTTTCAAGCAATGATTTATCGAAAAGCTGTGTCACTGATTCTTACTTACATGTTTCTTTCATTAGCCTTTAACGTAACATTGAGCCCAGTGCAGAGTCGCGGAGGATTAAAGCCCGAAGAGTCACAGGTCACTGCAATGGTAAACGGAACAAACGCATACAATTACGCCTTAAAGCTGGAAGAGATAGCGTTGAACCATAGCGTTTCTAAATATTCATTCCGAGCTGGGGGATCGGTTGGAGCACTTGAAACAGCCAAGTGGATTGAGACTCAGTTTAAAAGTTTCGATCTTGAAACTCATATGGAGTCATTTGAGTTCACGAACTGGAGTCTGTTTAGCCAGCCAGAGTTAGCCGTTGATTACGACGGCAACCAGTTCGCGATCGAGTCTTTTCAGTCCACGCATTACAGTTGGCCAACTTCGCAAAGCGGCGTATTTGCGGATCTCGTTGTTCTACCTCTACCCGAAGCAGCCAATCGCGATGAAGTTGGCAGCCGCTCTATTGATATGACGCTTTGGGACGCCGTGGATACAGATGGCAAGATACTGTTAGTCGGCAAAGAAGTTCGTTGGAGCAGTACGTGGGAGCAAACCTTTAAGAACAAACTGACAGCCCAACCGCCTGCTGCGGTCATTTATACATGGTGGTATGATTGGATGAATTTTACTCCGCCCATGTTTAGCTCTGGAGGCGGTCGACCATTGAGTGGATTAGGCGCCTACTATTGGGACTTGAAGATTCCCGTGGGATGGGTGAATTACGAGGATGGCTTGATGATTCGAGGCATGGAGCAGGAGCTGAACGTGTCTGCAAGAGTTAGCATCAACTCGGTTATCGGGTTTGGTTCACATTACAATGTTATTGGAAGGTTACAGGGCTCTGGTGACTCTGAAAAGTTCATCATTGTTTCTGGACATTACGACACAGTTATGACTAGCGGTTTCTGCGATAATGCAGCTGGCACTGCCGGGGTCATAGAGCTGGCTCGAATTTTTTCTGAAGCCTTTAAAAGCGGCTGGTACGCTCCAAAGTATACGATCTTGTTTATCGGCTTTGCAAGTGAGGAACTCGGGCTTATCGGTTCAGTAGACTATGTGAGGCAACATAAAGCCGAGATGGAGGACATTATTGCGGTTGTTAACTTGGACAGCATTGGCAGCGACGAGCTTACTGTTTCAGAGGCTCCTGACGACGACTTAAATCTAGATGGGCTTATCTTAGAGGCTGCAAGCGACCTAAACGTTAGTGCAAGGCTGATTAATCCCGGCAGCTCAGATCAGGAGGCTTTCAGGAACCCAAGGGGCAGCAACGAGTTCTATAAGCTTTGGGGTTCAGATGCCAACATTAGTGACGCGGTTCCTGTAAAGTCTAGCACCATGATTGCTTCTTCTCCAATCATGTATAGTGACAAGTGGATTCTGGAAAAGCCAGGTTGGATTCACACCTCTTATGATAATTCCACTTCTACTCAAACATTAGGCTGGGCTGAACCAGACAACATGCAAGACCAGATTCAAGTTGCAGCACTTTCGGTTATGCGGATTTCTCCCTCGGCTCCCTCAGCTCCGTTTTCTTGGTTAACTCCAACAACTATCGTTGCTTTCACCGTGGTTGCCACCGTATTTTCAGTGATCGCAGTAGTGTACTTTGCGAAAGTGAGAAAACGCACGCCCACTCAGATTAAAGAAGAATCTGGGCAAGAGAAAACTGTCTTCTAACACGATCGGTTAAGGGTTTACCTCGATAGTACTGCATTGCAATGGTAACATTTGCTTCTGAAGGAGCCCGTTGGAAGAGGCTTCCCGCATTTTGAGCATCTGAATTTTTCTTCAGATTCTTTAAGCCATACTTTGATTTCAGCCTCGCCTTTTCGGATTCTTTCCAAGTTAGCTCTCAAGTCTACGCCGTTTTCTTCAAGATAGGGGTTAGCTAAGTTTTCAAATTTTTCACAAGAATGCTCCTCGTATTGCTTGCATTGGTAGCAGAACTCTAGGTTTTCAGCTCTTAAACATTGGACGATTTTACATTTGTATCCCCAGCAGTTTGGAGTTAAAGCTTGACAACCTTCGCAACGTACTTTTTCGGGTGGACACTTGAAGTGTGCCGCAAGCCTCTTCAGATAGTCTCCGTTGTCTTTGTATGCGCGGTAGATGCCACAAGCACCACAGTAGAGCCCACATCTGCCAACAAGCCGCGTATCAACCAAACCAAAACAACCCACTTTCAAATTCATGTAGTTCTTTAATAGCATCCCTTTTCCTTTTTCTGTCTTGCGATATCCCAAATACAAACTGGAAAACTACAAATAAAATGGTGCGGCGGGCCGGATTCGAACCGGCGAACCCCTACGGGAAAGGATCTTGAGTCCTTCGCCTAATGTCGCTTTTCAAGCTTTGACCTGGCTTGGCTACCGCCGCACCTAGAAACACTCAAACATAAACAAAATTTAAGCGTTGCTTGTCTAGGCGCTTTTCTTCTCCATATTCAAGCATGTAGAACTCGAAAGAATTCTCTTTAAGGGTCAAATCAGATATAGCTCAGATGGTTCTTACACGGTTTAGGTGGCTGACGCTTCCGTTTGCTGAGCAGTTGTTTCTCGACGTTCAACCACGTTTTCGGCTGGTTCATATGGCTTCATTGGTTCTGCTGCAACTGCTGGTTTAGCTGGCTCTGGTGCTTTCGCTACTTGCGGTACCGGGGCAGCTTTGGCCGTTTCAACCGTTTTAGCTGTCTCAGCCACCTTAGTTTGCTCTCCAGTTTTTAAACTCTTAACTGGGACCCCTTGCCCGTTAGATGAAAGCAGGTCAGGCGGAGGATAAATCGTGCCTATAACCGAGGCAAGCATGTAAATCGCTGTGAAAACGTGTTGATACACGCGGTGAAAAACAAAAGGAACCTTACTTTCAGGGTCAACCTCCAACACCTTATCGATAAGTGCATCCTTACCAGTTAAAGTTGCGCTACCTCCAACCTCGTATTTTACAACGCTGGGCTTAGTTCGTACGGTTAGCGCAAACAAAACAATAACTCTTCCACTTCGACGCTCCTTCTCCTCCAACTTCGCGCTCACATCAAACCTGACGGGCTCAGCTCCCACGTCTCCAGACAGCTTCACCCCTGACAAATTGGTAATTTCCACAAAGACTGAAACGTCTACCCATCTCACCGAAGACTCGATCTTTGACACACTCCCCAAGAGAAAACTACAATTACAAACCCTTCGGTCCACAACCCTCCAAACAAACCCTAAAGTCAAAAAGCAAAGTCATTTTGTGTGTACCACTATGCTACACACACCCTTAACGCGAGGGTTCATAGTCAGTTGTGCACGACTTAAGTTTCAAAACAAAGCATAACTAAACTGCTACGAAAGAAGGGCACAGACCATGACTTATTCGGCTGCAAAACGCGCGAAAAAAGAAGAATTAGATTCCATGAAATATGACTTAACCATGCGGTTAGGTGTAGACTTCTTTTAACATGGAAAAGTCTGCAGAGAAATTGAATTTTTCCGTGAATTCCTTGTCTCTTTTATGGCGTAAAACTATTTTTTCGGGCACTCCATTGTTAACATAGGTTATGTAGATTATGTCTTTTCCGAGAGTTGACTTCTCCAGATTCTCTATTGAGCTTTTAACCTTGTTAAGTTGTTCTATCTTTCCATTTATTTCCTCGATGGCGTCAAAAAGTATCTCGGCTTCTCCTTGCTCACTCGCGCTTAGCATGATGCCTTTGTAGGAGATCCACTCTGTGGATGTACCCTCCTTCTTTTTCTTTTCTTTTTTCCCCTCTTTTTTGATTTTCCCCTTCTGAGATTTTTGAAATGTTGACAGACTTTTGAACCATTCTTCATCGCCATGTGTCGCTTCCATGTCTCTGAGGAAGGACCCCAACCATTGACTGTACTCGTCGGCAACAGCCTTATAATGAGCGATCTCCTCCTCGATGCTTTCACGTAAGTTGCGCAAGGAATAGAAACTGCGGATTTCAGTTGACAGATTTTCCAACAATGTTAAGTTCTCTCCTTGTTCATTCTATTCTCCTCACTGTAACCTTTCTGTTTAGCTGCTTTAGAACCTGCTGAAGGAGAACACAGAGTTCTTTAATACGTATCTCCTCTTGCAAGATAAATTCTCTTAATTCCAAGGTTTCTTCGTTCATGACACTGAAAGACTCTTGCATTTGGCCACCTGAAGATTGGTAACGGCGAGGAAGAGTTTCTCCTTTAATGTGTCCTTTGGAGTTCTCAACACTCTTCTCTTCAACTTCAGCTTTTTCCAATAACCTTGCCTCCGGAGACTTGTTCGAACATTATTTCGTTGCTTTAAACGATAGGATGAGACCATATGAGAATTTGTATATAGCGTCGTGCTACGCACTGGACAAGTTATCAAAGTTTGACTCGCAATATGAATTGTCAATTCAGAAGTATAAAATATAGAGATAGTAGACATTCGCTTTCGATGTCAATTCCAAATTAGATTCAAACACGGAATGTTGGCGTTCATGGAAACCCTCGCAAAAAAACCTGAAACCGTTGTCAAGCTATATGACGATAAGGCAGGGCTGTACAAATTTGTAATGAAGGATAAAGGTCCGCTGAAAAGCCTTGAAACAATTGGAAACGCTCTTCAAAAACTGGGGCTTTCCAAAAATGAGATTAGGGTTTATGTTTACCTTGCGAGAACTGGAATGTGTAAGGCGAGCGAGATTTCTGAGGCTATTTCTCTTCATCGAACTGAAACATACAGGATTCTGCGAGACCTCGAGAAGATCGGTTTGGTGTCCTCTGTTTTCGAGAAGCCGCTGAAGTTTGTAGCTACTCCTTTTGAAAAGACGTTAGACCTTCTGATAAACTGCAAGAAACTCAAGCTGCAACTTCTTGAAAGAAAAAAGAAAGGTCTTGTTGACTTGTGGGGAGCTCTTCCTAAGCCAGAGATAGAATTTGTGAAGAGAGAAGTTTTCCAGATACTGGAAGGGGACGAGCAGATTAACTTAAAGGCCGAAGAAATTTTAGCAAAAACCAAAAAGGAAATCTGGGTGTTCCTATGCGATTCAGATATTTCCCGTTTTTATCATTCCGGGTTCCTGGATGAACTGGAGAGATTCGCAAAGAAGGATTTGTCTGCGCGGCTTTTGACAAGTGATTCAGCTAAGAGTTGTTTCTTCGTTAAAAAGCTGAAGCTCAACGATGTTAAATGCTTGTCAAAATGCCCTAACGATCTTCCAAGCTTTATCATAGTTGACCAGGAGCATCTTCTTTTCTTAATCAGAAGAAATAGTGAGCAAAGCGACGATGTGGAACAGAAAAGAGGGAAACTTGCGGCTCTCTGGACAAATTATGAGGCTTTTATCAAAGCTTTGAGTGCACTCTTTACGGAATTGTGGAGCACAGAAATGCGACTTGAACCAGTAAGATAGTAATTGGATAATTCCTTGGAATTTTGATTGAATTCGTCATCTGAATTTTAGGTTAAAATTTTTAGAGTGCGTAGCAGACTGCTACAGATGAATCCTATTAGTTCACTTCATCATATGCTTAAATAAAAAGCACTGTTTGAGGCGAAAGACTGTATGAAACGGCTCATAAAAGATAGGAAGGGATTGAGCACAGTTGTTACTACACTGATTATTCTAGTAGTCGCTATTTTGCTAGCCACCGTTGTTACTTTCTATGCCATCAACGTTACAACGACTAGGGTTCAAGAGGAAAGTCTGCAGATCTTTAAACAGCATATCTGGCATAATGGCACGACTTATGCAGAAGGCGCATTTCTAGTAATCAATACTGGCGGTCGCGATCTTGTCATAGATAAGATCGCTGTCCGTGGTCAAGAATCCGCATGGAGCACAGTATACTACAACAAAACCACCAATGCAATTTCGGCTGACCTGACATACATCACGCCATTGACTAACGGTACACTAGTGGGCAAAAACTCGACTATAGGAGGAACTGACTACCCCTTAACTCAAGCTAGCGATGATTTGATATTGAAGTCTGGCTGGAGCATGATTGTCTACATCACGAACCCTGACAGCATATCGGTGAGTGATATAGGCGTTACTGTAGGGTTCACAGCCTTCACTTCGAATGCTCAATACTACAAAGAGACAAACGTAGAAGCATCGGTGTAAACAACTTTCCTTTTTTTCTTATTTGTTCTTCAATGGTATTTTTAGAGAATGCTTAACCAAGCTAGTTCAACGAGGTATGGTACATTAATTCGTTTTAGAATTGTAGTACTGTTCTACGTGGGTGTGTAGTGCTGTTCTACGCACAAATTATCTTATTTCTTAAGATACAAACTCCCGTCGTCAAACGGAGATAAAAAAATGAAAAGTCTCTTGAAGAGTAAAAAAGGGCTCAGCACCGTAGTGACAACGCTGATCATCTTGGTGGTCTCAGTGCTACTGGCAACTGTCGTTACTTTCTACGCTATCAACGTAACTACCACGAGAGTACAAGAGGAAAGTTTGCAGATGTTTAAACAGCACATTTGGCATAACGGTACCACGCATTCAGAAGGCGCATTTCTAGTAATCAATACTGGCGGTCGCGATTTCGTCCTAGACAAGATTGCTGTCAGAGGACAAGAAAGCAATTGGACCAACATATGGTACTCCAAAACAACGAACTCCATCTCAGCAGATCTGCCATACGTGACACCAGAAACCGACGGCACATTAAACGGTACTGATATGGTAACTGTCAGCGCGAATACATACAACTTTACACGGGGTTCAGTCGGAGAAGACTTAATATTGAAGTCTGGTTGGAGCATGATTGTCTACCTCACGTATCCCGACAGCGTTTCAGTAAGCGACATCGGTGTCACAATAGGAATCACGATACACACAGCAACCGCTCAATACTACAAAGAAACCAACGTAGAAGCATCTGTTTAGAAAAGAAGCCCTACCCCCCTTTCTTTTTCCCCCCCTTTTTTATGAAAAAATTACGGTATCTTAGAATACGTATGCTGTATTCTGATGTGTAGTACTGATTTACACACAAATCATCTTATCTATTATCCTATCAGAAGTCCTTCCCACGAAAAAGGGAGAAGAGAAAACCAGCTGTATTTCACAACTGGTTCTCTCCAATCCTTTTCACTGTAGGGGAGTGCGTTACATGGAGAAACACAAGCGTAGGGAAAATTCGCCGAACCTCCTATCTTCTCAGAGAGGAATAGCTCTTCCTGTTACTTTTTTGATGCTATTTGTTTCTCTAGTTCTGTTAATTTCAGCCACCTACTATTTTTCGATAAGCAGAATCAGCGCAAAAACTCAAGCATTAAAAGTTTCGGGTGCAGAACAAGGAATGCTTTCACTTGAAAAAATCGTTAAATTTGTGGCTTGGTCCCCTGGCTCTTACGAAATTTACGAGTTCGATGATTTCGGAGGCGAGTTCGGGGTTGTGCCAACCGCAAAAAGATTGGTACTGAACTTAACCGATGATTCTTCTTTTTATGATGTTTTCTTTAACAGTACTATTGGGAAAGTTGTCTATGAATTGCCTCCTTCAGAAACAATTGATAACCTTTTCTTAAAAGGAGACAATCGTGTCATTGTGAATCAAAGTTCATCCACGATGACTCAGCTATACATTTCTCAAGGCACAGAATATTATGAGATAACGCTTTCATATCGTCCTTCGGCTGGCTCAACAGTCACAGGCTCAAGCAGTGGGAAACCCGTGAACAATCTGCGAGTCTACATAATTAACCTTAATTCGTCACAGAACATAACACGGCTTGGAAACTTCCGTCTCAAAGTAACTAGCGTAAATGTTACCTCTAGTTGGCGAACCTACAATTTCACAGATCCAATAACATCTCTATTGGTGAAAGCAAGTATAGATGGAACTAACAGCGAGGTTTCCTTGCCCATCACAAGTAACCCAACCGGCGCCATAGTCAACTTGGAGACGGTGACCTGCAACATTAAAACGGAAGATGTAGGCTGGTGATGACAGTTTGCCATCAATTCTCCCAAGTCACATCTACACCCTAGTTGCTTTATCCGCTGTTTGCACAATTCTACTCGCTTCACTTAACGCCTATACAACCTCTCTAAAAGCTACACCTGAGATAGAACAACTGGAAAACATGATTAACCATGTTGCGGCAAAGGGAAACGAACTTTTAACAATAGTAGCTACAACAAACTCTTCAGCACAGGTTTCCATTCAACTACCCGCAACAATCGGATATAAGCAATATTGGATACGCGTCCGCAATGACTCCTCAAGCGCGTGGCTAGAAGGCTCTTTAGGCCAAATAATTGAAAATGAATCGATACATCGAGTTTACTTGCCTAAAAGAACATCCGCATCAGGCTACTACATAGGAGGATACGGACCAGCAATCTTAGAGTGTGCCATGAACGGTTCAACCCCACAGCTTAATCTCTCTTCTTTAGGAGGCTAACGCAAGTGAAACTTAAGATAAAAAAAAGGAAAGGAGACAAAAAACAAGAGGAAAGCGCATCTGAGGAGCCTCATGTAGAAACCTTACTTGGACAATTAGGTCTCAGGCAACATGGACCCCCCGAAGGATACATCAAAGTAGAAACCTACCCCCTCAAACCACCATTCTCTTATGCTTCAATAGTCCAAAATGAAAACACAGCTGAGCTCCTGTACATAATTGACGAGCTTCCTCTGGAAAAAGAGGAGAGAGAAGCACACGACCGCATGAGAAACGTGCTTGAATACGAGTTAAAGGCACCAGAAGGAGAAGAAAGCCTAAGCGAATCTTTTCATCGACAACTGCCGATAATTACCGAAAATCATCCTAAGACAACCATGGGAATTTCGCAAATTGGCATCCGAAAAATCCAGTATTACTTAGAACGAAGCATCATAGGCTATGGAAAAATTGAACCTTTAATACATGACCCATACGTAGAAGACATAAGTTGCGGCGGCATTGGCAAGCCAATTTTTCTTTGGCACAGAGTCTACGAAAACATCAAAACCAACATTTTCTTCAACACCGAAGAAGAAGTGAACAACTTTGTTATGAGAATAGTTCACAAAGCTGGAAAACACGTCAGCATTGCCTTTCCAATAGTGGACGTAACCTTGCCTGGCAAGCATCGTTTGGCTGTCTCCTACGGAAGAGAAACAACTCCTTCTGGAACAAGCTTCACAATAAGGAAATTCCGTAAAGACCCGTTCACCATAGTTGATCTAATTGAAAACGAGACATTAGACGAGTCTGTAGCGGCTTATCTTTGGCTCCTTGTAGAAAATAAGATGCCCATCATGATTATAGGTGCCACTGGCGCTGGCAAAACCACAGCCTTAAACGCAATCGCATGTTTGATTCGTCCCAGCTACAAGATAATCACGGTAGAAGAAGTTGCTGAAATAAACCTGCCCCATGAAAACTGGACTTCAACCATTGCACGTTCCGGCTTTGGAGCAGAAAAGGAGGGCGAAATAACCCTTTATGACCTTATAAAATCGTCTGTAAGACACCGCCCAGACCTAATAATCGTAGGCGAAATAAGAGGCGAAGAGGCATATGTGCTGTTTCAAGCGCTCGCCACAGGACACGGTGGACTTTGTACCATGCACGCTGATGATGTTGAAACCGCTGTTAAGAGGCTTACTCAACCTCCAATGAATATTCCAGCGTCTATTATTACATTAATGAAATGTGTAATCGCTGTAAGACATGTTCGAACACCAGTCTTTCTAGAGTCCGGTAGGAGATTGTCAAGTAGAAAATTTGTACAAGTTTCTGAGATAAGAGATGCCAGCTCAACTGTTGATGTGTTCGATTGGAACGCTTCGTCTGATATTTTTCAAGAAAAGCTTGAGAAAAGCATCTTTTTTAAGCGTATAGCAAAAAGGCTGGACATATCTCTTGAGCAGTTAATCGACGAATTTGAATACCGCAAAAAAGTGTTGCTAACCATGGTAGAACACAACGTAAGAGACTATCGAAGCGTCAACAGGGTTCTAAGCAAATACTATCACAACCCAAGCGCCTTGCATGGTGAATCATTAAGAAATTTCAAGTGGTGACCCATTTTGCTAAAAACTCGGGGCAAAAGGAACATCTTTGGTCGGATACTTAGTCTACTCTCTAAAGAGAAATCTGGAGAAATTGACCGTGAGTTGCCCTTCGCCGTGATGATGTTCACCACATTGGCTGCAAGCGGCGTTACACTTTATGAAAGTTGGAAAAAAATGCGCGTTGTTCATCTTCTCCCTAAAATTCAAAAAGACGCTGAAGATGTGGTTCGACAAGTCGAAGTTTTGGGTTATGATCCTCTCACTGTTATGGAGAAAAAAGCTGAGAAAACCACTTCGAAACTATATCGGGACTTTTTGGCTGGATTTGTTTCCTCAGTTAGGAGTGGAGGCAACGTTGTCAGCTTCTTGAAAAGCAAGTTGCATTCGATTTTGGAGATTCAGAATGCAGCCGCAACACGGTCAATTGAAAAGTTGGGAGCGCTTGTTGAGACTTATGCTGTCATGCTGATAGTGATTCTTTGCACTTACATCTTGTACGTCGTGATGTCTTCGACTTCGATTTTCGAACTTAGGCAGACTGGCTCTGTAGCCTCAAGTGCTCCTGAACCCTTCATGTATGTCCTAATATTCTTGATAATGCCCTCAATTTCCATCGTGTTTATGGCAGTTGCTCATTTAGCCCGTAAAAGCAGCTTCATATCTCTTGGCTCCGTATACCGCAAAGTAATCGTTCCAGTTGTGGGCGCTTCAGCCTTCCTTATGTTGGTCATATTTGTGCCCCAAGTGCAGTTTATAATGGAATCATTCAGTTTGGCAGCGATTGTAACACTTTGCCTTATAGTTGTTTCTGTACCTTCAGCTCTTGCTTATCATCGAGTTGCAGTTGTGAATTTTGCAGCAGAAGAATCCATGCCAAGTTTTCTACGAGACGTTACCGAAGCAAGGAAAATTGGGCTATCTCCAGAAAAAAGTATCATTCATGCCTCAAAGAGAAGAGGTTACGGAAGATTCTCGGGGCTTCTGGAGCTTGTTAGAAGCCAAATAGAGTGGGGTGTCGCTTTGAAAAAAATATTTACCAACATTAGAAGGAAACTTCAAAGCTGGCCTGTGCTTGTTCACTTTTTCATCCTCGTTGAAACAATAGAAATTGGAGGCGGCTCTGCCAAGGCTTTGGAAATACTCGCTGAATACTCTGAGAAAAACAGAGACATTGAGATGAATAAGCGGTCCATGCTCAAGCCCTACATTGTTTTAGCCTTTATTTGGAGTGTTTTAATAGCTTTTACAACAACAATTGTGGCTGTAACAATATCCGTGCTTGTTCAGATTTCAGTTCCCGGCATGGCTCCATCATCTTTTGACGTTATGCAACAGCAGATAACTCTTTTTTCAATCGGCATAATCTTTCAAACTTGGATGTCAGGCTTCTTTGTAGGCAAGGTTAGCGAGGGCTCCTTTGCTGCGGGCTTCAAGTATTCTGCTATGTTGGCAGCTACGGCTTATGTTTCTCTTATACTGTCTCAGCATTTTATGGCTGGCTTATTCACGTCAGGCTACACCTAGGGGAGCTTTCTGTTGCCAGCATCCTCCATTGACACCTTTCTCGCATGCTCAGTCATGATTGTACTCGTTTTGTCAGCAATGGTAGGTACATCTAAGCTTATGACTCCTTACATACGTGGCTTGTCAAACAGAGATGATCCTGAGCGGCTGCAGCAACTTGCTTCGCATATCCTTTTAAATACTGGAACGCCGTCCAACTGGGGAGAAACGCAGGAAGTCACACCTAGCAGTCTAGGTCTAGCTAAGGCAGATTCTTTCCTGCCTTATGAACTCGACATCGACAAAGTTTCACGTCTAAACAGCGAAAACGCATATGCGCTGACTTACCGTGAGCTATGGGAATCACTTGGCATACAAGATGTCGCCTTTCAGATAGAAATAGGAACATTGTTTGAACTTTCAATTGAGGCAACTTCAAATCAAACACAAGGAGCTGATACAGTTTACGAGTTTGAAGTTACGACAAAAAAATCTGGAATGCCTATCCCAGCGAACTTGAGCAGCTATGTGGTTGTTGAAAATTTTGTGAATAACGTGACCTCTTCCACCTCTTCTAACGGAGTTGGCTCATTTTCCATCAATGTTCCAAACTCGGTGAATGGCACAACGCTTCTACTCGTTTTCGCCAGGGCACAAGCTAATCCGCGGATGGTTTCCTTCAACGTTTACGCTTTCGGTCACAACTCGGCGACTCCTTCTCCTAACAGAACCTTCCTATCCCTCAGCCCTCTAAACTACGTCTTAAACGTGTCCATCACCTATTCCAGCACAGAGATTCTGAAAGCACAAGTGTTCACATTTAACTACAATTTCAGCCTAACCGAGAAAGCTCAAGGGAACCAAACTGTAGAGTACAATATTCCGCGCCTTCTAGATTCAAGCCCAATGATACTAGTGCTCACCGGACTCAACGGGTCATCTTCCTTCGCGGAGTGGGTTTCATATCCTCAACTGCCACTGCAGATAGGCTCAGATTTCAGCCAGAGTATAGCTGGGGCAAAAATAGTCTCACAAACTACTATTGTAACCATAAATTTTGCGCTTTACGAAGTTGTGACAAAATGGGGAGGACCAACATAAGTGCTTGACAACAGAGGACAAACCAGAATAATCGAAGCCTTTCTGGCAATTGCAGTTGTATTTTCAGCGCTGATAATTAGCGCTGTCACGTTTCCGTCTTCCCCAACTCTCACGAAGCAAAAGTCTTTGGCAAGCCTTGGAATACAAGCTTTAATAGAACTTGACATTAATGGCACGCTTGGAAAACTCGTTGCGCAAGAAAACTGGACTGCAATAAAACAATCTCTCGACGTCGTACTGCCCATAGGTGTTTCATTTAACCTCACAATCTATGATGAAAACTTAATCCAGCTTAACTCGCAAGTTATTCAGAACACCAATTTGCTGGGCCGTGAAACAGTTTCGGTGCAATATTTCTGTGCAACTCAAAGCCAGAACATCCAGTTTTTTACCCTTCGCATGCAGTTGGCTTGGACTAGGTGACAGAAATGAGAGAAAAGAAAAATTCCGGCCAAGTTCTGTTGATTGCTGCTTTCATTATGGCCCTTCTTCTCCTATCCGCTGAACTTTACATTTTTGATGTTGGAAAAATCATGTACGAAGTCGAGTTGAATTCTCTAACCGATTTCGTTCTCGCTGTTGAACTAGGCTCCAGACATGTTGTGGTGGGCTCTCTTGCAAACGTTTCTAATGGTGGATCAAGTAGCGTCCTCGAGTGGAACCTTCAGAATTGGTCTTCTCTCATCAACGGGCAATATCAGTTTGGAAAGAGTGTTTTAGATTACACTTTGGAAGAGACCTCTCCTTACTCGTCTGGCATTTGGATAGATTGGGGCACAAATGGCCTTGGGGTTTCTTCAGCCTACGCCAACTTCACGTACAAACTATTAGGTCGAGAGGCCAATCTCAACCAGTCCTACTTCATAAACGTGACAACCATGCTTCTTATCGAGAGCGCCTTTAGGACGATCCAGGGAAATGACAAACAGATCAACGTTACCATTAATCTTCTAAACGGCGGAAACCCCGCGCTTGCAGGGCAGATTGCTGTCTACTACAATGATCAGCAAGGTAACTGGTTGATTCCAGACGAAACAAGCAACAACTACACAATTTCGGACTATGGCAATGGCACGTACCTAGCATCCTTCGTAGCCAGCATTCCCGGTCAAAACGTGGAAGTATCAACCAATGTCATCGACCAGAGGGAAATCTACGTCCAGTCCAATGCGACAAGCACGGAAATCTAAATATCGATATTTATCGGATTGTTGCGCTCCAAAGATCTGTGTTGGCAGACTAACAAGTTTTATTTCTTAGCACAGATAAATACGCATTTGTCATTTCATCGAGCTAGGGTTGGACATGGCTAAGTCATATCGCCTTATTGTGCGTGTTAAAGAAATCAGAGGTAAATGCCCAGTCTTCAAGGTTGGAGATAAAATTGTCATTGAATCACCTCATATAATTCCAAAAGAAACTGATGCTCTCTGCGTTCACGCGTTGGGTTCTATGTTGTCCATGATTACCGCCTTAAGTCACGGCATCAGCTTTGAGGAACTGGGACTTGCCCATGAAAAAGGCGATATTGGGTATGTTCAATGTCTTGACCCTGGACCACCATACACTCTAGGCGGGACCGTGATCTTCGAGATAAGGCGAGAGCGATAAGGGAATTCTTTGAAGAAGAAACAGGATTGAAGCTAATAATCAAGGATGCAGAATCTTCATTTTGTGAGCTAACCTATTTATTATCTCTATAATGAGGAAGTGGAAGATGAACGCTACTAGGAGAACCGTGGTGCTAGGCCTTGTCTTTCTCTTCCTTTTGGCTTTGTCCTACATTGAAAACGTGTCTTTTTTCAACTACATTCAGGACGTTTTTATGAACTTTCCATTAGCTATGAGTCTTGTATTTATTCACAACCTTCTGGCAGTTTCGCTGATTATACTTGGCATGGCGTTTTATGTCGAGTTTGTTTTGGCTTTTCTGCCTGAAAAGGAAATAGAACGCGTTGTGCTTCATCATCCTCGCATCTTCGCTTTGGTGTTTACCATTGTGATTCTATCTATGAGTATTCTGAGGGCATCTACTTTGTTTCAGGGTCAAGTTGCAGTTAATACCTTGGCGTTTGTGGTGCTTTTCAGTCTGCCAAACGGAATCTTAGAGGGCTACGGCATTTTTCGGTCTATAGAGAAAACTTTGGGGAGAAAACTTGTGCTTAAAGACCTTGTCATCGTCTACTCAATCTTCTTTTTCGCAGCCATCTTCGAAGTAGGGTTTGTTCACATTCTAATCTGGATATCCACTTAGCCCTGTCTATTGATTACCCTGTGAAAATCTTCTCGGTCACCCTATGGTCAGAGCTTGCATTCTTATATTTCAGTGTGGCGGAACCTGAGCGCACCTTCTTATTCCGATTCAGCTTTGAGAGATTCACGATCCATAATCCTTTTCAATATTCAGAACCAGAATCGATGCACGAAGACATCTGGAGGACATGGAAAATGAGGAGGTTCTTAGTCACTAGCGGATGCAGTTTCATCGGAAGTCACATGGCAACCGGCGCACGCAAGTCTAGAACACATCTACATTTAGAAACAATTTCACCATGAAAACAATGGTCAGCTTGTTGATTGCTCGGAATCGTCTGGTGAAAATGCTTTCGCTGACTTCTGAAGTTCCTTTGTGATAGTCGACATGAACCTTACACGTGTTTCGATCTTTTGTCGATGTGAGGCAACCAGTCTCTTCAACGTTGGCATGATATCATAGGTAATCTTGAGAAGAAGCTCACGATGTCTCTGCTCTGTTAAGTTTATTGACTTCATTCTTCCATTTGGATAAAGGATAAGGAGTTGACCGGTGAGATCCAGGTTTGCTTGGCTCACCTTTCCCCATTCTTCTGGCAATACTGCGATGGAAACCGGCAGTGTCCGGGTGAGAGGTTTCATAATTTTAAGGAGAGCTGCGAGGAATTCTTTGACGAGCATGTTTTCTTCTGTTGTAAGTTCGGAAATTTGCCCTGTTTGTTCACGTATGTCGTTCAGAGTTTTGAGATGATCTTCGGGGCTTTTCTCTTTCATCTCTGGGATTGCCTTTTTTTCCTTTTGGGGCTCCTCTACACTTTTTACTTCTTTAAGAAACTGTTCTTGGCTCATGAGCATCCTCCTTGAAGGTGGAGGGGAAAGTTAGTTAAAAGATTTGTATGTAGCATGATTCTTCGCACATTTTTAATGCGCGTGCCTTATGTATAATTGATTTTTTGTAGGAGAGTTATAATGTGCGTAGGCTTAGGGTTTCTTCTATCGCCCATGTGCGTTATGTTAAGTGAGAATAGTTTTCAGGTGTGGTCATGAGTGTGCATAGATGTTATATCTCAAGTCATAAGACATAATATTTATATGTTTTCCGCACTATATTTAAAGTTGAGGTTCAGATTCTGTCGCTCCAAACCCGAGGGACAACCAAGGTAGACAAAGAAGTGGTGCATGTAAGACGAAATGGCGCTAGGATCAGTGTTCGATTAACTAGGAAGCAATCTGCGACGAAATCACCTCTCGAAAACCTGTACAATGTTGACCTCAAGAAATATAATCTTCATCGAAATTACGAATTTCCACAGAAAGTCCAAAGCTTAATTCCGATGGGCACGCCTCCATTCATCCAGGGCGAACATGATTACGTTACGCAGATAATAAGAGCCCTTTACCATTTCAAGCAATGCGCACTAATCGGTCCATCTGGAACGGGAAAGACCCATATCGCATATCTCGTGTGTGAGCTTACGGGGTTGCCTATGTATGAGATTAACTGCGGTCTTCAAACGTCGTCCTATGATCTTATAGGACGGTACATCGGGCTTGGAAAAGAGAACTGGATCGACGGCCCGTTGGTTTCTTGGCTTAAGAATGGAGGCTTGATGTATCTGGATGAAGCCAACATGATGAAACAAGATGTTGCCACGAGGCTAAACCCTGTACTTGACACGAGGGGGCACATGGTGATCACGGAGAAAGACGGTGAAGTCGTCCATCGAAGCAAGCATGGATACTTAATGATTACTTTGAACCCTTTTTCTGCAGAGTTCGCTGGAACCAAACCGATGAACGCAGCCTTCAGAAGGCGTATGACTGTATGGGTAAATTTTGATTACGCCAGTGTCGGAGACCGAATTGTTCCTGCAGAAGCCAAGCTAATAGCTAAGAAAGGTGTAGATGAGGACACTGCCTATCAGATTCTTAGGGTTGGAGCAGAGATGCGGAGGCAGTACAAGGCAGGAGACTTGCCTTACGGGCCTTCACTTGGAGATTTAATGCACTGGGCGGTTCTGATTGGCGATGGTCTTGATCCTGTAGTGGCGGGCGAGAACACAATAGTTGCTTTGACCAGTGATAGCATTGAAGTGCAGGGAGATGTAAGAAGAATTATCGAAAGAGTTTTCAAGAGCGATTAGCCGGTCATCGGCTACAATATAACGCAATATGGTGGTTCCAGTGGGTTACCTTGAATATGCCGTGTCTTTATTTTTCAGAAAAGACCAGTTCAAGACAAAGTTGCGCATCGACCCAGAACTCGAGCAACCAACTCTTTCACGCGATGAAGTTGGCTTTTCAATAGTTTTGCCAGAACCTGTTATACATGGGGATGAGGAGGAGGAAACAATTTCGTTTTTGGGATATCAATTTCCAGCGGGGAAGTCGGGGAAACTACTCGTTGCTAAACTGTTCAAGGCTTGTGTCTTCCACCTTAGCGCACACGTTGCTACTTCAAGTTTTGAAGTCTACTCCAAATGGGAGAAGCAGAAAGAGGGGCGTCTTGCAAAGTTTACGGAGTCACTGGTTGAAGATGCCAAAGTTAACGCCTATATCTTTGCACGGTATCCCGGTAAGCTTGTAGACATAGCTTTCGCTAACTCTCTCGCCTTCAAAAGA
The DNA here is from genome assembly GCA_030615265.1 of Candidatus Bathyarchaeota archaeon. Taxonomy (GTDB): domain Archaea; phylum Thermoproteota; class Bathyarchaeia; order Bathyarchaeales; family Bathyarchaeaceae. The sequence goes on from JAUWZP010000001.1 coordinate 56,156, forward strand.
TCAAAGTCTCTTGGAAAAATCTGGAATCCAGCCACTAGGGTTATGGCTGCATCGCTGCTGCAAGCTAATATAGGTGTAGTTAAGGGCGAGATGAGAACGGAAGAACAGGAAATAGTTAGTCAAGTAGTGAATAAGCTTGGACAACTGAAGAATACAGTATTGGAATCTTTTGCTGGTGAGGAGACAAACAAAGACAATGTAGGATTGAAAGCTGCTGATGAAATCTATCATGTTCTTGAACCTTATGGACCTGTACTTGAGGTTCCATCCTTTCCTCATACAGAACAGTTCGATCGGTGTACTCTTTTTCCTCAATGTCAAGTGCAGCCAGACGATGGAGTCGGAGATGTATTCAGCAAATGTTTAACAGCTCTAGGAGGAGAAGGTTCAGGAGGTGAGTTACAACAGACGATGTGGGAAAAGGCAGCTGAGGCGGAGGCATTTCAAGTCTTCGATTCTTGGTCTCGCGAAAAAGAAAAAAAGGAAAAGGTCCTTGACAGATATGAAGAACTTGTTTCTTTGACCAGATTTAAATCAGTTGGCTTTCCATGTGATGACTACACGCAATACCTTAGAGCGAAGGCTACGACTAAAAGCGCAACAAGGAGGCTCATAGATAGCCTCATGGTGGGGTTCGATGCCTTGGATGAGGACCCTAGAAAAATGTTTGGGGTTTTAGACATTCAAGAAGTTATACAAGTTATGGCTGCTAAGGGTTCGAGAACGGATGTTTTCATGCGAGAGGAGAATTTAAGCAAGAGCTATGCTTGGGTCATCCTCCTTGATGCAAGTAGAAGTATGAGTCCTATTGGCGATGATGTTCGAAATTTTGGCATATGTCTTGCTGAGTGCGCAAAGGAGATGTTGATAGATTCAACATCTTGGGGATTGTACGCATTTAACGATCGGTTTCTCATTTTGAAGGATTCGACAGAAAGATATGGGCCCAAAATAAAAGCAAGGATGGGAGGACTGAGGTTTGAAGGTTTAACCTACATGCCGGATGCTCTTCAGCTTGCGGGAGAAATTCTAAAGAGCAGAGCTGAAAATCTTAGACTAATAACTATTCTCTCTGACGGATGGCCCTATGGATACTCAAAGATAACTGCAGCTCTGGCTGAAACCCTTGATTTTCTCGAAAGAAGGAGTATATCTGTCGTTGGAGTGGGAGTTAAGAGCGACAGGATGGAGAATTACTTCAGGGCAAATTGCAACATCAAAAGCATGAAGGATTTGTCAAAGAGATTTTCAAATCTATTTCTGGAGGCTTGTAGAGGTGCCGTTGGTCTCTAAAAGACAACAAATTATATGTGTGCGCGCATGTTTGAGCCTTATCTTTTGATATATACTTTCAATTCATAAGCAATAATAGTGTACTGCATATAACTATCAAATGAAGCTCTTGCCATTAACGTTTTCAAGAGTATGCGTTGATGACAAGGTCTATCTCACAACCTAGTTAAGAAGAGTAGTTGAATATGCGTGAAGGAAAGGCAGCAATTGACGCGCGCACCTTGTCGCCTGTTAAGGTCGCCCATGTAATGGTTAAGCAAGTAATAGCTGCTAATTCAGATTTGACGGTTAGAGAAGCAGTAAACTTGATGAATAAATTCGAGATCGGATGCTTGATTGTATTAACCAAAGGTAAGGTAAATGGGATAGTCACAGAGCGAGATATACTCAAACGAGTCATAGGCAAGAGTAGAGATGTAAACAAGACAAAGATCAAAGAAATTATGTCACGACCAGTCTTGGTCATTGAGCCCAACGCGGAATTAGAAACTGCACTTAAACATATGTTAAGAATGAAAATCAAGAAACTTCCAGTAGTGGAAAAAGGCACACTCGTAGGACTCGTAACCCTCACAGACATAGCACGTTTTCAACCCAAAATTCTCAATAAGTTCAAGAAATTACTAATGGGAGAACAGACACCCAAGCGAATCCAAAGAGTAACCAATTGTTACATATCCTGAATAGCTCACCAATTTCCTATGCTTCTTTCAAAACCGCTTTTTCATGTGAAATCCTCAGAAAGAAAACGCCGGGTTTTTCTTTACAAGCCGATTTTCGATGTATTTCGGTAACAGAAACATTGTCTAACTGTTCAGAGGCGCTTGTTTTGTTTGAATGCGCATTTTTTAGACTTAAATGGGTTGATTTAATATGGCGGGCGCGCATACATCCAGAAGCTTTGGTGCGAGTTCTCACACAAGTGCGAAGTAGACACGACGGTTATGTTTCCCCTTGTTTTGAGTTTTAAGCAATTTTATCTGCCCAACCTCTCTCAGGTTTCTAACGTGTGTTCCCCCATCAGCCTGTCTATCCACACCGACTATCTCTACAATGCGAAGCTTGGGAATATCTGGAGGAAGCGCCTTAGCCATCTTTATCACTCCCGGGATCTTCAGGGCTTCTCCTTTGGGGAGTTCATACGATTTCACAGCCACGTTTTTCCTGAACAATTCATTTGCCTCATCTATGTACTTGTTGAGAATTTCCCGATCATACTTTTCCAAGCTGAAATCGAAACGGATCTTATCTTCTTCAATCTGGTTGCCCGTGACAAGAGCATGTGTCCCAGTACATAGAAGCGAAGCGAACGCGTGAGCTGCTGTGTGGCTTCGCATAAGCCTGTACCTTCTTTCCCAGTTCAAGACGCAATGAGCTTTGTCCCCTGCTCTTAACCCGGCTCGATCAACCTCATGGGATACCTCTCCCGAGAACTTGCCAACGTAAACGACATTGTAAACTTCATTTTCCATGATGATCTTCCCGGTGTCCCACGGTTGACCTCCACCCTTGGGATAGAAGATGGTCTGGTCAAGAACTATGTATTTTCCATCCTTGACTGAAACCACGTTGGCGTCGCATTCTCGACGGTAACTGTCCTCCAAATATAACGTTTTAGTCACAGGAAGACCCCCAAGCAAGGTAGATTTTACGGTTTATAAGTGGTACTACGTTCTATTTACTGACGCGTTCGTTAAAAACCGCACGTATGCCTAAAGCACGCTAACATTGACCGCACGTGGTTGTGTCATTTGATGAATCTCAGAACATAGTCGTTCACTGTCTGCAGAAACGTCTCTTCCAACTCTAAGCCATAATGCTCGGCTAAAACAAAGATTATGTACAGCAAGTCTGAAAGCTCCTTGGACAACATCTCCCTAGTCTTAGACTTGTCAGGAGGCTTCAAACCCTCCAACCCCTTAACTACAGCGGCTACCTCGCCAGCCTCCTCAAGCAAATCTGTAACCATCACAAAAGGCGTCCACCCTTTCCCCCTCTCAGGATCAAGCCTATCATTGATCTTCCTGAAGTTCTTCCAACAAAAATATTGAGCATCACGCAAAGTGACCGACATACAAATCACCAGCACCGAATTAACAAAGCAAGATTAATAACAATTTTCAAATTTCGATTTTCGGGCGACTATTTCGCGCGCAATGCTTACATAAGAGCGAACACAAAAAGTTAACTCTCAGTAAGAAACAGAAAGCTGGGAGGATACGCCTTGACTTCACTAGAATATGAAATTAAACTTCTCTCAAAGATGGTTGAAATAAACACCGAATCAGTTTCAAAGAAAGAATATGACAAGTGTGCATCGCTTATCGTGGAGGAAGCACAGCGAAACTCTCTAGATGTAGAAATAATCGACGGAGAGAAAGGAGCTAAAGATGGGCTTTCACGTCCAAACGTTATTGTAACTCTCGATGCAGGCTCAGATGTAACTCTGCTTCTGGAATCACATTTCGACATTGTCCCACCCGGACCTAACTGGACCTATCCACCGTTTAAGCTGACAGTTAAAGATGGAAAAGCTTACGGAAGAGGCACTGCAGACAACAAATCAGGTATAGCCGCCGCAATTGGAGCCATGCGACAACTAAAGAAAGAAAAGCTAGACGTAAACCTCAAGCTCATCGCAGGAGTAGATGAAGAAATCGGAGGAAGATACGGCGTAGACTACGTGTTAAGCGACCACGGATTAACAGGCGAAGCAGTATTAATCCTTGACGCAGGCCCAGAAAGACTTTACCTAGGAGCAAGCGGAATCATCTGGGGAAAAATAACAGTTGAGGGAAAACAAGGACATGCAGGATACCCTTTCAAAGCCAAAAACGCCATCGATGAAGCCATAAAACTGCTCGTCGCGTTTGAATCCTACAAGAACGCAGTGGAGAAAAAAGAGTCGATTCTATATGCGCCGCCTGAAGCTCCAAGACAACGTGTTTGGGGAAGATATACGGTAACAATGATCAAGGCAGGAGAAAAGGAAAACGTAATACCTGGCACATGCGAAGTTCGCTTTGACCGAAGACTCATACCAGAAGAGCCCGTAGAACAAGCTGAAAAGGAACTGAGCGACTTCTTTCAGAAGGCTGTTGGGAAAACTGGTTGTAAAGCGTCACTAGAGATCATTTACAAACTTCCGGGGTACCACACACCAAAGGATTTGGTCTTTGTGCAAACAGTTTCAGAAAACATCAAGAAAACAGTAGGTCAAAGTCTACCCTTCGCTGGAGAACTGGGAGGAAACGACGGAACCTTTTTTGCCAAAAATGGAATTCCAGTGATATGTTACGGAACGATCAGAGCTGACACACATTATCATGGTGTGGACGAATTCGTGTATCTTGAAGACGTAAAGAACACGCGAAACTTGATAGTTAATCTGGGAAAAGTATCAAGGGAGAAAATAGCATAGTACCAAATGAGCGTGCACTATTAGGAACCTTCAACAACAAAGTTTTCAAGTTTCCCAATTGCCTCTATTTCAATAGTTAGTGTGTCTTTCGGTTTCAGAAATTTCGGTTCAGGCTTCATGAAAACTCCAACTCCGGCCGGCGTGCCCGTTGCAATTATGTCGCCTAACTCCAAGGTCATAACTCTGCTTACGTGATGAATAATCTCGTAAACGTTGAAAACCATATTCTTCGTGGATGAATCTTGTCTCAGTTCACCATTCACCCAAGTTCTTATCTTCAAGTTGTTTGGATTTCCGATTTGGTTAGCGGTGGTTATGTAAGGACCCATCGGGGCAAAGGTGTCGAAGCTCTTGCCGCGAGTCCACTGTCTATCCTTGAATTGGATGTCTCTGGCTGAAACATCATTGAGAATCGTGTATCCGAAAACGTACTGCTTCGCCTCTTCCACCGATATGTCCTTGCCTTTCTTCCCAATCACAACTGCAAGCTCAGCCTCATAATCAAGCTTCTTGACAAATTCCGGCTTAATAATGGGCTTGTTCGGACCTGTTATGGCCGTGCGAGGTTTCATAAAGATTATTGGTTCCTCCGGAATCTCGGCATCTTGCTCTGCGGCATGGTCATGATAGTTTAAGCCTACGCAAACTATTTTAGGGGGGTTAACAATCGGAGCTAGCAATTCCACGTCGGCCAGCTTGTAAATGGCATCTTTTTTGATTTCCTCCTGATCTTCAAGCGCTTCTTTGATGTTGTTCCAGGATTCTGGGCTAAGCGAGATTAATTCTTCAATTGTTTGGGGAGCTGAGCATTTATTGAAAGGTGAAATAGTAGTGATCGACAGCATTTGGTCGTCTACTATTCCGTAAAACTCTCTCTCTTCAGCTTTGAAACGGGCAATCCTCAAAGTTATACAACCTCCAATTTACATGAAGTAACTAGGCTTCCAACTTTATTCAATTGTTGTCTCCTCTTTCAAAAAATATCTTGAACAGCAGACAAAAGCGCGTTTGTGCGTTAGTCGACGATTTCCGCTTTGATTATTTTAACTTCTTGTAGTGGTCTATCGTTTTCATCTGTATTTACTTTGGCGATGTTATCAACAACATCCATCCCCTGTATCACTTTCCCGAAAACTGGATGCTTTGAGTCCAAGCGGTTGTTATCCACCAGATTAATAAAGAATTGGCTGCTTCCTGTGTTTGGACCTGCATTTGCCATGGCTATTGTACCCCTATCGTTTCTGTTATGATCTGTAAATTCATCCGTTATCGAGGGTATCGAGGGATCTCCGTATCCTGTTCCAGTAGGATCCCCTCCTTGAATCATGAAGCCATCTATTACTCTGTGAAAAATAGCGCCATCGTATACGCCTTGCTGGACCAGTTTCTTGAAATTTCCTGTTGTAATCGGCATGTCATCATATAGCTCAATCACTATGTCTCCCATATTCGTCTTAAGCAAAACTCTAACTGTGCTTGAACCATTTTTGGCAACCATACTAGACCACACTATTATTACTGCAACAACAGCCAGAAAAACTATTATGAATATAGGTTTTCTGCTTTTACGAGATCTGTATTTCCGTGATTTGCGCGGACTCATGTTCAAGATATGGTAGCAGCCATTGATTAAAACATATCTATATTGAGAAACTAAGCTGAATAAGCGAGGCAACACACGCGATAATCGCAAAAAAGCTGTAAAACTCTCAGAATACAAGAGTAAACTGTCACACCTTCCGACACTTCAAGGTAACAATGCAAAATCTTCCGCAAGCGAAAGCGGATAAGTTCATTGGGAAATAGAAAAGTTTTATTGAACTCACAGGCAATCTTAGACGATAAGTTGGAGAGTGATTTTGTGAAGCCAGCGGTTATGATCACTGACATGATAAACGATTTTGTAACAGGAATCCTCAAAAACGAACGCGCAGAAAAGATCATTCCCAACGTTAAGCAGCTAATCAATTTTGCTCGTGAAAACCATATTCCCGTTATCTACGTCAATGATGCTCATATGCAGAATGTTGATGTCGAATTCGACGTTTGGCCTGAGCATGCTGTTGCTGACACTTGGGGAGCCCAAGTCGTGAACGAACTTAAGCCCGAGAAGAGCGACTTTGTTCTTCAAAAAAGAAGATATAGCGCGTTCCAAGGCACAGGTCTAGACCAGTTGCTGAGGGAACTCAAAGTGGACACGTTAATTCTGACGGGTGTGGTCACAGACATATGTATTCAGCACACGGCTGCCGACGCCTTCTTTAGAGGATACAAAATAATAGTTCCCGAAGACTGTGTCGAAGCCATTAACGAGCAGACGCAAAAAGCAGCATTGGACTATTTGAAAAGAATCTACGGATGCGAAATCACTAGGAAAGACAAAATAGTGAAGAGAAAGTGGAGCTAAGAGGCGAAAAAATATGCCAGTTTTTCATCATGCAACTGACGAGGAAATAAAGAAAGGTGAAACAACAGACATCTACTTCGTAAGAACCAAGCAGGTTCTTGAAGCTAAGAGGCTTACTAAGATCCGGGCTTACGCCGAAGTGACTCCAGGCGTGCTTCCAAGTAGCTGGCCATGGGGAGTCTTATGTGGCATTGAAGAAGAAGCCCGCCTGTTTGAAGGTTGCCCAGTTGACGTTTACGCTATGCCGGAAGGAAGCGTGTTCTACCACGACGATTACACGGGAATACGCGAGCCAGTCATGTACATAGAAGGCCCCTACGGAGAATTCTGTCTCCTAGAAACTCCTCTGCTTGGGCTTCTTTGCCAAGCTTCCGGTGTAGCCACAAAGGCTGCGAGAGTGAAAAAGGTTGCCGAAGAAAAACTTGTCCTCGCCTTTGGCATCCGCCGCATGCACCCAGCCTTGTCGCCTATGCTTGACCGTGCGGCCTATATAGGTGGTTGTGACGGTGTTTCCAGCTTAAGCGGCGCCAAAATTACTGGAACCAAACCAATGGGAACCATGCCTCACGCGTTGATTATTGCGTTTGGCGACCAAGTGAAGGCTTGGAAGGCATTCGATGAGGTTATGCCCCATGACGTGCCACGTGTTGCGTTGATTGACACCTATTATGATGAGAAGGCAGAGGCAATAATGGCGGTAGAAGCTTTGAAACAGCGACTTCACGGTGTACGGTTAGATACGCCGGGTTCAAGGAAAGGCAATTTCGCTGAAATCGTTCGAGAGATTCGGTGGGAACTCGACGTGAGAGGCTACAAGCACGTTAAGATTTTCGTTTCCGGCGGACTAAACGAAGAGTCGATTAGAATCTTAAGCGGTGCTGGTGCCGAGGCTTTCGGCGTTGGGACATCCATAAGCAATGCTCCAACTATTGATTTCGCTATGGATATCGTTGAACTGAATGGTAAGCCAGTGGCCAAACGAGGTAAGCTAAGCTGTAAAAAGCAGGTGTGGAGATGCCCAAAATGCCTTAGGGACACTGTACAGCTTTTCGACTTGCCTATGCCTAAATGTCCCAAATGCTGTGGCAAGACTGAAGCTATGTTAAAGCCTCTAGTTAAGAAAGGAGAAATTGTTGCAAAACTTCCAAAGCCAAGCGCAATTCGCAGATACGTGCTTAAACAGCTTGAAAAGCTCATCTTATAGCTCTAGTGGGCTTGTTCGATTAGCTTCCAAATGCCTTACGTCGTAACAGCATGCTTTGCTTTTTCAGTTTAGAAAAAAAGAAGTGGGCAAGTTTTCAGTTTATGTTTGGCTACACAAGTCTCGTCGACATAGCTATTGCAGTTTGCGTTTTGAGAACCCCCTCGAGAGAATGAATTTTCTCTAAGAGCTTTCCCAAGTCATCTATGTTGCTGGACTCAACGAAGGCTACCACGTCGAATGGCCCCGTAACTGCATGGGCGGTTTTAACACCGTTGATTTGCAACGCGGATTCAGCGACTTCCCATGGTTTGCCGGGCTCTGTGCTAATGAGTATGTAGGCTTGCACATTTTTCACCTCTTAACGTATTAAAGAATAAGAATGAAAGGTAGAAAAGCTTTAGCCTTGCAAAAGTTTCAGAAGGATTCCTTTCGCCGTGTAGAGTCGGTTTTCGCTTTGCTCGTAGATGATTGATCTCTCGCTTTCGATTATTTCGCCGCTGATTTCGTAGCCTCGATGAATCGGCATGTCATGCATCACAAGAGCTTTGCCTTCTTTCAGCAGTTCCCTATTGACTTGGTAGGGCATCATCAGTTTGATTCGCTTCTCTTTTTTTTCCTTGAATTTCGGGTCGAGGAAGAATTCCATGTCAACCCATGTGTCAGTGTAAACTACGTCGGCATCTTTCACTGCGTTTTCAACGTTCAACGTTGTCTTGTGTAATCCGGTTTTCTCAGCGGCTTCCATGAGTTCTTTATCGAGCGAAGGCTCATTCTTTATAGGCGTAACAGTTGTGATCTCCATGCCCGTCTTGGTGCAGCCCACAATTAGCGAGTTGCAGACATTGTTGTGAACCCCTATGTACACGAGCTTCGCACCTTTCAGTCTTCCAGTTTTCTCTTTGATTGTCATGAGGTCAGTAATAGCCTGACACGGATGATATTTCTCGTCGCATCCATTGATCACTGGAACCTGCGAGGCTTCAGCCATGGCTTTAAGGTCTGAGTTTCTAAGCAAACGCGCCATGATGCAGTCAACGTTTCTCGAAAGATAGCGGGTTTCATCCTTAATGTCTGCCATTTTGAAGTTTGTGGTTCTCCAGTCCAAGTAGAGTGCGTGGCCGCCCAGTTGAGTCATGGCTACCTCGAAGGAAACACGTGTTCGAGTTGAAGTCTTCTGGAAGATCAGGGCTAAAGACCTGTCTTTTAACGTGGTTCTAAACCTCTCAGGGGTTCTCTTGATTTCCATGGACTTTTCAATGACCTCCTCAATCTGCCCTGGACTCCAATCTTTTAGGGTTAACAAATGCATCTGGTATCACCTACTGGTGCTCGCTTTGAGTGTCGAACCTGTTGATTTAAGTTTTATGGAAACTCTTAATTTGAACTTGAAACTCAATGGCGCTTGAGGATTTACATGATTCTAATTGTGGCTTCAACCAAAGACCCTGCGAGCATGAACATTGCGCAAAAAATCATTGACAATTATGGATTTGAAAGTTTTTCAGAAAGTTTTCAGCATAACCCAGTTTACATTAAGGCGGTGTCAGGGCGGGAAGTTAAACTCGTTTTCGTTAAGGAAGAACTTATTCACACGCAGTTTCTTACAGATTTTTTCACGCCTGAACTCTTAGTTTTTGTTTCAAAGCACAGCAGCGTAAGCGGTATTCCAACGCTTTCGGTTCATACACCTGGCAACTTCGGCGAGGCACAGGTAGGCGGCATAACAAGGAAGATTTCCGTTTCTCCAGCGAGCGCCATGAAAGAAGCTCTTCTAGAAGTGTCAAGGCGAAAGGAGCAGTTAGGGCTGAACTACAAGGTTTCGTATGAATGCACACATCACGGTCCATCTTTAGATGTGCCAACAATGTTTGTAGAGCTTGGTAGTTCACCCGTGCAGTGGAAAGATTTGAAAGCAGCAGAGGCAGTAGCATATGCGGCTATGGCTGCAGTCACCAAACGATCAAGGCACTCAGCTGTTTTGGGAGTTGGCGGTCCCCATTATAATGAGAGATTCACCAAGATGGTTTTGAACACGGAAGTAGCGTTCGGTCACATAATTCCGAAATATGCCATTCCAAAAATCGATGCTGCAATGTTGAAGCAATGTGTCCAAAGAACTGTTGAAACGGTGGAATCAGCTGTTTTTGATTGGAAAGGCATGCGAGGCGCAGATAAAAAAAGATTAATGACGATATTAGATGAAATCGGTGTTTCCGTAGAAAAGGCCTGAAAATCTCAAAATCAGCCTTTTGACAGGATACGATTGTTGGTTTACCCCTGAAACTTAAGGAACTGAAGATGATTTTGCTCAAGGCTAAACCGTCCTTGAGAACCTGATGAAAAGCTAAAGCAAGAAAGATTATTCTATCGTTTTGAAAGTCTTATATAGCCCATTTCGTTATGTTATCGTGAGAACAATGGCGGAAATCTGTTCTATATGCGGTCTTCCTCGCGACATATGCGTTTGCAGCGAAATCAGCAAAGAGCAACAACGAATCAAAGTGCGTTTAGAAACAAGAAAGTATAGAAGAGCAGTTACTATTATAGACGGCATCAACGACAAGGACACAGACCTTGGGCGACTAGCCAAAAAACTAAAGTCATTCTGCGCCTGCGGAGGCACAGCCAAAAACCGCCAAGTGATACTCCAAGGCGACCACAGACAAAAAGTTTACTCCTACCTTCTTCAGATGGGCTATCCTCAAGAGAACATTGAGCTCCAGTGATTACAAAAACGGTTAAAGACATGTCAGGAAGCGAGAAAGCTTGGGGTTACTTCAAAACCTACGCGAAGTATTTGGGAAAATGAAAAGAAGCCAGCCGACGCCAAAGTTTTGCCCCAGATGTGGAAGCTCCGAAATTCAACTTTCAAGCCGCTTTGACCTTTGGCTTTTTCCAGAACAATATGTCTGTCTAAAATGCGGCTATAAAGGTCCAGTTGTATTGGAACTAGAAAAAGAAGAGGAAAAAGAGAAGCCTAGTCGGGAATCTCCAAGTGCAACTGTCTCTTAAGGCTCTTATAGCGGTTTCTAACAGTCACTTCAGTTACGCCAGCCGCCTCAGCAATATCCTTCTGCGTCTTCTTCTCACTGTTCTGCAGACAAGCAATGTAAAGCGCGGCGGCGGCCAAGCCCATCGGGTCTTTTCCAGAAGCCGCCCGTTTCGCTCTGGCCTCCCTCAAAATCTTAATGGCCATTCCTTGGGTTTTACCGCTAATGCCTGTGCTCTCGGCAATCTTGGAGACGTAAGTGAGAGGGTCAGCGATCGGCATCTGTATGTCGAGTTCTCTAAGCAACAGCCTGTAGCAACGAGCAACATCTTTCTTGTCGACAAGGCTGGCTTCAGAGATTTCGCGAAGAGTTCTTGGAGTTTTTGTACTGCGACAAGCTGCATGTAGAGCAGCAGCTGCGATAGCGGCTATTGACCTTCCACGGACTAAGCCTTTTTCTAAAGCCTTACGGTAGATAACCGCTGCTTTCTCCTTGACTGGCCCTGGGATGTAAAGTTTGTCGGAAAGTCTGTCAAGTTCAGCCATAGCTTGAGCAAGGTTTCGGTCGACTGAAGAATGAACCCGAGAGCGGATTTGCCATTTTCTGAGCCGCCACATTTGAAGTCTTGTTGAAAGTGGAAGTTTACGTCCGAAGGCATCTCGGTCTACGCGGCCAATAGCTGTGGACAGGCCTTTATCGTGCACAGAGTATGATGTTGGGACGCCGACACGGCTACGTGATGCTTTCTCTTCTTGGGTAAAAGCTCGCCATTCCGGCCCTTTATCGATCATTTGCTCATGCAAAACGAGACCGCATGTTCCGCATATGGTTTCACCTGTATCGTAATCGTGAATAAGGTTAGCACTGCCACATTCAGCGCATTTTTCGGCTGCTCGTCGCTTTATTTCTCCTTTTTCCATGGATTATGTTCCCTCTATAGAGTATTGTGGCGAGAAAACCGTCACTGTTGGTGGTTCTTCATGGGAACCTTCAGGTTAGAATGTGTCCATCTGGCCCCGCCGCGAAGAATCTTTTAGAAATGTTTTAATATATAAACCTTACGATTTACATAAATGGATTCAATGTACGTTCTGTACCGATTAACTTCCAGTCTCGCTTGAGACTTCATCTTTCAAATTTATTGTCGAAATCTGTCTGCGGAACAGTTAAGAATTGTCGGTTTGCCCTGTAGTTACGGTGATTTCATGGGCAAACTGTGGCTTGGTTGCTCCGGCTGGTTCTACAAAGACTGGGTTGGACCGTTTTACCGAGAAGAAACGAAAAGCAAGCTTGCAGCCTATTCGCAGGTTTTCAAAACAGCGGAGATTGACTCGACCTTCTATGCTTATCCCTCTAAGGGCATGGTTATGGGCTGGCTCAAGTATACCCCGCCAGATTTCATCTACTCAGCTAAGTTGCCCCGCTTGATTACGCACAAGAAGAAGCTTGATGTGAACAAAGGTGTAGAAGAGGACCTGCAACGTTTCTGTAAGTTAATGGAGCCTCTGCAACAAAACGGAAAACTGGGCTGTCTTCTCGCTCAGTTGCCGCCTAGCTTGAAGTTTAATCTTCCCCTTATGGAAAGTTTTCTAAGCGTTTTTCCCTCGAGGTTTAGGGTTGCTGTTGAGTTTCGCGATGAGTCTTGGCTTAGAGAGGAAACTTGGAGGCTTTTTGAACAGTATAATGCGGCATATACCATCGTGGATGAGCCTTTGTTGCCGCCTAAGGTGAAAGTGACCTCTGACATAGCCTATGTACGCTGGCACGGGAGAGGCGACTATCCATGGTACAATTATCACTATAAAACCGAAGAGCTGGAGCAGTGGGTGCCGAAAGTTGAGGAAACCGTGAACCAAGCAGAAACCACGTTCGGATACTTCAACAATCATTATCATGCCTACGCTGTGAAGAACTGCCTCGAAATGATGGATAAACTAGGTGCAATATTACCTCGGCAAAAAGAAGTCAAAAAGACGGTGAAAGAGTACCTGAAGGCTCGACCGAAAGCGCCTCCACCAAAACCATCCCTAGCTTTAACGGCGTTCATGCCAGAAGAGATCAACCGTATGGGTTTCAAAGATTTGCTCCGCATCTTCATAGATAACCGCAGAATCAAAAGGGCTAAAGGCATAAAGGATGAGGAAGTGAAACTTCAAGAAGTAACCAGCGATCTTGTGAAGGCAACCGTACGCAGGTATCGTGTGACAATTGATGTTTCAAACCGACTGATACTACACGACTGTGCGGATTGGAGCCGGTGTGCCCCTGTTAAGCAGCTCTGTAAGCATGTGGGCAAAGTGTTAATGATGATGCCTGAAGAGGAAGCCGTCAGCCTTCTAAGAAAGATTGGCACAGAACGGGAAAAATGGGAGTTTAAGCCTTACGTGGCTCAGGTTCTATAATTAACTCGTCCATCTCTTCTTCACTGTTGTAGAGGTAGGAGGTAAAACCGTTATTCCATGCGCCCCCGCGCAGAGACAGTAAGTTTGCTTCCACATTGTCAAAATTTAATACTGACTTTGTTCAAATGCCTTGTATGTAATGAAAAGGAGTGGAAAATAGTTGAGTGAAAAACAGGTTATTGTGGTTACGACGCCGACCTTGCCTGGCTACCAGATTGTGAAGGTTCTGGGAACTGTCCACGGCTTAACCGTGCGAACCAGAGGAATAGGCGGAAAAATTGTGGCTGGAATTGAAGGAATTTTCGGTGGCGAAGTGACATCTTACACTTCAGAAGCCGAAAAGGCACGAAGAGACTCCATGAAGAGACTGGTTGAAAACGCCACAAAAATAGGAGCCAACGCCATAATTGGCACAGACTTTGAAACAAGCGACATTCTCCAGGGAACCGCCACGTTGTTCTCGTCCTATGGAACTGCGGTGATCGTTGAGCCCCATCAAAAAGGAAAGTAGAAAGGAATGAACAGAAAGGCAAAGCGCAGAATCCAGGGATTTCCAATTTTCATAACAAACTTGTCTGAAGCCGACATCCAGTTCAAGGGTGTCCGAGCGTGGATTTCTCAAGGCGACAATCATCAAGTGGTTTTCTTCGACATTGCAGCCTGTGGGGAGGTAACTGAACATTACCATGAAACTCCTCAGTGGGGCGTGGTCGTGGAGGGCGAGATGGAACTTACAATTAACGGCGAACCCAGAGTATACAGAAAGGGCGACGAATATCATATTCCAGCCAGAGCTAAACACTTAGCAAGGTTTAGAAGCAGATGCAGAACAGTTGACTTCTTCTGCGAAAAAGACAGATACAGCCCAAAAGACCTCTAAAAACACGATTAACTAAAACACTTCCAATGTTTCTTTAGGATTCTTTTCAAATTCGCAAGTGTTTCTTTGGCTTTTGGTCGGACATAGCTGGGCTCCACTGGCGGCTTATATGGGTCAGTTGCGTCTATTGTTTCTAATCCAACGATTCCCGCTGCAAGCGCGTACCAGCATTGGGGCAGAACGGCTGGGTTGTAGCCGCTTCCAGGCATGAGTATAACTTTACCTTGGCAGACCTTTCCGGCTACGGTCCTGATTGTTTGGGAGATCTTGAAGAAACCGTTCACAGTTAATCCGAGGCTGCCTAGCGAATCAGCGAAGTGAGGGTCGCTGCCTCCGTTGGTTACTATGAGTTCTGGCTTGAACTCTTCCGCCATCGGCACAAAAATCTCATTTAAGGCATAAAGATAAGTCTGGTCGCCTGTCTGTGGCGGCAAGGGCACATTCACGTTGAAGCCTTCGCCAGCACCGCGGCCAATCTGCTCTATGAAACCCGTGCCCGGATAGATCGTTCTCGGGTCTTGATGAAATGAGATAAAAAGAACGTTTGGGCCCTCAATGTAGATGTCGCTTGTTCCGTTCCCAAAGTGCACGTCATGGTCAAAGATTAGAACCCGTTTAAGCCCGTATTTTTCGCGCAAGAACTCCACAAGCACCGCGATGTCATTAAAGAGACAGAAGCCTCCGCCATAATTTTTGCCCGCGTGATGATAGCCGCAGCCTAAAGCGACTGCTCGATCTACACGTCCTTCATATAGGGCTTTTCCTGCTGCAATGGCTCCGCCCACAATAAGTAGAGTAGCTTCAAGAATCTGAGGTGAAACAGGTGTCTCTATGTCGTATGGACGATTTTCTTTTGCCGAACGGAAAATTAGGTTAACGTAGTCTTCATCGTGAACTCGCAATAAGTCCTGCTTACTTGCAGGCTCAGGTTTAACCATAACTATGCTCTGGCGGCTGAAAAGTCCATGGTCCTTGAAGAATCGGATTGCATTTATGAAGCGGTCTCCTCTGTAGGGATGCCCCGGTCCCAGATCGTATTGAGAATATTTTTCGTGATAGGCTATGCCCACTTTCAAGCGTATCATTCTTCCCAAAGAGAGTAGACTCTGTATATCTGCTGACTAAGATAAATGTGCATTTGTCGGTGTAAACTAGGTAAAATTATACGCTGCTTTCTGTTTTTTCAAAAGCTTACTTGACCGTTTTTTCTAAAAGAAAGAGAAGTTTGGGGTGTGTGAAAGAGCTAACGCTTGTTTTTTCTTCGTCGTTTACTATTTTTTCTCTTCTTTCTTCCGCGGTTGCGCCTGCGACTAGTCTTCCGAGTTTTCTTCAGGAAAGGGTTCGCTTTCCTCCATCGGAGTTTCCGAAACTATCTGTTCTTCA
>JAUWZP010000116.1 GCA_030615265.1 Candidatus Bathyarchaeota archaeon
CTAAAACGTATATTATGCGTAAATGTAATCTTAGCTATAGGCAGCTTCAAGCCTACTTAGAAATCCTTCTTGATAAAGGTCTTTTGGAAGTGAAGTCGCGCGATGTTAAGGGGAACCCAGCGAAAATTTTTGCGACCACACAAAAGGGACAGACTTTTCTAAAGGCTTATGGCGATTTAAAAGCCACTTCATAAAAGGGAATTAACGGTCAAAAAGAGGATTTTGATGTTTCAGTTGTTTTTTATAGTTGAGTTTCTTCGAGAAACCTTTGTAGTGATGTACTAACTCTCATCTTCCGACCATTGATTTCAATAAAGTCATACTCTTCAAGAAATTTCAAGATTTTCTTAACCTTAACTTCTGAAAGCTTGCACTTCTCAAAGATTTTATCTAATTCATGCCATTCGCCATTTTCAAGTGCGTTAGCAACGAGGTCAATCTCAAGCAAATTTAAGCTTCCTGTGTATCTGCTAATCAGAGAAGAATTAAACTGTAGCTGAAATAAATGGTTTATGGGCTCTGTTTTCAGAAAACATAACGAAATCTTCTAGAATGACTGCCCTTAACTTTCCCCTTTTCTCGCCAACTTCGTTGCAGAAGAGAGTGCAACCGTTAGAATGCGAGTCTCTGTTGGCTGCATCTGTCTTTCCAAGGCATTCTGTTTCATTTCGGAACAATGTCTTGAAATATGCATGCATGGTTTTTCGAAATCGCAGTTTGGCAGTTTAGGTTTCTTGTTTGGCATTGCTGTTTGAGGTTAACTCTAACATTTTGATATGAGTTGTGAATCGTAAATCCAATTCAAAATTCATGCTCACATATGTGTATTTGAACTTCATAAAACTTAGAAATCCTTGACTCAATCTAAAGCTATTCAAAGGAGACAGCAAAAGTTGAGCAAGGAGACAGAACGATTGGTCAATGAAGTTAGAAAGGAATTGCACGCCCTAAGAATCGAGGTTAAACAAAAGAAAAACCCGAAGTTTTTGAAGGCATATCGAGAATTGCTCTCAGCCTTAGATTAACCCTCATTCTGTTTCAACCCCATGATACCACGCGCGCAAAAGGGAATACAATGCATGCATGCAAGCGGTGTGTTGTCAAAGTCAAGCATAACGGTTTCTTCATCTGTATAGCCCAAAACAAAATGGCGATTCCACTGCTCATTAAGACTTGACTTCTTTCTCAACCCATTCACCTTCAAAACCGTATTCATAGGGCTTTCTCAGAAACTCTTCAGCGGAAACATCAACGAAGCCTTTAGGCACAAGCCTATGAGCTATCACCACTGCTTTGTAAAGCTGTTTCCCTTTACCATGAAACTCATATCTTCCAGACATCACCACTTTCTTGCATGCATGCTAACATTTTCTCGACATGAGAACCCCTGTCACACAATTGTGTGTACAAATGCTGGCAATTCCCGATTTGTTTATCTTATATGTTCGAATAAAAGCAAGATCTTGCAAAGCTATACTGCTATCGTATATAGCTACATGTCTTCCACATATTAAAAACGCAAAAGAACCCAACATCGCTTATAGAGTGTTAGTGAGCTTAAATGCTCATGAAAGAGGATTCGCTATACGCTTGAAAAGGTTTGGGGAGGGGTGTTTGTTTGAGTAGGCTTGTTTTTGCAGTAATTTTGAGCGAGGTTTTGAGTGATGTCAGCTTTACTGTGGATCTGAACGATGGCGACAAAGAACAGCTTTACCAGGAGCTTCTTTTCTATTTTGGTTTGGTTGGTGGTTTGAATGTTTGTGAGGCTTTGGAGGCTGCTTGGCGAGATCCATATAACAAGAGTGAAATAGCAAAGTTCATCTTGGCTTGGCTTAAAAGAAAGGCCAAGAAGAGAGATAAGGCTGCGATTTGGGTTATCTAGAAAATGACTTTTAAGTTGACAAGTGGAGGCAATTTATGGGTGCTGCTGTCATTAAGATGGAGAAAGTCTTACCACGCGCGCACTTGAAAGACTGCTCAGATGACGAAACTCACTTAAGACGGAATCTTAAGATAACTCTAGGAGGCGATCGTCTTTGAGTGAAAGGTGGATTCAAGTTTCCGAGAAGATCTTGGAGCAGATAAAGCGTTTAGAAGAGGCTAAGGAAAGGGACCGCTTGGATCTGGTGGGGTCCTTAAGTTTCATGTTGAGCGTTTTACATAGAAGCTTGCTGGGTTGGATGCAGTGGGCGAACACGCCTGATGTCATGGCAAGGTTCACACAGGAGGACCTAGAGAAGATGAACAAGAAACTGTCCGAGTTTACCCGTTCCTTCATAAAATACGACTTAGAGGTCACCAAGTTAGGAACCCAGAGGGGATTAAAAGCTAGAAAGGCTGTGAAGAAGAAAAAAGAGGAAAGACCTGAGGTATTTTACGTCTAACCACTAAGAAAGACATAGTGCGCGCGCGACCCTTTCAGCCGTATGTGCTTATGTTAATAGAACCTTTTTTCCTAAGATTTTGTTTGGGCTAGGCATGCATGCTTGGTGATTTAATCAACGAAAGAGGTATCTCTTTGAACTCTCTTCGTAATGTTTGAGCTAGTATTTCCACACTATTTCACCCCCTTAAAACAAAAAAAGGAAAGTTGAGAGTTGTGTGCATTCTTTCAACTTAACTCACCTTTTCCACAATGAGAAGAAAGTCCACTTCTGCTCCCATTCCTCCAGGAGTCATCCGTGGAGTAACGTTCGGGATTATTGCTACGACTTCTCCGTCCAAGCTATTCAGGAATTGCTCCAATTTGCTCTGGTCTTTTGTCAT
>JAUWZP010000100.1 GCA_030615265.1 Candidatus Bathyarchaeota archaeon
TAACGAATAATTAAGGTTAACGCATGCGCCCTAGGACAACTCTTACCAGAGAATAAACTGGATAGAATACTTCTGGAGTCTGGAGCATGATGAGACAAGATTTATGTCAAGAATCGTAATATAGGTTAAATCTTTTAAGGCACAACATACAAATAGACACGTTAAACTAGAAGGGAGAAGACGGTTCAAAATGCCCAGAAACCGACCGGAACTTGAAAAAGTGTCAGCAGAAGCGGAAGCCACGGTGACCAATATACTTACAGATCCAAAACTTTCTGCTGTCAAGAGGTTATTGGAGAAGGATCATGCAATTGACTGCCTTTTTCTGCTACACTTGAACAGGGGGAAATGGAAAGAAGCCAAAACCTACATGCGGCAGTTAGGCTTGACTCTGAGTGATGGAACGTTCCGTGCGCGTATGATAGAGATAGAACACAACAACTTGGCTGAAAGTCACCCAATCGATCCGTTGAAGAAGTATTATACAATCACGGAGAAAGGAGAGAAACTGGTTCAGCTTCTGATTCATCTCTTCAAGAAGCTCTAATCGACGTAGTTGCAGAAGACGGATACGTAGACGCTTTTTCTCCAGAATCTAGTGTAGTAAGTCGTAAGATTTAAATCAGGAGATACCCTTATTCTCGTAGTGAAATCGAAAAGGAGGGATAGTAACGAAAATGAAAAGGTTGTTCAAAAGCAGAAAAGCGCTGAGCCCAGTAGTTGCAGCGATTATCTTGATAGCTGTCACAGTTGCCGTCTCGATAGCAGTCGCAGCATGGATGGGAGCATTGACATTCACATTTATGCAGACGGAAGAGCTAAAGGTTCTCAGTCATACATGGAACGGCACAACTTACATTGATCTCAGTGTTAAGAACACTGGAACAGGAGCACTTACAATAACCGAAGTTCGAGTGACTGATGTAATAGCAAGTAACGTTACATATACTTCAGGAAGTGAGACATTAGATCCTGCTAGTTCACCGACAGCCACTCTTCGGATAACTCAAAGCTTTATATCAGGTGTCAAGTACGAGTTTGCGATATTGACAGCACAGGGCAACAAGTATACGTACATTACCACGGCGCCTTAAACTGTGCCAGGTACAAGCCTACGTGAGACTGGGGGTAGGATACATCTCTCTAGAATCCCTATTTCATATCCTATCGGAGGTAAAAACAAATGGTAGTAGAGTTAAAAGAATACGATTCAGCAACTGAAATAGCTAAAACTTTGGATGGCGAAATCTCTCAAACCAAAAGTATGCTTGGCGAGTATCTGCGCCGGCTAGACGAGATTCGAGCCTTAGCAGAGCGTTCAAAGAAGATAAGAGACGTAGTTTTCAAGCTTGCAGGCAAAAAGGCTTCACAACAGAATTTGGGCGAGATAACAGTGGGCAACCTCAATGTGGTCTTAGATGCCAACCCGTTTCATGAGTTAACTGCCATTGAAGAGGCTGTACGCAGCCAACAGGAACGACTGTTAGTATTGCAGAAAGCGCGTGAGGCATTGAAGTGGGTAGATCAAATCGAGGACACTGAAGGACTAAGATACTTGGTGCTTGAAAACGACGGAGTACCAGAGAAAATCTTGCTCAAGATCGCCTAGAATTTTGAAGGATGCATGAGAAATGAATGAAGAAGTTTACGCTATCGCTTTGAAAAGTGCTTTAACGGAAATTCAAAATGTATGCGAAGGAATTGAATGGTCCTTTATCTTCACCAAGGATGGCACCATTATTTCTGGCAACGATGACAAGACAATAGGCCCTGAAATCACAAAGGCTGCAAGTTCTTTTCAGAGTCTAACAGAGAAAGCTGGGGCAGTAGGAGGATTAGACCAACTATTAATTAACGGAAACAAAGGGAAGGTTCACGTTTCTTCTATAGACGACATGTATCTTGTAAGTGGAACCTCAAAACAAGCTGACTTAGCTCACATACGTTCAATCACTAGCGTTGTGTTTCCAACAATTAAGCAGGTTCTGGAGAGCATCAATAGCTCTATTGGCAATGTGGGCCCTACCCCCCTCAAACCTTTGCATTCAAAGCCCCTTAAAGAGGAAAAAATCGAAGTTGAGGAAGAAGAAAAGCCAGCTGAACCCGAAGAGATTGAAAAAACTAAAAAGGTTAAAGGCTTACCTTCGGTGCCTTCACAGCAGTTGATAGTGGAGAAGCTTGGCGGCCTGCTCGTACGCGCGGACACCGTGCAAGTGGACTCTGAAGTTCTAAAACGATGGAGCGCCCTTTTGAGTGTCAAAGAAGTTAACGAGGTTGAGGTTGAGGCTTTCGGTGGGAAAATGGCGCAGTGTAAAGTGAAGACGATAAATGACAGCAAACTGGAAGGCAGAGGGTTCATACGAATACCTGATAAAACCTGTCGGATACTTGAAATTAAAAGAGGCGAGTTAGTTCGGGTAAAACCGATCGCGCAGGAGAAGTGATTCAGTTATGCCAAAGAAAAGAGCTTTCCAGACTGGAGTTGAAGAACCATTTGACGTGAAAGCTGAGGTTAAAGAGGACGTTGGAGCGGACCTTCGAGTGGCATTGGAGAACATCAACACCAAAGAAGGAATCATCGGCTACATTCTTAGAGGCCTAACTTCCGCCTCTGTAGATATCAAAGACCCCAGCAAAATAATTGAGTATGCTGTTCTGTCTGCCGCGGCCTTTGAATCCAGTGAAAGCTTGTCTCATCTGTTCGGATTAGGCAAGGTTTGCAGTGTCGTTCTAGAAGGTAAAGATGTGAAGATGCTCTGCGCCACAATTGGTGACCAGCGTCTCAGCGTCTTTATGGAAAAGACTGTAGACCACAACTCCATATACAGAAAGTTAACCTAACCCCAATTTTCTTTCTTTTGAGCATATCCCTCCGTTCGGGAGATGATGAAGTTTGAAAAGAAGAGGGTTATCATTCATTTGAAAAATTCCCTTCTTTTTCAATTTTCTCCCTAAACGCTCTGATAAATTTTGGTTTGCGTACTAAATGGGCGAGTTCTATCTGATTTGATCCTTAAAGATAATTCTCTTGGTCGTCGATAACCGTCTTTCTGACCAAGGATTCCAACAAATGTTTTTGGGGTTCAAAAGCTTGCACATGAAGAGGAACGAGAACTGTACAGCCACATACTTCTCTTAGACACTGTAACGTGTGAATCAGATAGGCTTCAATTTTGATTAGCGTTTTTGCTGAGCAACTGCGGTAGCTAACTTGCCGGTTTTCTTTTCTCTCTTGACGATTTCTCTTCCCACAATTACACCTGATGCGGACGCTTGAATCAGCCCTCTTGTTACTCCCGCTCCGTCGCCTATGGTGAACAAGTTGCGAATTCTGGTTTCCAGACAGTTACTTAACTCCAGTCGGGAAGTGTAGAACTTAATTTCTAGACCGTAAAGCAAAGTATCCTTAGATTGTATCCCGGGCGTAACCTTGTCTAAGGCTTGAAGCATCTCTCTAATGTTAGCCAAATAACGATAAGGCAAAACAAAACTCAAGTCCCCAGGAGTAGCATTCTTTAAGGTGGGAACAACAAGACTCCTCTTAATCCTCCCTTCAGTAGAACGCCGACCAGCCAAGAGGTCGCCCAGCCTCTGTATGAGGATGCCTCCACTGAGAAGGTTACTCAGTCTAGCAAGGTATTTACCGTAGGCGATGGGTTCTCGGAAGGGCTCAGTAAAACGTGTGCTGACAAGTATCGCGAAATTTGTGTTCTCTGTTTTGCGTTCAGCGAAGCTTTGTCCGTTGACAGTAAGAATACCATCATAAGATTCTGTGATTACTTCTCCTCTTGGCGCTACACAGAACGTTCTCACTTGGTCGTCGAAGCATTTTGAATAGTAGATAAACTTTGGCTCAAAAAGCACATCCGTAAGCTCATCCATGACAGAAGCCAAAACTTCAACCCTGACACCCACATCTACGGGATTGTTCAACGTTTTCAAGCCCAAGATTTGAGCTTCAGACTTCAACCATTCGGCGCCACTTCTACCAGGTGCTACAAGAACGTATTTTCCGAAGATTTTCTCACGTCGATTCGTTTTCACACCTTGGACCTTGCCATTCTTTACCAGAAGCCCTTTAACTTCAACACCGGTGCGAATCTCCACTTTTCCATTCAAATGTCGATGCATCATACGTAGAGTTTCTGCGCATTTTTCTGTGCCCATGTGACGTATTTTTTGGCGAATCAGTTTTAATCCAGCGAAGGCTGCTTTGCGTTCAATTTCATCGATTTTGTCTGGGTCGGTTCCATAAACATGGTCAGGTGCTCCAAATTTTAGGTAGATACCGTCAACGTAATCTACGTACTCTGCAAGCTGCTTTTCAGAGATGTAGTCACCAAGCCAGCCGCCAACCTCAGTGGACAACGTAAGCTTGCCATCGCTGAAGGCTCCTGCACCACCCCAGCCCGACAACAGAGTACAAGGTTGACAGTTGATGCACCCGAATCCCCGGCTTGCGGGACACTTGCGTTTTTCAAGGTCGGGTCCCATGTCTAACATGAGGATGTTAAGCGGGGTGTTTTTCGTCAGCTCTAAGGCGGAAAAGATTCCAGCGGGACCAGCGCCAACAATGATTACGTCAAACTTCAAGAGTTATCCCTTCCAAAGCCCAAAACAACATATAGCAAGTAAAATATATGCTCTACGGTTACTTCGAGACAAAATAATCTTGAGAATCTTCAAACCCAGACGTACCTTATGACGTACTCGACTCCCTTTTTCTCTAGATGCTCCGTTACTGTTTTCAAGTTCTCTACTGGAATCATCATTACACCTCTTCCAACCTTGTAGCCCCCAAGCTCACGTATAAGTCCCTCATACCTGTACCTGCCCTTGCCTCTGCCTTTGAGCTTTTGGGTAAAAACAACTCTTTCCTTAGGACTTAGATTAGCCGTGCTATAGGTTATGAGCGCATAAGGCTTATGTACGGAAGTAAGCAGTTTCTTTACACCCTCGTTTGCATAGTATATTTTCCCATCTCGCAAAGCCGACTCCAAGAGCGGTGAGCTTTTCAGCTCATCAAGGGTCAAGCCAATAACCTGCCAGAACAGATCACTCTCTGATGTCGCTCTATATATCTCTTTTAAGCCCTTGTCAAGCGCACTTTTATCCTTAAAGACAACAAGAAAGTCAATATCACTTCCTTCGTCGTAGTCCCCTCTCGAATAGCTGCCAAACAAAACCACACCAATGGCTCCCTCGACCTCTTTCATTTTATCAACAACACACTCCACTTCCTCATAAACATCTAATTGCAATCTTTTCCCTCCTACTGAGCTCATC
>JAUWZP010000031.1 GCA_030615265.1 Candidatus Bathyarchaeota archaeon
GCGTGACCTAAGACATCCCGTAATACGGTCTTTGCTAACGTTTGAGTGGCATAAACGTAATCCTCTACCTCACAAACAGCTTTTACAGGATCGACCACTCGATAATACACAAACGAGTCTACATCGCACCGTATGTTATCCCGCGTAATTATTTTTATCTCGCGCGCATCGTACGTAATGGTTCTTAAATCCACGATGCGCGTTTTGTCGACTCCCGGCAAAATAAAAAATAGCCCAGGACCCTTGGCGCCCATAAGCCGACCTAAGCGGAAAATAACTGCTCTCTCATATTCTCTCACGATTCTAATCGAAGACGCTAGGATGGATAGGACAATTATCACGAGAACCAACAAAGCAAAGATTTCATACATCGAAGGAAACACCGAAAAACCATTGAAAGATGCCCATTAATAAATGTATATGCCAAGGGGCCCCTTCTCCTCCCCAGCACGCCCTCCAGAGGAGCCCTTTATAAGCGCGTGCATTAAGCTACTTCCCCACTAAGACTGGGCAAGGTGCGTGTCTTGTCACTCCGTCGCTTACGCTTCCCATGAGAATTTCCTTTATCCTGCTTATGCCCCTAGCACCCATAACAATTAAATTGAAATTTTTCCCCTCTAGCCGCCTTAAGTATCTCTTCAACAACATGCCCCTCCCTCAACAACGTTTTGACTTGAACCCCTTCAGTCTTAGCTCTCTTTTCGCCATCCTCTAAAATGCCAGCGCCAATCTCACGAATTTCTTGAATACATTTATCGAAGTATCTGCCTGCATACTTGCATGCGGTAACTGAATACACATGGATTAAGGTGATTTTTCCATTAAACTTTTTAGCTATTTGAACGGCATTTTCTAAGGCTCGCACTGAATGTTCAGAGCCATCCAATGGAACCAAAATTTTCTCAAACAATGGCATCAATCCTCTAAATGCGCACGCTCGTTTGTTGATATGCATGCATTAAGATCGACGGGGATTTAAAATTATCGCGCGCACTAGGGGTCTGAAACACTTTTCTAACGGTGGAAAACAAGCCCGTTTAGACCGTCTTTATTTTTGTTGCCGTTTTTCTCTCTTTCAACTCCGCGAATGTTAATTCGAATTTTTTTACGGATATGAATTTTTTTACCGATATAAATATTTAAATTAAGGTTTTGAGATATATGTTCAAACGCGTGATAGGGTGGCTTGATGTAGATGATGGAACCGCTCATCTTTTTGGCGCTCGGTTTAGTGGGGCTTTGGCTGGGCTCCCAATTAGCCGTAGGGGGTTTCGAGAACGTGGCTCGCCACTTTGGGATCTCGCACCTGTTCATCGGGTTAACGGTTGTGGCTATAGGAACCTCTTTGCCGGAAATATCGGTTAGCGTGATAGGAGCCTTAGACATACTTATGGGCGCCGAAATGTCCGCTGTTTCTGGCATCGTGGTTGGCAACAAAATCGGCTCCTACATAAATCAACTCACTCTAATTATGGGCATCGTGGGCCTTGTTGGATTGATGTCTATAACTAAACGGGAGCTGAAGAGGGAGGGAACCATGCTAATTCTGTCCATAATTCTCTTTTCTTTAGTCTCCTTGGACTTGAAAATAACGCCTCTGGAAGGAGTCGTTGTCACAGTCGCTTATCTAATATACTTCATCTACCTCGTCAAGCAGGAGGCACCCTCCAGATCAACCTTTAAAGTAGAGGAAGCAAGACCAAAAATGCATCTCTTCAAGGATTTCTTGATGATACTCATCGGGATGGGGGTTCTCCTTTTCGCTGCAGAATTCGTTGTTGAAGGCAGTATTCAACTGGGTGAATTATTTAACATCCCCACTTCCGTTACGGGTCTGCTGATAGTTGGCTTAGGCACAGGCTTGCCGGAACTGACACTCGACATAACCGCCCTACGAAGAGGCGCAACAGGCATAGCGGTGGGCGACATGATTGGAAGCAACATCTGCGACATCCTCCTCTCATTGGGCGCAGGGGCCATGATCTCCGGGTTTACAGTTGATCCCATACTGCTACAATTTGACACACCCTTCATGTTCCTAATCGCCTTTCTTGTGCTAGGTCTATTTATGAGAAACATGAGACTTGAAAGAAAGGAGGCGCTGGTGCTTATACTCGTCTACGTGTTTTACGTAGGGCTTAAACTTACGTTCTTCACGGGAGGTTAAGTGGGGTCCATGAAAAAGGATAACGGAGGAAAACAGAGTACGTCTAAACCCTTCAAAATGGCTGTTTGCATCGTAGATGACCCCGACAAGATCCGGCTACTCGCCGACTTCACGCGAGCGGAAATTCTCCAGTTGCTGTGTGAGCATCCCATGACAGCGGCTCAGCTTTCGGATGAACTCGATCTGACAAGGGCAGCGGTCGACTACCACCTCAACCTGTTGATAAAGGCTCAACTCATCTACTTGGAAAGGGTTGAGCCCGAGGAACACGGTATCCTGCAGAAATTCTACAGCCCCTTAGCGGCCTTCTTCATAGTGGACTACGGTTGTATACCAAAAGGTGCCAAGAGGTACTTCCTACAGACACAGATAATACATCTAAGAGGAATCTTCACCGCTTCTCAGTTGCACCACCATTTCTCCAGCGTATCACCCGAGACCCTCGAAAAACTAGCTGTCGTGATGCTAAAACAACTTGAGAAGGCCGGTCGAAAACACACAAAAGAGGGACCAGCAAAGAATGCCGAAACCCTGAAAGTGAAGATATACGCCGAAGCTCTCGAGAACCTTATGAAACAAGACGAATGGCACGCCCTATTCAAAGAGTCCAAGGAACTTAGATTGTAATGGCATGCATGCACTTTTATTTTCGCGTGCGCAAATCGCGTCGATATTATGGTAAGAAGTGCAAAAACAAGGATACGAGATTGAATGGGCGGAAGAAATACTCTTCTAAGAGGGAGAAAAGGTAGCGAAAGTATCGAGTGTGATGATCGAACGAGCAAAACAGAGTACAAGCAATTAAGAACCACACATTGCACAAAACCAAAAAAAGGGGAACCACCAGCTTTGCGCCGGCTGGTTTTGGGATATGAATAAGATAACCACTGGGAAGAAAGGCTGAGGGGTTACTCGGAAATGGTTTCCAACTCAACTTCTAGGGGTATTGGCTCTTTGAATATGAATAACACGGGGCAGTTTGCTTCGGTTCTTCTCCACAAAGCCTCTAGCAGTTGTTTTCTTGCTTTTCCTGAAATTTGAACCTTCATGTTTACGCCTGTTAGTTTTGGTGAGTCAGGAGACTTCTCAGCCTCAGCTATGGCCTCAACTTTGGTAAGTGTAATCTTGCTGTTCTTTGCAACGTCAGCGCATATGGTTACGGCACAGTCAGCTAGGGCCATGAGAGCCAACTCCACCGCTGTAGGTCCTGTGTCGTCCCCTCCCTTGGCTTTTGTCAAGTCCAGTATGATGCTGTGCGTTCTCGAATTGTCAGCTATTGTACGAACGTTTTCAATCAGTTTAGCTGTTGCCTTAATCTTTGCCATTTCTAATCACCAGAATTTCTTGTAAATGCACAAAAATGCAGATAAGCTTTTCTCTCTTTGCTTGCGGAGGAAAAATACTTGCTAATTAATCCCCAATTCAGCCACTGGAAGCTGCTTAGTCCTAGAAGCGCGCGATAGAACTAGACTATGAAGTCGAACAGTTAAGATTCAACGATATAGTCAAAATATTTGTCGTAGGGATTTTCCAGTTCCATCATTTGTTCTATAGTTAGATTTTCAAAATATCTTCTAAACGGTCTCATTGAATTTCCATGAGCAGAGATTACAACATTAACTCTTTCCTTTTTCATTAGGATGATCAAATCTTTTATAAAAGCTAAAACTCTTTTTTCAACCATTTCTATTGATTCTCCTTTGGGAGGTGGGACATCGTAGGATCTGTGCCAAATATCGAACCGTCTTTTGCCATATTTTATAATAACAGTTTTGTGAAACTTCCTCTCAAGATCTCCATAAGATCTTTCTATCATTCTATCATCAACAGTAACCTTCTGGCATTCAGGATGATGTTTTAGTACCATTTTCAGACTGTCTGATGAACGAGAAAGGCTTGTTTTAAACGCTATGTGAAATTTCTTTGTTCTAAGATTCTCGGCTATTACATTTGATTGTCTTATTCCTTTCGGTGTTAATCTCGAATTTACCCATCCGGTAAATCTTCTACTTCTATTATAATAGGTTTCACCATGTCTGAAGATGTAAATATGGAGTTTCATAATACATTCACGTTCATTTCTTGCTCTTACTCCTTTATACTCTCCGCTCAACTTTTTCAATAAACTCCAACTTGATTAACTCAAGGGTGCATGCATGCCGATAACAAAAAGCTGAAAGTAAAGGTCAATCTTTAGACTTGCGAGATTCGGTTTCAAGTTGTGTGGGCGCGCGTGCCATCTAGATTTTGGTTTGAACTTGTTCGGTCCCCATTTTTCTGGTTGGTTCCATGAGTCGTTCCAGTTTGTTAT
The DNA here is from genome assembly GCA_030615265.1 of Candidatus Bathyarchaeota archaeon. Taxonomy (GTDB): domain Archaea; phylum Thermoproteota; class Bathyarchaeia; order Bathyarchaeales; family Bathyarchaeaceae. The sequence continues at coordinate 4,479 of JAUWZP010000031.1, forward strand.
TTATGAAATCATCAACGGCGTTCCTTACGATTCTTCTTCGGGTCAGATAGACATCGACGAGGTGATCCCTCAGATCGTGGATGGAAATCTCTCCTATCTGTCTCGTGATCAGTACGTCCACCTTCTCATTTAGGACTTCGTGGGCTGCGGATAGGCCGGCTCTAACCTTCATCAATTTGTGTGGGTTATCTTTGGTATAATTGGATTGAACCTCGCCCTCTTTTATGGTGACGAATATAAAGTGATTCGCCCTTCCAAAATGATCCATAATCTTCGAGTTTAAACTGTCCTTGTTTCGTATGGGAATCACCAGTTTTTGTATCCTCGCCTTGTAGGGTTCTATGTGGATGGTGAAGGAGTCAATCTGATCTATTTGGTCCTTGATTCTGTTTTCTATGCTTTCTGAGATTTCGTGGGCTCTTCCCACATCCACGAACTTCCTGATCTTAACCTTTGCCTCGCCAAAAATGTAGGGACCTGCTCGTCTTAACTTTAGGTCTTCAAAGTCTTCTACACCTGATATTGATGCTATTACTTCTCTCACTTTATTTTCTATTTCTTGGCTCGGGCTAACGTCCATCAATGCAAAAATCGAATCTTTGGCGGTAAAGATTCCTATTTTAAAAATTACAAGAGAAAAAAACATGATAATTATACTTTCTACATAAGGAATCTTGTAGAATGTTAACAGGATAGCTACAAAAATGATGATTGATGAAAATACGTGCGTTGTCCTTTCTTGGGCATTTGCAATTAACGACTGAGAGTCTACTTTCTCTCCTGTCTTTTTTATATATCTTGCCAAAAGATAAGAAACTACTGCTGAGACCAAGGCTATACTCAATGCTTCTAATAGCATGGTGATTTCAGGTACTGCGTAAAGTTTTGAGTATCCTTCTAACAGTAGTTCAAATGCCGCATACAAGATGAAGAGTGAAACAAACAGAGTTGCTAAACTCTCTGCTTTGTAGTACCCATAAGGGAATCTTTCAGTAGGTTTCCTCTGAGAAATCTTTAATCCAAACCATGAAGCAAAGCTTGCCACCGAATCAGCAGCATTGTGCAAAGCATCGATTGTCAGTATTATGTTTCCAGATAGAAAACCTACCAAAGCTTCTACTGAAGCCAGCAGAATAATAGCGATAGTGCTGACGCCTGCGGTTTTTTCCCCTTGTTTCAATTTATCTATTCTTTCATTTATTCCCATAATCTTCACCATCAAGTATCTGACAGTTTTTAACGTCCTCTTACCATGGGGCTACCACATTTTGGACATTTCATCTGATAGCAGGGTGTTCCTCTTTGGTGTGGAACCGTTTGCCCACAATTTGGATTTGTGCATACGCACACTCCACTTGGTCCTAAACCAAATCCACCCTTCCTACCTCTTCCACCTCCGGGAGCTGGTCCTTGCATCCAAAACACCTCCTCTAAATCCTCTTTCCACAACGTATTATTAGATTTGTCAATAATAATGTTCTTCATTAAAATTATTTTTCACGCAAAGGCTGTCAATTTCTCGAAGCACTGTGGAAAGGTCTTAATTGCGCGTGCACAAGGCATATTTAGAAAAAGGCTAACTGCTTGTTCCTACATATTAAAGGGGGAATGAGATGATAGCCTACGAGGAAATTTTCGATAATCTTAGTGATAATGCGCCCAAAGAACAAGATGTTTTAAAAATAGTGAAAGAGGATATCCTAAAAATATTATGTGAAAGCATGCATGCCTCAGCCTTAACCAAGCTCTCTTTACTTAGTAGACTGATTTGTGTTCGCCAGTTTCTTGTCTTAGTGAGAAAAATACAGTTTTACAAATAACATGAACGCGAAGCCCAAAAGGAAAACGGCAAAGGATACTGATGACCTTCTTGGGTTGACTTCTTTGTGGAGTTCAGGGATCAAATCTGAAGCAGCTATGTAAATGAAGCCACCTGCTGCAAAGGGCAGAATGAAAATCATAGAGTCTCCTATATATGATTGGAGAAAATATCCTACGAGTCCTCCGATGATAACCGTCAGACCAGCGAAGAAATTTAGAATTAAGGCCTTTGATTTTCCGAGACCGCCGTAAACTAAGACTCCGAAATCTCCAATTTCCTGCGGGATTTCGTGGAATGCCACGGCAAAAGAGGTAACGATTCCAAGTTGAATGTTGCTTAGAAAGCTTGCAGCTATTACGAGACCGTCGATAAAGTTGTGAACCCCATCGCCGATCAGGTTTACGTAAGCAAATGGATGGACTTCACATTTGCCCTTGTGACAGTGACGCCATACCAGTTTTTCTAACAAGAAGAACAGGAAAAAGCCAAAGGATAAGGCCAAGAAAACATTCATACTTGTGGATCTTTCTACTGTTTCAGGTAAAAGATGTAAGAATGCCCCACCTATTAAGGCACCTGCAGCAAATCCTACTAGATACAATAAAATCCTATCAAGTACCTCATCTTTAATTGCAAGGCTAACGACTCCAACAAAGGCGATAAGACTGATCAGAAATGAACTTGTAATTATCAAGAGTAACATACGGCCGCCTCACTTATCAGAACTGGTAAGTGTCCCTTGAACTTAAATCTTCATAGATTTTCGAGTGAAAGCAAACTTAGAAGAGGGTCGAAAGGACCATGAAAGACGTGATTCCGGTAATAAGTCCAATTGCGAAGTAATGCATTCCATCATGCTCGTAAGCAAGCGGCACAAGTTCATCCACTGATACAAAGACCATCACACCTGCCGCGAAAGCCAACAGAAACGGGTTAATTTGCGGTATAAACGAAGTCAACACAATTCCACAGATGGCTCCTAATGGCTCAGCCAACGCCGATAAGACGAGAAATTCCAGCAAGAGTTTCGTTTTCTTTGTAATTACAAGCGGGACTGCAAGCGCAAATTCCTCTGGTATGTTATGCATGGCGATTCCTAGGGCGACTAGCAATCCTAATCTCACTTCCACCCCAAAGCTGCTGGCCATTGCAAACCCCTCTGGAAAATCATGGATTATTATCCCGATTGCCACAAGGTAACTTATCTTGACTAAATGTCCCGAGGGCCCCTTCTCTTCTATCAGATGCACATGTGACAGCCTGATATCAACGATCAAAACCAACACAAACCCTAAGGCAAAAGCCAAGATAACAAAAAGTTCATCCATCATTTGGAGAGCTGTTGCGAGTAACTCGAGGAAACTGATAGCTATCATGATTCCAGACGAGAAGCCAACACCTAACGACACATAACTTTTCTTTTCTTTCAGAAAGACTGCTAAAAGGGCGCCAATAACCGTTGTCGAACCTGAAAGGAAACTGATCAGTAGTATAACCCATGTTTCTTGCAATCGCTTGAACCTCAGGATTTGAGCTCATACGTAACTATCGACTTTTACGATCCGAAATGTTTAGCTGCGTTTTGTTTCGTTTGACTATTTCCAGTTTCTCTGGATATCTTAACGCGAGTTCTGCGTACAAGTTTTTGTAGCTCGTCCATAATTTTTGATAGTCTCTTGACACCTCACCCACAATCTTTGCGGGCACGCCAACAACGATTTTTCGGTCTGCTATAACCTGCTTGTTCTTTACGACGCATCCCTCGCCGATCACCGACCAAACGCCAACAACAGCATAGTCGCTAACGATTGCACCCATGCCTATAACTGCATAGTCTTTTACCGTGCAGTTATGCAAGATTGAACCGTGGCCTACGGTTACCATGTTGCCGACTTTGCACGTTTCGCTTGGTCTGGCGTGGAGAACGCAGTTTTCTTCTATGCTGGTTTTGTTTCCTATCAGAATGCTTCCGTAGTCACCCCTTATTTTTGCGCCTGGTCCTATGTAGCATTGTTTTCCAATCGTGATATCCCCAATCACTTCTGCGCTTTGGCTCACGTAAGTTCCTTCACCAATTTTTGGCTCTTTACCTTCGAATCGATACAAGACCATATGCTCTACCTCAGTTAAGTTGGAGGCCCACGCGATGTCCACTCGGGAGCACTGGCGTCGGGAATTGCATCTGCTCTCGGAATGTACGGTTTAATATCTATTATTGGAGAGCCTTCTAACGCGTCAAGTCCCTTCACTGTTAAGGCGCATTCTTCGATTTTTATCAGTTCTACAACGCATAATCCAATTGGGTTAGGTCGACTTGGGCTTCTACAGGCGAAGACACCGACTTTCACGTTTCTTGTATGTCTTCTCGGAACAACTTGCAATACGCTTCTCTCTTTTTCATTATCTCGTAAATGAAACCAATAGAGAATTATCATGTGAGAAAAACCATCAACCCCTTCCAGTGCATCGCAAAACTCTGGAAAAATCCGCACCCTAGCCTCTTCTTCACCTGCAACTTCAACTATTCCAATAAATTTTAATTCACCCTTACCACTCATACGCACGCACCAAGCAGTCTTCTCATAAAGTATTTGTTTCCCTCATATTCAACCTCTACAAGTTTGCCTTCATGTAAAAGTTTCTCAATAACATTCCAATCCGCATCTGCTTTCCTCAAAAATTCTTTAACCGCTTCTTTGCGCATTGGATGCACAGCAGTTATGCTCAGCAAGTCTTCTTCAACTCTTCCAGTGAAGGCGAAGGCGTTGCCCTCGTAACCTATCAAATATTCGACTCTGTTGGCGCCTAGTTTTTCGGTGAATACTTGAAAAGCTTTGTTTATGGTTTCTTCTTTGGCGGGTTTAACCCACTTTTCTATTGGCGGTCTTGTTGGAATGGCAATATAGGCCTTATCCAGCCTTTTCAGATGTTTCAGGAAATCTGCTATCTTCTCAAATTCTTCTCCATAATTTATGATATCCATAAGCATCGTTTCACTGATAATTGCTCCTTTAAACACTTTTGCAAACTCGATTATGCCTTCCAAAATGGCACTTAACTTCAAGTCTTTATGGGGTCTGTTTATTCTCCTCCACAAATCTTCGCTGACGGCGCCCACCTTTAAGGAGACCAAGTTTGCCTCCAACAAATCCTCCCTTACATCATCCTGATAAATCAGCGAAGCATCGGTCAAAACAGCTATCGGAATCCCAATCTGCTTTAAAATGGATATCGCCTTGCCCAAGTTAGTGTCCAAAGTTGGTTCTCCGTCTGGAACAAAAGTCAGATAATCAACCCTCTCATTCCTCGAGGCTGCTTCATCAACTTTCCTTTTAACCTCTTTGAAAATGTCTTCCGGCTTATAGAAGGCTTGCCTTTCCGTTGTCATGTTTATGGTTTTTCCTAACTGGCAGTAAACGCAAGAATACGAGCAAGTCTTTGCCGGAACATTGTTTATTCCCAAGCTTTTTCCTAGACGCCTTGACGGAACAGGGCCAAAAGCTAGCGTCACATCTTCCAGGTCAGCCACTTCCATATTGCAGAGCTGAAAGAGTCTTTTCCCACATATTTTCTATTTCTTTGGCGACATCACTTTCAAGGGCATACTCCACTATTGGCTTTCCATTAACCATGGCTTCCGTGACCACTGGATTGAAGGGAATTTTCCCAACAAACTCTATGCCGTGTTCTCTGCAAAAACTCACGATTTTGTTTGCATTATCCTCGTTTATGTCACACATGTTTACACAAACAAACGGTGGCACATTGAAATGTCTCAGCAATTGTAGTGCTCTCTTAAGGTCGTGAATCCCAGACATAGTTGGTTCCGTAACCACCAAGCCAGCATTCACTCCCGCAACCGAGGCTATAACAGGGCAGCCTATTCCCGGCGAACCATCAATTATGATTAGGTCACTATGCTCCCTTTCGGCTAATATTTTGGCGTTTTGCCTCACCAAAGTGACAAGCTTTCCTGAATTTGCTTCGCCAGGACTAAGCATAGCGTGAGCCATAAAACCGTATTTTGTCTTTGAGATGTATGCATGCCCAGAAATTCGCTCAGTCAAAGTTATGGCTTTTACTGGGCAGATGATGGTGCAAACGCCGCAACCCTCGCAGGCGATATAGTCAATCTTAAAATCTTCGGTTATGGCATCGAACCTGCATTTTTCCCGGCATAAACCGCATTCTGTGCATTTTTCTTCATCAATTACAGCTAGCTTCGAACCCTTAAATTCCTGTGTTTTGATTACTTCGGGATGTAAAAGCATGTGAAGGTCTGGTGCGTCCACATCACAGTCAGCTACAACAGCGTTTTTTGCTAAAACTGCAAGTGAAGCGGTTATCGTTGTTTTGCCCGTGCCGCCTTTACCGCTCAAAATTGCTATTTGCTTCATTTACCAGCAAGCTTCCTTACTTCATCAAAAAGTGTCCGAAAGTTTTCTTTCCATTCCGGCATTTCCAAACTGAAGGGAACGCCTCTTGAATAAAGTTCTGCTATTTTTCTTTGGAAGGGAATTTCAAGCAGAATGGGAACGCCTTTCTCTTCACAAAAATCATAAATTTTTCTGTCACCAATTCCTGCACGATTTATAATAACGCCGAAGGGAATTTTGAGTTTCTCCAGAACTTGAACCATTATTTTTAGGTCGTGGAGACCGAAGGGTGTGGGCTCGGATACGAGGAGGCAATAATCACTTCCATGTACTGACTCTATTACGGGACATGAAGCTCCAGGCGGCGAATCTATTATCACGGTCTTGTTGCTCTTGATCTGCTTCTTAACATCCTTTATTACAGGAACTGACATAGGTTCACCTATGTTGATTTCGCCGTAAACTAGTTCCACACCATCTACCACTCCCTTTTTGACCACACCGATTTGCACGTTTTTCTCAGTAATCGCGTTTTTTGGGCAAACAAGCAAGCAACCTTCACAACTGTGACAGAGCTCAGTGAAGAACAGAACCTTTTCAGGAGTTACAAAGAGGGCGTTAAACTCGCAAAACTCGGAACATTTCCCGCAGTGGTCGCATAGTTCTTCATTAACCTGGGGAGTTGAGACGTAAACCGGTTTTTCTTCATTTATCTCAGGGTGTAAAAGTAGGTGTACATTGGGTTCCTCCACATCGCAATCTAAGAGTTGGACATCTCTGAGAGATAGGGCCATATTTACAGCAACCGTTGTCTTTCCAGTTCCTCCCTTCCCACTGGCGACTGATAAAATCATTTATGCACCCTCTTTAGAGATACGTACATGTTAGCATTTGACGTGACCACTCCATTATCTGGATAGTTTCCTTGAAGTTATGTTTAGACTGGAAGGTAACCATAGATTATTTTTAAAGTTACGATGGTCTTCCTTTGCGGTTCTCATACTTTGCGATTGCTTTTTGCAGCGTTGTGACGGCGAGTTTAGGGCAGTGGAGTTTTGATTCGGGCAGCCCTCTCAGCTCCAGTAATATGTCTTGTTCAGTTATCCTCTTTGCCTCTTCAAGCGTCTTGCCTTTCACAATTCTGGTCATCGCAGAGCCAGATGAAGCTGCTCCTGGACAACCTAAGTATTGAAACCTGGCATATTCTACGACAGCGTCATTATTGATTTTCAAGTAAACTTTCATGGTGTCTCCACAAGGGCCCGTATAAGCTAAATCAACGTCTGGGTTCCTCATTACGCCAACGTTAACCTTGTTCATATAGAATTCGATGACCTTTTCTGAGTAACCTGCCTCTTTCAGTAGCTCAACCTTCTCTTTCGTCAAATTTAACACTTCTATTTCTCCTCCCAAGAATGAACTAATTATTCGCGATTTGCTTATTAGGGGTAGGCATGATGGCAACCTTCTGTCAATTCCTCTAGTGCATCGTTGTTGTATGCCGCGATTACGTCTTTGACCGTGTTTGCGTTGGCTCTCAACACCGGTACTCTGGCGTTTTGAAAGATTGCTAAAGCTCCTCCGCCCATTCCATAAGTGATGAGTGCGTTTGGCCGAAGTTGCAGGATGCGGTCAACATGCAACTTGCATGTATGCGGTAGTCCTGTGCCACCGAAATGTTCACTTGTGTTGGGTACTGTTTTATGGCTTGAGATGTGGCCATTTTCGTCCAAGTTCACAACAGCGAAGTAGGGCGCTCTTCCGAAATGCTCTGACAATCGAGCGTTTAAGCCGCTCTCGTCGACAACTGGAATCACGATTCTGGCTTTCGTTCTATCACCTCCTCTCCTATTTATGCTTTGAAGCATTTTCTCAAGTTTCTTTCGTTTTATCTCTTCAAGTTCTTCATCGTTTACATTTTCTATGGGACGAGGAAATATTGTCGCCTTTTCTGCTATTCCATGGTCGATATTTGTGCTTTCACAATTTCGACACGTATCAGGCCAATTGCTTATGTAAACAAGTTTCTCCTTTGGAATAGCCCATTCTTCAATGCAATCGTGACATTTGAATTTCATTTTGCTACCGTCTTTTTGGGCTAGGTGAATTACGATTGTCTGCTACCGCGCCCCCTACCCTTACGCATTCCAAAATGCCCTCGAACAGTAGGTGAACTAGTCTCTTTCAGTTCTCCTCTCTTGTACTTCTCGATGACTTCTTCCACGTTTCCAAAAGCACCTGTCACAGCTTTTATCCCAGCGGCGGACAACGCTTGAAACGCGTTTGGTCCGATATTTCCTGTTAAAACAACTCTGGCTCCTTTGCTCGCTACCATCTGAGCCGCTTGAATTCCAGCTCCACTCATCGAACCGGCAGCAATATTTGAGACTGCCTCGAACTCCATGGTTTCAGAATCCACAATCAGAAAGTATGAGCACCTACCAAACCTCGGATCTATCTGTGCATCTAAGCTGCCTGAAACGGCAGTTACGCATATTTTCACTTAATCACCTCCTTAGTTTCAGTAGGTTCTGCCCACGCGTTCAGACGTCTGATTTTCCCTTTTTGCTGAAGTTCTGAAGTCATGTTTACTCTGTCCTTGTTCTAATCAATCTTGGTAGGAGCGTGGGATCGCGCGCGCACCCACCTTCGAATAGCGCATGCTTTTTGCTCATTTTTTAGTTCCCCGTTCACGCGAATAGACTCTAGGCGATGTCTCAAATCGCTTTGTATGCTTCAAGAAGCCTTCAATTTTCCTGACAATTTCCATGAACATTTTTGTTGCTGGAGAATTTTCGTGCTCGATTATGAAGGACTTTCCGTTATCAGAGTCGAGGCAAATCTCGGGGTCTATGGGTATACATCCTAGAAAAGGGACAGACAAATCTTCAGCTATCTTTTGTCCACCCCCGATTTTGAAGATGTTGGTCTCCGCACCGCATTTTGGGCAGACGAAACCACTCATGTTCTCGATGATGCCGATGACGGGAACGTTTAGTTGCCTGGCAAATGTAATGGCTTTCTTAACCACGATTTGCGAAACCTCTGAAGGTATTGTAACTATTACCACTCCATCCATTTCAGGGATGAGTTGCATAACGCTCAGGGGTTCATCACCTGTTCCCGGGGGAAGATCTATGAAAAGAAAGTCAAGTTCTCCCCAAACGATCTTCGACAAGAACTCGCTAATCGCTTTCATCTTTATGGGTCCACGCCAGATGACTGGCGACTCGTCGCTTGGAAGCAGGAAGTCCATGGACACCACTTTGATTCCTAAAGGACCAGTTGCAGGAAACACACCTGGAGGTCCAGCCTGGAGCGTCTGACCCCTTACACCTATGATCTTTGGTACGCATGGACCAGTTATGTCCGCGTCAAAGATGCCTACAGACAAACCATGCATTGCGAAGGCCGTTGCCAAGTTCACCGTCACAGTGCTCTTTCCAACTCCGCCCTTGCCGCTTATCACTGCAATCTTGTGCTTGATCTTGCTCATTCTGGTTTTGCGTATCCGCTCCTCTTCTTCATATACCTGTTTTCTCAGGACAGCGCGTTCATCCTTCTTTGAACTCGAATCACATTTTATGTCACATTGTTCATTCAAAGCCTTCTTCTCCGAAGTTTCGGTATGTATAATCCTTCCGTTGGAGTATTGGAGACTAAATGTTCAATACGTAAACCATATTAATACTTTGCGTTTATAAAATAAACAGGGTGATAGTTTGGACGAAGTTGACCGAAAGATAATTTCACAACTTCAACAAAACGGACGGGCAACTTTCCGAGAATTAGCGGAAATTGTTGGATTTTCAAGTATGGGAGTAAAAAAGAGAGTAGATAGACTATTAGAGAAGGGTATCCTTAAAATTTCATCCCTCATCAACGTTAAACAGTTGGGCCTTCAAGCAGCCGTTGTAATGATTGAGATTGAAAGCTCTGAAGCTTTGGAGAGACTTATTCAGCGCTTCAAGGATTGCCCTCGCGTAGTGAACATTTTCACAACTTTAGGCGGATACAACTTAATCGCTCTGGTGATTGCAGAAGATCAGGACACCTTAGAAAGCATATCAATGGAGAAGTGTTCACTAAGAAGCAGCGAAGGAATACGCCGGTCTGAATTCTATCCAATCGGCAGTATCTACTACTCTCCTTTTTTATGCATTCGAGAACATCTTACACATAAAGAAAGAACAAAGGCACCATGCAATGTTGACTGCGGACCCTGCAACAGATACAAGGCACAAAAATGTGTCGGATGCCCAACAACAACTTACTACAGAGGCGCATTATAATCGGGAGGAAATAAGAAATGACAAGCCGAGTGGCGCTTAATGAAGTTGATGGTGTGGAGATAATAAGCCTAGCAGATAACACTGTGGATTTCCTCTCCACATTTGAAAAGAAAGAAGTTCAACAGGTTCGAGAATGGATTAAAAACTGTATGGGCGAAGAATGGGTAAAGAAGCATTTTCGGCTTCCATTCGCTGAACACGGTTTTTCGATGCTGATTAAAGTTTTTTCTAATGACAGTTCTCACAGCATACTTTTTGACACAGGCGTCAGTCGAGAAGGAGTTGTAACTAACGTAAAGGGAATGGGATTAAATCTTGGGGAGGTTGAGTGTATAGTTCTCTCTCATGGTCATTATGATCATTTCGGCGGACTGGTGAAAGTTCTCAAGGTTGTTGACAAGAAGAATCTGCCGATCATTGTCCATGAAGACATGTTCAAAATCCGAGGAGCAGTTACTCCAGACGGAACAGTAAGAGAATATCCAAAATTTCCATCGGAAAACCAAGTAGCGCCAGCCAAATATGTAAAAACAAGGCAACCATATCTCCTAGCGGATGATAGCATACTTGTTACAGGAGAAATCCCTCGCAAAACTGATTCTGAAAAAGGTTTTCCAAGACAACGAGTTTTTTCTGATGGGAAGTGGCAACCAGACCCATGGGTTTGGGATGATCGAGCAATTGTGATTAACGTTAAGAGCAAAGGTTTAGTGATAATATCAGGCTGCGCTCATGCAGGTATCGTTAACACAGTGCTCTATGGGCAGCAAATCACTGGAGTTGAACAAGTTTATGCTGTAATGGGTGGTTTTCACTTGGCTGGGAAAGATTGTGAACCGCGGATTGGTCACACAGTTAAGATGTTGCGGAAGTCTAATCCTAAGATTCTGGTGCCCATGCACTGCACTGGTTGGAAAGGAAAATATGCAATTTTTGAGGCAATGCCAGAAGCCTTCGTGTGGAATAGTGTTGGAAATCTCTATCGACTTTAAAGAAGTGTGTTGAAGTTGTAGCGCGCGCTACGGAAGGGAATAAACGTGTACAAAAAAGAAGACAAAATCTGAGTTTTGCGCAGTAACGCGCGCGCATTTTTTGTGGCTTTCGAGCCTATTTAGAAATGATTTCAGTACGCGCAAATTGTGTGGTAACGATAATATCTAATAATACCTCTAATTTAATGTTGTCAACGCCTATGTACAATGGAGGACAAAAATGAACAAGCATTCAGCGTTGGTAGTTGGCGGAGGAGTTGCTGGACTACAGGTGTCACTCGACTTGGCAAACATGGGCGTAAACGTTTACTTAATTGAAAAGGAACCTCGCCTAGGAGGTCGCACACCGCTTTTGCATCAGGTGTTTCCAACCTTAGGAAGCGCAGAGGAACTAACCGAACAACTGCTTCAAAAAGTTCTGAACAAACCAAACATAAAGGTTCTAACCTACTCTGAAATCGAATCTGTTGAAGGTTCATTCGGCAATTTTAAAGTGCGCACACTAAAGAAGGCGAGATACGTAGATGAGCCAAAGTGCACCAACTGCCGCGAATGCATAAAGGTCTGTCCAGTAGATGCCCCCAAAAAGTTTGAAATGAACCTAGCAACGAGAAAAGCCATATACCTGCCCACGCCATTCGCGGTTCCAGCCAAATACTTGATTGACGAAAAAGCTTGCCTTTACTTCAAGGACAAATCTTGCCATGCCTGCCAAGATGCATGCCCAGAAGGAGCAGTGCTCTACGACCGAAAACTGGCACGTGAAGAACTTTCCGTTGACGTTATCGTCTTGGCTACAGGCTTCTCTCAATATGACACTCAAAAGGTAGGACAGTACAAGTATGGCGTTTATCCAAATGTGATTACCGGAATGGAGTACGAACGACTACGCAGTCTGAGTGGTCCAACTGGCGGAAAGATTTTGAAAATCGATAACAAGGAGAAGCCGAAAAGCGTCGTGTTCATCTTATGTGTGGGTTCACGTGATGAAAAGCATCTTCGCTATTGCTGCAACATCGGATGCTTAAACGCCATCAAACATGCTTATTACCTAAAACAGCAGTATGGAGAAAAAATTGACGCTTACATCTGCTACACGGACGTAAGGGCGGTCACAAAACGAGGGGAACAGTTCTACCAGAAAGTGAGAGCCAGCGGAGTTGAATTCATCCATGGGCAACCATCTGAAGTTCGACAGGTACGAAACGGCTCCTTAACTCTGGATGTCTATGACCAAGCCACATCCAAACTTCTCTCAATAACCGCTGACCTCGTTGTCTTAGAAACAGGGCTGACACCTCAAATCGACCTCAAAGAAAAACTCAAACTGACTCTTAACGAAGACGGTTTCTTTACGGAAAAACATGCTCAACTAGCGCCAAACGAGACCCCAATAGACGGCATCTTACTAGCTGGATCAGTACAACAACCAATGCATGTGTACGAATCACTTGTCCACGCTTCTGCTGTAGCCATGAAAGCACTGTCTTTAATGCAAAAATAAAGAGGGAAAAACAGGAGCTAGGTGAGAAGTTCAACAGCTAGATTAGTTTGGCTTGTTTGTTCGTCATGTTTTTCTTTATTCTTTTTGCGGGTTTCCATGATTTGCGGACAAATTCTGGGTAGTTTCCATGTTGTTTAATCCATTCTTCGAGGAACGCTACGGTTTTTGGGTCGGTGATGTATCCTGAGCCGAGGTCGCCATATTTCTCTCTCAGCTCTTTTATGGCTTTGTCGCGTTCAACTTTGGCTATGATCGAAGCTGCGGACACTATCGGGTATTTGGCGTCAGCTTTGTGTTCAGAGACTATCTGCACTTTGAAGGGAAGGTTTTCTAAGATGTGTTGTTTGTATCTTTCAGGTAAAACGTCGGATGCGTCTACGTAGGCGATGTCAGGCTTTAAGGTTGCTATAACCTCAGCCATTGCTCGTGCTTCTAAATGGTTAAGCTTTCGCAGTTTTCTTCCAGTTTCCACAACTTTGTCGATTTCAGAAGTTGACAACGCAATGAAATGGCATTGAAGAGCTGTCTTCCTTATCTTCTTAGCTAACCATTCTCGTCTATGAGGTGACAGAAGCTTGGAATCTTTAACACCTAAGTTGACAATCTCATGCAGATTTTCTTTTTCGACTAGAACTCCCGCAATGACTAAGGGGCCTATAACCGGACCACGTCCTGCATCGTCAACGCCAGCTATTCGCATGTTAACTCACTTTGACTACTACTATGCGAAGTCGCTTTTAGGCATTGCATGACCTTGTCGATAAGAATGTTGTGTAGATGTGCTCTGTTCTCATGTGTTACTTCGATTATTTCCGCGTCATCTCTATTCTTTATCATGGTGAGAAGCGGGTCATGTACCCTGAAATGAATTGTTCCCAATAAAGGCTTACCGCTGTTCATGGCTTCAACAACCGCGTCTCTGAAAGCTTGCAAAAACAACTCCATGGGTCCTATCTCATCTACAATGATGATTTGAGCGTTCTTGGCTGCGTCTCTAATGGAGCCAGCGCCTATAATCTCAAGGTCGTTTAGATTGACTCTGTACTTGCCGACGTTAGGTCCGACTGGCTGATTGACATGTGCCAGCCATCCTCTTCGTCCAGAGTGGAAGTCGATGATTTCAAAACCGATGCGCACTCCTTTTTCGCGAACTTCACGGCTTAACATGCCGCCAACCTTGTAGCTTTTGGATTTTAACCCTTCAACTGCACGGAGGAGAACCGAAGTTTTGCCGATTCCTGGACGCCCTGTGACGAAAAAGAGACGCGCCAACTGATTTCACCTTGTATATATTCTATGAATAGTCGTGTTTGGTTTTTAAATGTGAGAAAGGTATAGGCTTGCTTGAAGTTACCACTCTACGTATTTTTTCCTGATTCTTTCTATGTCTCTTCTCTCAGAGTATTTAAGTTCAGCAAATAGCACCGTGGAGGCAATCAGAATTAGCCCGCCTACTAGTAGGTAGGCAGTTATCATCTGTATCCACAACATCGGAATCGTTCTTTCTGTTATCGCAACGGTAAATCCTACGGTCAATGCGAAAACTAGGAATGAAGCCCCAACTGCCATTCCAATGCTGTATAGGATGACTTCTCGTTCATGTGTCAACTGAATTCTCAGAAGTTCTAACTGCAATTCTCTGTCTCGTTCTCTGTCACGGAATGACATGATTAAAGATTACCAATTTCTCATATATTTACAGATATTGAGAAATCTTCTATCGAAAAACAGTTTATATAAAAAAAGAAAACAATTGCAACAAGACTTGAGAAGGCAAGTTAAACCCGGGTGAAACGCTGAATTCTTTTCCGTATCTCAGAATTTTACGGTAGTTAGGTTAAAAAGGGTGAATATTAACGAGTAACCACTACTTTTAGAGGAATATTTATAAGACAACCAATGGCATAGTTCTGGACAGGTGAAAACGAAAATGGAAAGCAACAACCTAGTAAACGAATGGCTAAGTGAGTATAAAACAGAAGATATGCGGAGAACAAAACGGTTAAGGCTACAGAAATTCTTAAAGTGGTTTGGTAAAACAGCACAAGACTTTACTGAATTAACACCTAAGGAAGCAAAAAGAAAAGTCTTAGAGTTTCAATCTGTAGAGGTTAAAAAGGAGACACCTAACAACTCAATATTATCCTACATCTCTAGTGCTAAAACCTTCTACAGATATGTAACTGATGTCGAAATGGGATTCACTAGAGGACAGTTAATTCCAGCAATGAAGGCAGAAGGATACCATGATTTCAGTAATGGAGACTTAGCTAATATCTTCAAGATAGCTAATACTCAGTATAAAGCGTTAATTGCAGTAGCAACAAGTGGATTTAGTATCTCAGATATTCTAAGTCTACCTAGAAACAAGATAGAGGCTACAGTTAAAAGAGCTAAAGAGGCTAATGAAAAGTTTGCTTACATTGAAACCTCTAGGAAAAAGACTAATGCCAAAAGCCTACTTGTGCTTAATCCATTAGCTTTAGAGTGGCTAGAGAAGTGGTTAGCATTGAATAAGAAACCTACTCTATGGTTAATTAAGGAGAATGCGATAAACCGAATGTTGAAAATATTAGCTAAGAAAAGCATTAAACACTTGAAGGGTGAAATCAAATTCCATAAAATAAGGAGCTGGACATTGAGAAGCCTAAGCAAATCTGGATTTAATGAGTTTGAAATGAAGTATTGTGTAGGTAAGGCTATACCACTAAGTGATGAAACATACTTACTACTACGTAATGCCATTGAAGAGAAGTACCCTAAAATCTATGATAAATATCTCAGTCTTGAACCTACAACATTAGTACAACCTAGAGAGAAATACATTACAGACTTGGAAGAAAAAGTTGTATCACATGGAATAGAGATAGAAGCCTTAAGGAAACAAGTGAAATATCTCTCTTCAGTTGAATACGTTAACAAAAGGTATAGTGAACTATGGGCAGAGGAATGGGAAAAAGTCAAAAAGGAAAATCCACAATGGAATGAGTAACCTCTTTATCTCCTTTCTTTTTACCTTAGACTATTAGACTCATAGCTTTCATGCATGCATGCAAAACTATTAATGATTGAGAGTAAACAATTTGAGAGGTTGTCAAGCATGAAGAACACAATGATGAAGCTTCTTCTTGAGTTGTTGAAGGATTCTAAGAGAAGTGACAGGGAATTAGCAAAGGTCCTGGATGTGTCACAGGCAACTGTAACCCGAATGAGACATAGGCTTGTAAGTGAGGGAATGATTAAAGAGTTCACCATAATACCTGATTTATTCAAGATGGGATATGCCATTATGGCAATTTCCTTTGTTAAATCCAAAATGGGAGCTGAAATAATGGAAAAAGCTCTGAAATACGTGAGTAAACATCCGAACATAATATTCATGACTAAGGCTCAAGGTATGGGAAGAAATGG
>JAUWZP010000087.1 GCA_030615265.1 Candidatus Bathyarchaeota archaeon
AAATCGAAGGCGTCGCCAAAGGAACAATACGGAAACTTGAGGAC
Source organism: Candidatus Bathyarchaeota archaeon (assembly GCA_030615265.1). Lineage (GTDB taxonomy): Archaea > Thermoproteota > Bathyarchaeia > Bathyarchaeales > Bathyarchaeaceae. The sequence goes on from JAUWZP010000087.1 coordinate 45, forward strand.
TGAAGTTTATGGCAAGCCAAGAATTGTTCAAAAAAATTGTTGACATGATGGTGGAGCTGAAAGACACTTCAGAACTTATGCTGGATCTCGCCTACTCGTCCATTCTACTTAATAGCAAGGAATTAGCCGAAGAGGTTCAAGCATTAGAGGAACATGTGGATAAGCTTCACACGGATTTTGAGCTCTTAGTATTGTCTGCAGGCATTCCATCTGAGGAATCGAAAAACTTTCTGGGGCTGATTAGAATTGGTGTTGTGACCGAAAACATTGCTGATGCAGCGGCTCAAATTGCTGAGGTTGTGTTGAGAGAAATTAAGCCTCACCCTGTTCTTGCATTAGCGATTGAACAAGCCGAAGAGACAGTGGTGCGTGTTCAGGTTTCCAAGATGTCTTCATTGATAGGCAAAACTTTGCGGGAGGCACAGGTCCATGAGGAAACTGGCATGTGGGTTTTGGTTGTAAGAAGAGGCGGCAAATGGGTGCGTCCCAGTCCAGACCTGAGAATTCATGCTGGCGACGTGTTGATTGCATCGGGCTACGCTGAGGGTGAAGAAGACCTTAAAAAACTGGCTTCACCCGAAAATTATTCCTCCACCTAACTGGCAATGTATCCTTTCTGTTTTGCTCGGGACAGAAAAAATGAATAGCTTTCAAGCTTGTGTGCATACCGTGAACAAAATGATTTCGGGTGTGTGTTCAGTTATCTGAGTTTTCGCATAATCTCCTCAGCGAAGAGTTTGGCACTCTCTAGATCCTGAAGTCCCACTGCAAAGAGGCTTACACCCTTGTCGATGTATCTTTTCATCGCTTGAATGCACCGATCAGGAGTTCCACTAACAGGGCCTAATCTCTTCCGGTATTCATCCAGAGGCATACCACGCCGTTGAGCGCGGTTCCTTATTTTTTCTTCAACCTCCTTCTCTGTGAAGCCAAGGATAGGAAACACGCTTATTCCTTTCTTGATCTCGTCGAAATCTCTTTTTACATCTCTGCAGTGTCCTTTTAGGGCACTTAGCTTTCGATCCAAAAAATCTTCTGATGGGTTAAAGGCGAAGTGGCTTATGTCAGCGTATTTAGCAGCGATGCGAAGGGTTTTCTTTTCGCCTCCGCCTCCAACCATTATCGGTGGCGGTTTCTGTACTGGAAGTGGAGAGTTTAAAACGTTCTCAACGTGATACATTTTGCCTTTGAAACTTGTCCGCTCATTCTTAAACATGCTGCTGCAGATCTGTATTGTCTCTTCAAGTCCTGTCATGCGTTTTCCTACTGAGGGAAATCGCCCCATGAAACCCTCAAACTCCTTTTGATGCCAACCTGCGCCTATGCCAAAGATTAATCTTCCATTAGAAATGATGTCAACAGTAGTGGCCATCTTTGCCAGAACCGTTGGCCGTCTATAACCATAGCACGATACAAGGGGGCCTAAACGAATCTTGCTTGTAGCAGCAGCTAAACCCGCAAGTGTGGTCCAACATTCTAAAGGATGTTTATCTGGGCCGTCAGGGCGAGCCATGTTCATGAAGTGATCGGGAATTGTAAAAAGATCAAAACCTAATCCTTCTACCCCAAGGCAAAAGTTCTTCAGTTCCTCGAAATCACGCCCCTCAACAGAAGCCATGACTCCGAAAATAACGTTTTTCAATGGCATCGCAAATCCCCGCAGAGTAGTTTCCCAGCTGCAATTTGAACCTTTCGTGTGTACATGCAAGAGACAGTTCTTAACCTAGTGGCATGAGGTGTCATCGTGAGAAGAATAAGTTGGGTGATGATATATGATGATGCTGATAGTGGGATCTCCTTGTCAGTGTTGAAATTTTGAGCTTATCGTAGCTTAGCCCAAGATTTCAAGTATGGAGTGGCGGGAGCTACGTGCGCTTCAAGATAAGATTTTCTCTTTGTAAGCTGGGATGTCTAGAAATCCATGTCCGCTGATGTTCATACAGATGGCTTTCTCTTGTCCAATCTTCTCATTTTTCACTGCTTCATCAATGCCTGCTCTCACTGCATAGCTGGACTCTGGTGCTATAAGCCATCCCTCACATTGTAGGAAAATCTTTGCCGCTTCAAATACAGCTCTCTCGTCAGTTGGATAAGCTGTGGCCTTTACAATTCCGCGATGTCTCAGCAAACTGATAATGGGTGCTGCTGCGTGATATCTTAAGCCGTCAGCTTTAATTGGTTTCATCTCTGTTTTGTGACCAAGCGTGTACATTTTCATAAGTGGTGTGTGCTCGCCTACATCACCAAAATCGTATTCATACCTTCCCTTAAGGAGGCTTGGTGAAGCCATCGTCTGCGCCGCAAGAAACTCGCATTCCCGCTTCTTCTTTAAGACTTCTCCAACAAATGGAAGGCTTATGCCACCGAAGTTGGAGCCTCCTCCTAGGCAACCAACAATCAAGTCTGGCTGGTCGTCGATCAGCTCAAACTGCTTAATGGTTTCAAGCCCTATGATGGTTTGATGCATTAATACATGGTTTAAAACGGAGCCTAGACAGTAAACGCTGCCTTCATGTTCTTCAGTGTACTCCAAGCCTTCGGAAACAGCGATTCCAAGCGAGCCATGATGGTTAACATCTCTGGCAAGGATTTCTCTTCCCATTCTTGTCTGTTTGCTCGGTGAAGCGTAGACTTTGGCTCCTAAAAGCTGCATCAGAGTTCGGCGGTCAACCTTCCAGTCGTAAACTGAGCGAACCCAGAAAACAACACATTCTAAACCTGCAAGACGAGCTGCATGGGCCAAGGCCGTGCCCCACTGTCCAGCGCCAGTTTCAGTAATCAGAACCCTTTTTCCTTCTCTGGAGGCAAAATACGCTTGTGCAAGAGCAGTGTTAGTCTTATGGGAGCCCGTAGGCGACAAATCTTCCCGCTTATAGTAGAGTCGAGTTTTCTTCAGCTTAAGATGTTTTTCAAGTCTTCGAGCACGATACAACGGCCTTGGCCGACCTGCTTGAATGTAAAGCTCCCTTACCTCCTCAGGTATGGCAATCCAACGTTGACTTGAAGACTCCTGGCTTAAACACTCTTTTGTCATGGTTTTTGCGAGGAATTCAAGGCGGGAAGGTCCTTCGTCCGGCTCTTTTGGAGGTGGAAGAGGTTCTGGCAAGTCTGGCAAAATATTATACCATTTTTTTGGTAGGTCATCTACGGGCAAGGAAATCTGGTTTTTCTCCAATCCTATGGCACCACCAGTAAGAGGCGCATATATGCAAGCTTCTAGAAATAAGAGTTCCGCTTTAAAAGTTTCAGATTAATGCGGAAAAAAAGAATGAAAATGCTATAGAAGGGACACTCTGTTAAGCGGGAACACTGTAGTGGTTCTTATGTCACTGCTTCCCAAAACGTATTGGGTTACTCTGTTAAGTCCTATGCCGCAACCCGCGTGAGGTGTGCCGCCAAATCTTTTGTAAAACTCCAAATACCAGTTGAAATCGTGGAGGCTTCCCCCTTTCTCTATCAACTGTTTTAGCATTGTTGAACTCTTTAGTCGTTCAAGTAGTTTTTCGTATTCATATTCTCTTTCAGCTGCGCCTACCGCTTCTCCGCTGTGAGGCAGAAGTAGGTCTGTGCTATTAACGGTCTCCGGGTTTTCCTCGTTAGTTTTCATGTTGAAGAATTTGATGGCCTTCGGGTAATGCGTAATAAACAGGGGTTGGTTGCCATGGGTTTCTACAAGTATTTTTTCATGCCATCTTTTAAGGTCGTCGCCCCATTTTACTCCGAACTCGGATAATTTCTTTACAGCATCTGTATATGTTATTTTCTTGAATGGCGGTGGAACACTTAGCCGTCTTATGTCCACTTCGAGAAGTTCAAGTTCTTCTTTCCTTGTTTTGATGGCTTCTTGAACCATAGAGTAAACAGTATTTTCAATATGCTGCATCAATTCTGTAAAGTTGCCTTTGAACTCTAGTTCTATAAGGGTAAATTCGGTTAGATGTCTTTCATCCACAGACGGCTCTGCTCTAAAGCTTGGGCCAACACACCAAACTCTCTTTAGAACAGGCGTCAAAACCTCCAAGTATAACTGTCCTGTTTGAGCAAGGTAAGCTTTCTCTTCGAAATGGTCCACCGTAAACATGGTGAATATGTTTTCGCAGGCACCAGTGGCTCGTGTAATGTGAGGCACGATAATTTCAGTAAAGTCATTGTCGTCGAAGTATTTTCTGGCACCCCTCAATAGACTAGCTTCTATCTTTGCTACTGCTTGCATTTCTCTTGAGGCAAACAACTCATATCTCTTTTCGGTTTGCTTCAACATATCTAATTTCTGGCTGGAGATCAATACGCTAGAAAGAGTTTTTGAGGCACGAATCTTTTTTTCCAAAGCCCAAGTCAAACATTGCTGCCGATCTTATTTATAAAATTTTTGCTTTCACTGTTAAGATTATATGATCATAGTTTACGCCTGTTGATTGTGTTCCTAAGCTTTTATTTAGGATTTGAAAGAATCTCTATCTTTGTGGAAGCGCGTGTTGTCAGTTCCAGTTGGTCAGCAAAACCCTTTTTTGCGTAGATGTTTTTGAAGAGCATTCTAGTGCCTAGTGAGAGGTTTTCGGCACGTTCTGCGTGTTCTCTCCAAAGTGACACACCTATTTTTCCAGTGGCGTCGGAGACGCTGAAGGATGTAACTTTAACTTTCTCGTTTCGTGATGTGGTGACTTCTCGCAATTCCGGAGTCGATGCAACGGTCGCTTCGATAGTGAATGGGCCTCCCCCCTCTTTTACGTCGGCGATTTTCCTTACTCTTTTCTGTTCAAATAATGGGAGTTTTTCCGTGACCTTATCGATCTGAGTGGCTCTTTCAACATGAAGCTCTACTAGGCCGCCAGCCAGCTCTTTCACCCTAGCGTTCATTATTCGCAGGGAATCTCCAGTCTCTACGTCGCCTAGCTCGTCGACCTTTTGATTCCAGAACACAACGGTCATCTGTCCAGTTTCATCCTGCAGTTGCACACGCCTTACTTTTCCTTGAGTTCCGTTTGCTCTCTTAAACTCGGAAACTCGGTGCGCTCTTTGCACAGTTCCCTGAACGTTTACTCTTCTGCGTCTGCCAGTTATAGCGCTGATCTTTTCCATGAAACTGGTGATGGACGGGTATTCCTTTTCATCAATGTCCTGCGGAGAAACTTGGATCTCTCCACGATTTCCCACGTGTAACTCAAGTTTTCCATCAAATCCTTCGCGCGCGTACCCATGTGAAACCCTGATTATCTGTCCAGACGCAATTTTCTCATCTTCGATTATGGAGACTTTGTCATCCCACAACACCGTTTTTAACGTTCCAGTCTTGTCAGCGATCAGTAAACGTGCAACTTTGCCTTCTGTGAGGTCTCGACGAGAAAAGGTTTGAACAGGATAGACCGTTATGACTCGACCTGTGACCGTAACGTCGTTTAGGCCTGAAACAAGTTTTTCTATTGGAAGTTCTGTCCAAGAAGCTTCAGCCTCGTCTTTAGGGACTTCTATCCCTAATTCGAATGCAACGATGCGAGCGGCGGCTTCGTCTAGAAAGTATCCTTCAGCCGACCTCTTTTTCTCGTAAATCCTCTTTAAAACTTCCTCTCGTGTGAGGTCTCGGCGAACAAGTAAAATCCGCTGAACAATCTGCTCCAAGTCCATTCTTTGCACGCGACCAGCATATCTCCTCCTGAAAGTTTATTTAAACCTATACTTTTTGATTTTATGACGTGAGCTTCAGATGAGCGAACACCTGTGGAATATTGGCATCATTCTGATTCTTGCAGGTTTTTTTGTTACATTTATCGCAGCCATCCTGTTGTTTTTCACAGCCTTTAAAGAAGGCAAGGTTAAAGGTGGAGGAGCCATAATTATCGGGCCGTTCCCAATAATTTTTGGCACAGACAAGGAATCGGTGAAAATTCTTCTCTTGCTCTCCATAATTCTGGTTGCACTTCTCCTTGTCTTCATAGCTTTTTCCAACCTTGTACATGGATAGAAAAAGAGGACTAAAACATGCAAGTTAAGGCGTGTCAACTTTGCGGAAAACTTGCCCCTGTAACACACACTTGCAGACAATGCAAACGCAAGGTTTGTGAAGCCTGCTTTAAACATGAAGTCGGTGTCTGCTCAAAATGTCATAGCCGTCTTGAAGTGGAAACGCCTCTGTTAACGTTTCCAATGAAACTGTTTCTGCTCGGCTTTGCGCTAATATTTTTAGGGATAATTTTTCTGATTGCTTCGTCGATTCTATATGGAAATGTCCAAACAACCACCGGCGTCGTAATATTTGTAGGTCCAATCCCAATAATACTCGGCAGTGGACCCTACTCTTTTCTCGCAATTCTATTCGCTACTATTCTGACAATTTTAGGCATCGCTTTCTTTCTCTTACTACGGAAATAAAACATGGTGGGGCTGCCCGGATTTGAACCGGGGTCAAGAGCGCCCGAGACTCCTAGCCTAGACCAAGCTAGCCCACAGCCCCTTCAGCATTTC
>JAUWZP010000034.1 GCA_030615265.1 Candidatus Bathyarchaeota archaeon
TTGTCATCATAATAGCCCTTTCACAAATGAAAATTGATATCACCATCGTCGAATCGATCGTCGTCAACCTCTCATGGGGAATCTCCATCGGAGCTGGCGTTGGACTAGGCATAGCCATTGGCTGGGGATTCAAAGATGTCATAGCCGAATCGGCTAAAGAGTGGATTCAGTCGCTTACCACCACCGCTGAAAAGGTTGAGGAAGTCAGAGCCAAAGAAAAAACTACATAGTTCAACAAGGCAAGCAACAACTACACGTTTCAAAGTGCAAAATGCGAGTTTGGTTGCTAGACCGCTTGGTATCATTCGCACTGCGAGAAGACGAGCATATTGTAAATTACAGAAAAATCTCTAGCACCGAGTTCATAGACTATTTAAAACATCCTGTGCCTAAGATAACTAGAGATACACGTGAGGCATACAAATTGGCTATAACAAGTAGAGAAATGCGAGCTTTAGAGTTAAACTCTGAATATTTCGGGGTTTCAAGACTGCAACTCATGGAAAACGCTGGATGTGCAGTTGCAGAGGAGATCCTCGCACGATTCAAACCCGACGAAACCAAAGTTGCCATCTTCTGCGGCTTAGGGGGGAATGGCGGCGACGGCTTCGTAACTGCTCGCCACCTTGCTAGCCACGGCTTCAAAGTAACTGTAATTCTCTCTGGAAAATCCAAAGATATTAGGGATGAGGAAGCTCGGAAAAACTGGTTTGCCCTGCAGCCTCTTAAGGATGTTATCCACTTACATGAGGCCTATGATTCATCTCTTATTCCAAGCGTTGAAGCCAATATTGTGGTTGATGCCCTGCTTGGAATAGGACTTAAAGGCGGGCCTCGTCCACCCATCTTACCGATGATAAAGAACATCGGTCACTCTACAGCATTTTGTGTGGCTGTCGCGGTGCCACCCGGAATCAACGCGGACACAGCCAAAATTTTGGGTGAAGCCGTCAAAGCCAATTTGACAGTCACATTTCACAAAGTAAAGCCTGGACTAGGAAAAGCTAAGGCGAAAGTAGGCGAGTTAGTGATTAAAAAAATAGGGTTACCCGAAGAATTCGAACGCTATGCTGGTCCGGGCGACGTACAATTAGCTATTAAGAAGCGTTCTGGTCAGGTTCATAAGGGTGATTTTGGCAGGCTACTGGTTGTTGGTGGAAGCGAAACATTTTCTGGGGCTCCCGCACTTGTGGGTTTAGCTGCGCTTCGGGCTGGCGTGGACATAGTTTACATTGCGGCCCCACATCGAACAGCGCACGCGATTTCTTCAATGTCTCCCAACCTTATCACGGTTAAGATGGAAGGCAACTATCTCAGCAGCCGCAACATTTCATTAATTCGCAGACATCTGAAAACTTTCACAGCCATGGTATTGGGATCAGGCTTAGGGTTGCATAAGGACACGCGGGACGCAGTTAAACTAATCATCAAAGCAGTGGAGGAAAGAAAAACTCCCTTGTTGCTGGACGCGGATGGGCTTAAAGCTTTTGCAGAAACTAAGCGAAAAGTAGATTCACAGTTAGTCTTGACGCCTCACGCGGGAGAATACAAGCTGTTGACTGGTCGTGAACCGCCCAGAGACCTGAATAAGCGAGTTGAAGACGTGAGGAAAACTGCTGAAGAACTGGGCGCCGTAGTGTTGTTGAAAGGGCATACCGATGTAGTTTCAGATGGAACCCGCGTAAAGCTTAACTTTACTGGTAATCCCGGCATGACTGTTGGCGGAACAGGCGACGTTCTTTCCGGCATTGTTGGAGCTTTCTTGGCATGGGGAGCCGACCCGTTTGAAGCTACAGTTGCCGGAGCCTTCATAAACGGTGCTGCTGGAGACTTCGTTAGGGAAGAGAGAGGCTATCATATGGTGTCCACCGACCTTTTAGAGTGGATTCCAAAGGTTATGGACGACCCCATGTCTCACTTAAAGGTGCGCAGAAGTGCAATCTAGAACCGTTAAGATCACCGTTTATCATGCTAAGCAGTGTGACCCCAAGAAATGCTCAACTTTAAAGCTTAAACGGTTTGGCATGGTCAAAGTGGTTCACCGAGTAAGACTTTTGCCTAAAAGAGCGCTCATCTTGAATCCCTTTTCAGAGACAGCATTTTCTTCAGCTGACCGGAGAAGAATTGAACATAGCGGTTTATCAGCCATAGACTGCAGCTGGATGCACGCAGACGAGGTTTTCGAGCTGCGCATGAGAGGAGCATCCCGATGTTTACCCTATCTAATAGCGGCAAATCCAGTGAACTATGGTATACCCACTAAACTTAGCACAGTTGAAGCGTTAGCAGCTGCGCTCTATATCGTTGACTTCAAGCAGGAAGCGGAAAAGCTACTCTCCATTTACAATTGGGGTCCCCAGTTCATCCGGTTAAACCAAGAATTTTTGGACAATTATGCTAGATCGAAGAACAGCAGCGAAGTTGTGGAGCTGCAGAAGAAGTTTATGGAATAGTCTCGAACTTTTCAAAGCTTTTATTTTTCAATTTTTTCTGTTTCTCGACGTTCTTTCGTTCGTTAATGTTAACGCATCTAGTAGCAAATGCGCGCGCAAAGATGAAGTAAAACAATAGTTCCTTTTTTTCCTTCGGTTTGGGTTTGGGTTAATAATTTAAGGAGAAAAGTTCTACTCACTCAAGACTTTGGAACCTATCTAAGTTATAGAAGATTATTTCACAAAGTATTATAGTGACCTATCTGAATAGGCTGTAACTCCCCCCTATTAGATGAAGGGAAGGTTAGACGCTGAAGAGAGAGAAAGGAGTTCTCGAGAAGAAGACTCTTCTTTTTCTAACCTTCCATTCAGTTAACATTATTCAACTCACATAAATGATTTTCCCTGATACTACGTCTCAATTGTATTAATACTTCAAGGAGAAAAGCTCTATAACCTTACACGTTTCCGTGATGGTACCCTAACTTCATTAAGATTTAATAAAGACAAACAAGTTATCTCAGAGTTTAGTAGCCCTAAGAAATTTCCAATTGCCAAAGATGTTTTTTTTTATAGTGATGAAGCAAACCACATTCTTGGCATCTCAAAATTCTTGTGCTTTTGCGAGCATCAAATTCAACCAGTTCCAAAACACTATTGCAGTCTATACATTTTCCAGTGTGCTTTCTCTTCTTTTCTATCATTTGAAATCCATCATCGTTTCAATATGTCAATTCTCAATAAAATAATTTCCATGAAAAGTCTTATGCTCAACCCAAGCATGCACCAAATGATGCTGCATAATTAGATAGCTATAGGTTCATACTTCTCTTCTTAGATTTTGACGCAATGTTCGGTTAAGAACCTCACACTCTTGCATATATTCTAAGAGTGTCAAATCTCAATTTTCAACATTTCATGTGCCGACGCCTATCTGCATTGTACGTAAGTGTCGGCTCAAGTTTGGACGACACTGGACTAGGTAGTAGAGACTGGCGTGCTGGCTGTAACCCGTCATTATCCTTAGTAATTCTTTATTTGTTGTCTTGCGTTGCATCTTTTTCTTCTTCCTTCTAGTCTGTCTTGGTTTGCTTAGTAATTCTGTATTTGTTGTTTTCACTTGCATCTTTTGCACCTTCCATATAGTCTGTCTTGCTCTGCTTTTAACATTTCTCGATATTTCGTTTCGTTCATGTTTAATCCCTCCATGTGTGCTATTCTTGAAATAAAAAAAGTTGGGAAGAGGCTCTGCATGAAATAAAGAGCCGATGAGCAACTATAATAATGAGCAATTTTTGATTAGCTCCATGCGATTTTTTAAGCATTGGAGCAATGGCGCGGATTTTATCCAAAATCACTCGATTAAATTTTGGATGAAAAATTCGCATTGAGAAAAGGCGATATAGGCTTTTCTGCAAGCAAAAATTGTGAATGGAGTTCCTTGAGTTGTTAATCGACCCACTGGCGTTGATGTGATAATGCATGCTCGATAACGCTCTTTAAGTGTTCAACGCATAGACATAAGTTTTATAGTGTATTACGACACAATACAAAGTATGAATGAAGTTGAGGAAGCCCGTTGGCGAATAGTTAAAAACATGCTGGACAAGTTTCCAGAACTTAGAAGACGTGTTAAAGAGTATCTTCGAGAAGACTAAAAAAAAGAAAAGTGGGGATTTTGAGGGCCATTCTTGCATGCATGCGAAACACCTATTTTTTCACATTCACGGTTTCAGCCCCCCACAAGTCTTAAAAATAAAGCGTCAGATAACCCCTCTATATAGTCAATATGAGGAGTTGAGCCTATTATGGAAGATGTGAAGATAAAGCTTGCAGCATTATGGGTAATTTTAGTGTTTTTTTATTTATATAACGATGTTATCTCATTTTTTCGGCGAGAGACCATAGAGCTAGTATTAAGCGGAGAAGTGCCAGGGGGTATTCAAATTACTCAAACATTTTTGTTTGCAATGGCAATATTAATGGCAATTCCGATTTTTATGATTTTCTTATCCCTGACGTTGAAGCCTAAAGTGAATCGCTGGGTAAACATCATCGTGGGCATATTCCATGCTGTTGTTTTGGTCACTTTTTTTGCGCTTGTACCAGGGGAGACTGTGGCTCATTATGCGCTTTATCAGATTTTTGAAGCTGTGTTTATTGTACTAATTGTTTGGTATGCATGGAAGTGGAAATGAGTCGCTGATGAACTAAACATATCGCTCTCCTTCTTTTTCATATCTTTTGCATGCATGCATCTAATTTTTCATATTCAACTCTTTTCATTTCTGGAATCTTTTTCATCAGATTTTTCCTCACCAGCAGTTTCTTCATCTTTTTCTTCTAGTACTTGCTTTTCAATGATTTCTTCTTTTTTCTTTTCTTGTCTCTCTTTTTGAGCTTCTAATGCTTTTTGCTGTTTTTCAATAGCTTCTTGTTTTATATCTGAGCTCTCAGCTTTTTGATTACACCGTTTGCAAAGACCAGCATAATTGAGAAACTTTTCTGTTTTACAAAGTTTGCATTTTCCATATTTTTTTCCCACGATATCACCTTTTCAATTTTGTTCTATAAATTAATCAACCAATATATTTTTTGGGTTTGGGTTTGGCTTAAATTTTAACTCCTTCACACACAAATCTAGCATGCATGAAGGACGTGCGTTACATCATTTCTCCTATTTTTTTTAGAAGGTCGAGATATTGCTTAATGTTTTTAGTTAGCTTTTTGTACTCCTCTGGGGGGAGGTATTTATTCAGTATCCCTAGAAATTGTTTGACTTGCTCGATTGAAGAGTCTTTTTGCGCTTGGGTAACCATTAGGGTGATTAGGTCTGATTGTTCGAGTTTGCCTTTTTTAAGGATGGCTGAAAGTGCTATCCTGTAGAATTCTATATCTATGAAGCGGGCAAGTGCAAGAATACATTGCAGAATCTTATCATTGGGATATGTCTCGACGGTTTTTTCAAGTAGGTCTTGAGCATCTGCTCCTTCAACAAGAGCTGTGAATACGCCTAAATCAGTGAGCCAGAAACGTGGGTATTCGTTTCCTCGATACGATTTTAATGCGACTTCCTTAGTCATGCCTTTTCCCTTTAATGCTTTGAAGGCTGTCCATGTAGATTTGTAGTAATGGGACTTGTTTCGGGCTGTTGGATTAATTCCCGAATTGATTGCGTTAATTGTCTTAGACTCATGCTTGGCTAAATGTAGAATTATGCGCTTCTGTAATGGGGGTAAGATATTAATTTTGACTTTTGGCGTTGACATATGTTAAGCCTCCTTTAGTTATGTGACCACTTAGCTTGTATAAAACTAACGCTCGTAGATATTTGAATTGTAGAGGTGTCTAGGTGGAGTTTAGTTATGTGACCACATAGCTTATATCAAACTAACGCTTATAGATATGTAAATTATGGAGATGAAAAAATGGAGGCGGTTAAAAAGAAACTGCTTTCTTGCTTCTTTTTAGACGATGTCCTATGTTCGTTTCGTAAGAATGAGGGATTTGGGATTATGAATCGATGCTTTAACTGCTCTCATTATAAGCGGTTTGAGAGAGAGATGAATCAGGAAGAAGAAGAGTTTTGGCATGAAGTAGACAAGATTCGCAAATACGGCTATCCGAGGAGATTTTGATGGTTTCGCCTGAGGCTTTTAATCGGGTTCTTGCTCAGCGTGTGGCTCTGAATCGAGCTATCTTGCAGAATAAGTATTGGCGGTTGCCTTTTGATAATAGAGGGCATGAAGCATTTACGCCTGTTGGGCGTGGGGTTAAGGCTTCGGTGTTCTGTGGTAAACATTTAGGTGTTGTTGTCTGTAAGAGTCGTGAAGGGCATGAAGGCATTGTTATTAATGGCGTGGATTGTAGCAAGAAGGTTGTTGTTCGTCATAAGCACATGTGGTGTCATCGACCTACGTGTCCTGTTTGCTTTATTCGCGGGTGGTCTGTGAGGGGCGCACGTTCTATTGTAGGGCGTCTTGACGTTGGTGTTGAGCGTGGCTTTGGAAAGGTGGAGCATGTGCTTGTCTCTGTGCATCCAGATGACTACAATTTGCCTGAGAAAGTTTTTCGTAAGAAATCTCGTTTAGCTTTAGCAGTTCGAGGCGTTGAAGGAGGTTGCATGATTTTTCACGGCTTCCGTATCGATAGATTACGTGGTTGTTTAGTGTGGTCGCCACATTATCATTCGCTTTCATTTATAGAGGGTGGCTTTGACCGTTGCCGTGATTGCGTACATGTCCGTGAAGATTGTAGCACTTGCTCTGGCTTTAAGGGTAGAGAGGTTAGGGAGTACAAGAAAGATAAGTATATCGTGACGGTTTTTGATGAACGGGAAACGATTTTTGGCACTAGCTTCTACCAACTTCATCATGCATCTGTTAAGGTTAGTTTTCTTAGTCGCTTTATGTCTTTTACGTGGTTTGGAAAATGTGCGAATCGTAAGTATGCGTCTGTGAAGGCTAAATCTGAGGATGTTTGCCCAGCATGTAGCGAAGAGATGAAGCGATGTGTCTACGTAGGTAATCGGTTTATCGCCAAAAATATTGGAGATGTTGACTATAAGGCTTGGTTTACCGATGACGAATTTGATGAGGATGGGAAGCCTAATTACGTTTCTGTTCACGATATGCATGCATATGGTCGTGAGTTTGGGTAGAGGTAGCGGTAGCTATGGAGACTAGCTCTAAGACTGTTCTTTGTCCTCATTATCGTGCTTCTAGACGACATTTTACTGTGCGTTTTTGTGATAATCTAGTTTCTGGTGTGCCTGCTTGCGTTGTTGACAATTTCTATCCAGATTGGGACCATGAGAAATTGGTTGCAAGGATGTTAGCTCATGTTCCTGATGCTGAGATTTGTCCACATTTTGTTCGGACTGACGTTTGGTATGATGCTTCTGTTAAGAAGTCTGGGTGTTTTTATGGCGGTTTATGTGTTTATCCTGCGGTTCAGGGTTTTGGTGCTTGTTCTGTTGATTGTCCACGTTTTAAAGAGGGGGTGAAGGCTTGACTTCTATCATTCCTGTTGTTGACGTTCCCGCGTTATTTATCGCGGGGGTCTTCTTGCTTGGTCTGTTCTATGTTCTTCAGTGGCGCGCATCTAGAGCGCGGGTCTAATTAACCACAAGTTCTGTGCATGCATGCATGGGTGTGGGCTTGAATGGAGCATGCATGCATCTCAGTAACACTTTTTATTATAGCGGCTTTTGTCGAAGCTTATATCACGCCACATTTACTTGGACTCTAAGAAAAGAGGTTGGCTTATCGAAACTTTCTAGACAGTAACTGTTTCCAAAGTGCTTAGCAGCTGGTCTTCTATTTGTCTGTGATACATGAAGTGTTGATTTGGATCTTTCAGTAAGATGTACAGCCAGTAGATTCCGAATAAACCTGCAGTTATTATCGTTAGAATCAAATAGAGAACGAAGTTTCTTTCAGGCAACGTCTCTACTCTTCTGGGCGCTACAAACTCGATTCCACTTTTATCCAGCATTCTGCTCATGTCTTCCCAAAATCCGTCTTCTCTTCTTTCATGCTTGTAGAAGTCTTTCGTCAGAAAGTACCAGACATACCAGATTGCAGGAAATGCGAATGCGGACAGAATAGCCCAAAGCATTGCGCCTTTCTCGGTTTCTTCAGCCTTAACTTCTCTCACAGTCCTTTCACCTGATGCTAAACCAACTTCTAGGTCGACACCTTTTTTGGTCGCTATGGCTTTGATCGCGGCCACGATGTCCTCGAAAAGAAAATTTTGTCTTTTGAAATGCGTATTGCGCCTCTTAACAAGCTTGTAAATGATTACTAGATTCAGAACGAAAGTGATTATGGCAAATAAATACACGAATGCTATCAATCTGAAAAGCGACTCGAATTGAGTGGTGCTGATCGGCTGATCTGGAGGAGGTGTTGGAGTAAACGTTGCAATAAATGAAATCATGGTAACAGTGAATATTGAAACCCACACGATAGCAAAAACGAAAGGTAGGATGTAAACAAGTATCCATGCGGTCGACATCATGGAGTCTGTCTCAACCCGCATCCGAACGTCTTTCCGTACATTTTCAATTTCGACACTCAAATTTAATTCTCCATTTGTGATCCCAGAACTTGTCAAACAAACCTAAGTGAAAATGAAATAAGAGTTTTATGGCTAGGCGCTACGAGAGGATATTCTTTTCCGCCTTTTGGGTTTGGGTTAATAATTCAAGGAGAAAAGTTCTATCTCCAAATTGGCACAGTGCTATAAGGTTTATAGTTACAAAACTCCTTTGCCGAGAATGTAGCCAAGCACAACACCTATAATTCCAGCTAATGTTTCTCCACTGATTTTGTCAAGGGCAGTCAATATACCACTCATGGCAAGGACCAACGCTACCAAACCTATCTTTGCATAGAACTGTCTTGAAGACGCTTTTGACCATCTACCGAAAATTTCAAGCAAAAACTCTTTATTTGTCTGAATGAATTTTGTAAGTTCTTCAAAGAACGATTCTTCTACTTCTCCTTCATCTTCTGCCATATCAACACCAACAGTTTTTATTATGGGTTGCATCCACTTATAAAGAAATTACACTGCATTCATGCATGCATGCGTTAAACACGATTTCCATGTTAAAACACAGTCTTTGTGATTAACCTCATTTTATGAGTCTTTCAAGGCGTTCAAGCGTTTGGGGTGTGGGCTTGATTGGAGCGCAAGCGGGAGCGAGCGCGGTATCCTTTGCATAAAAAAAGGGGGGGGCATGCATGCGCTATTTGCGCTTTTTGAACAACATAAAATCTTGCGGTGTTGTGGCTACGTACTCGAAACCGTTTTCTATTAGTTGCGTGGCTTCCTTGTCGTTGCTTGCTGTCTTGCATGTGAAAGCGTCGTTGTCGTCAACGTCTACTAATTGCGTGTACATTAAAGTCGTTTCGATTTTCTTGTGTCCCATTTGCTGTTTAACGAGCAATATGTCTCGTGTTCTCGAATAAAGTACGGTTGCGTAGCGGTGTCTTAAGTCGTACAGTCTAATCGTCTTTAACGATGGGTCATTTAACTTCTTGGCTAAACGGTTTCTGTTGTCTCTGAAATAGTCGCCGTATTTTGTGCTGTTCCATATTCCGAAGACTTGCTCGTTTAATCCTATGTCGTAATTTGACAAATACGCTTTCAACAAGGCTATTGTAGATTGCTTTAGCTTTAATCGTCTTGGGCTTCCATGTTTGGCTGTTGCGGGATAAACGAATCGTTTCTCAAGGTCTAGGTCTTTGAGCGTCAAGTTCATTATTTCTATTGGGCGCATGCCTGTGTCTCTGCTTATTGATATTGCAAGTGCCAGCTTGCTTGAAGCGTTGGCTATCAACATTTCTATTTTCTTTGCGGTTGGTATTTTGGGCAATTTGCTGGCTACGTAATAGCTTGGTTTGTCCCAGCTTAGTTTGTAGACTTTGACAAAAACGTCATATGCAAAAGTTAGATTGCGTTTGTATCCGTTCTTTTTGTCTAGTTGTGCAATGAATCCTTTAACTGCTTCTGGCTTGTTTAGGTCTGCGTGTTTACCTAAATATTTTAGAGATTTGTTTACGCTCTTGATTGTCGCTTCTGCTTTACCTTTCTTCTTTAGTTCCCAGCAAACGTGGAATATCTGTTGTTCATGCTTTACAGGTGGCATTCGGTGTGTACGGCTGGCGTGCTGGCTGTAACCCGCCTTCTGTTCTAGACGGCATTCAGCTAAACGGGCTACCCACGCCTCAAGCAGACCCCTCACAGGCGTCTATTTGCCCTTTCACCTCGCAGGACAGCCGTTTCACCGATTCGCATCCAACATCCTCAACGAATTAACACGCATCATCGTCCATGCGCTGGACACGACGTTTCGTTTCTGCACTGGAGCCAGGGCTCTCACCCCACACCTTTGCGGGTGCTGCGACATCTGCTAGGTGGGCGGAGTTTCCTCAAACGCAAGCGCGTTCGAAAGCCGTCCGCCAGCTCGCCAGCCAAGAGAAAGAAAGGGAATAATGTTCCCAATAAACTTTTGGAACCTACAAGGCACTTCCTTCTAGCCCGATGCTCTACCCGTGATCTCAGTTCATACCTCTCTTCAAGAGCGGAAATAAGCTTCGCATCCAAGATTCTCATGCTTCTTCCAAACGTCAATTAGAAGTATCGCTCTCTAGGGCATAACTGGAAGGTTTTCTCACCATGCATAGTCCGTCTTCCGCTTAACCTAGACACGCTCCTCAAATATCGTCCAGACACCAGCCCAATTCAGCCCGACACCTCGAGCGATTGGAAGCCGCGGGCTGAACATCTCGACCGAAGTCTTGATGCGTACACCCCGGCTCCATCAACCCCATCTTCTATGGGGGCCCTCGTCCCCTACAATGGACAAGTTGCCAAGTCCACACGTGGGGAGTGGCCGCCTATTTTCGGGAAAGGCTTCGAGCTTAGATGCTTTCAGCTCTTATCCATGACAGCGTAGCTGCCCGGCAGTGCCCTGTCGGACAACCGGTAAACCAGAGGCTGCAACGTCCCGTTCCTCTCGTACTGGGGACCCTTTCCCCTCAGGCGACCTGCACTCCCAGCAGATAAAGTCCGACCTGTCTCACGACGGTCTAAACCCAGCTCACGTTCCCTTTTAATAGGCGAGCAGCCTCACCCTTGGCCCCTTATGCAGGGCCAGGATAGGAAGAGCCGACATCGAGGTACCAAGCCGCGGGGTCGATGGGGACTCTCGCCCGCGACGAGCCTGTTACCCCCGGGGTAATTTTTCTGTCATATCCAGCCCCCATCAATGGGGACATGGATGTTCGCTAAGCCCGGCTTTCGCCTCTGAATCCCTTACTTTGGAGGATTCAGTCAGACCGGCTTTTGCCTTTGCATTCTACGACGGGTTTCTGACCCGTCTGAGCCGATCTTTGGGCCCCCCTGATATTTTTTCAGGGGGGTGCCGCCCCAGCCAAACTGCCCACCTATCGTTGTTCCAGCGCCGAAGCGCCGGTAAGAGAAATGACTGCAAAAGGGCGGTGTTCCATTGGTGCCTCCCCCAGCCCCCGGAGAGACTGAGATCGAAAGCTCCCGCCTACACTCTGCATCCGCAACCACATCCCAGCGACAGGCTGCAGTAAAACTCCACGGGGTCTTCTTTTCCAGCTGGGAGTTCGTGGACTGTTCGTCCACGTCATGTGGGTTCACCGGGTACCAAGCAGGGACAGCGGGGTCCTCGTTGCTCCATTCATGCACGTCGGAACTTACCCGACAAGGCATTTGGCTACCTTGAGAGAGTCAGAGTTACTCCCGGCGTTTGCAGGCCCTTAGCCCGGTTGAACCCGGGTTTGAGGAACCTGTACTGGCCAGGATTCAGAAGCCGTTCACACCCTTTCGGGCTTGCGGCTTCCTGTGTTTTTATTAAACAGTCGGGACCCCCTTGCCACTGCGACCTGTAGTTCCAGCCGAAGCCAAAACCGCAGGCACCCCTTATACCGAAGGTACGGGGCTAAATTGCCGAGTTCCCTTGCTTGGTGTCCACCCGATACGCCTTAGGTTTCTCGCCTAGGGACACCTGTGTCGGATCTTGGTACGGTCACAAAGGATCCTTCCCAACACCTTTTTCATGGGCTCCAGAGATCAACTGAACCACCCTAAAACGGGCGGCTATTCCCGATTTCACCTGGTTCTCGCCATTGCGGCACTTCCCAGGTTTATACGGTTAAACAAGGCGACAGCCTTGCTCAGCCTACCCCGAAGCGTCTGGTGTTGAGCTTGCGTTGCCGCGTGTACCTCTGTGGTACCGGAATTTTAACCGGTTTCCCTTTCGGCATGGTCGGTTAAGACATGCCTTAGGACCGACTTACCCCCGGCTGACGACGCATTGCCGGGGAACCCTGGCCCTTTCGGCGGAGGGGATTCTCACCCCTCTATGCTGTTACTACCACCGGGATTTTCAATCCCGAACCGGTCCACCGGACCTCACGGCCCGGCTTCTGCCCAGTCGGGACGCCCTCCTACCGGATCACAACCTTTCGGTTGTGCCCTGGGGTTTCGGCGGCTGGCTTAGTCCCGTCCATTTTCAGGGCCGTCAGCCTCGGCGGGTGAGCTGTTACGCTTTCTTTAAAGGGTGGCTGCTTCTAAGCCTACCTTCCCGCTGTCTGGGGCTGACGACGCCCTTCCGTTTAACGTTTAGCCAGCACTTGGGGGCCTTAACCTCAGTCTGGGTTGTTCCCCTCTCGGCATAGGAGCTTACCCCCTATGGCCCGTCTCTCGAGGTCTACGACGCCGATAGATTCGGAGTTTGAAAGAAAAGTGAGATCTTTCGACCCCTTACTTTCCAATCAGTGCTCTACCCCATCGGCTGTCTCGCTCAAGGCTGGGCTGCGACCCACTTCGAAGGGAACTAGCTATCACCGGGCTAGATTGGTCTTTAGCCCCTAGCCCCAGGTCAACGGAGCGAATTGCACGTCAGCACCCTATCGGTCCTCCACCAGGCTTTCGCCTGGCTTCAACCTGCCCAGGGCTAGATCGCCCGGTTTCTAGTATCAACGTTGTGACTCCAGGCTCTTTCAGACCCAGCGCCTCACCAGCAAAAAGCTGGTTGCGCGCGTTTTGGTTTCCCTTTGCTTACAGGCTTTTCTGCCCTTAAGCTTGCCACAACTATGAACTCCCCGGCCCGTGTTTCTAGACGGAGCGTGCAACCCTGGTCGTCCTCCCTCGTACTGACATGTTGCCATGGGTTCCTTTAGGAGGAGTCTACCCTTCCGGGCTGCACACGTCTGTTACCGTCTGGTTTCAGGCTCTTTTCACCCCCCTTCCGGGGTGCTTTTCAACTTTCCGTCACCGTACTAGTGCGCTATCGGTCTTGAGGCGTATTTAGTCTTAGGGGTTGATGGCCCCTAGTTTCTCGCACCACAACCAAGATACGATACTCTGGAACTCCAGCCCAACTCTTTTCAGTTTACGCCTACGGGGCTTTCACCCTGTATCGCAGGCCTTTTCAGACCACTTCAGCTTTGCTGGTGAAGAGGAGGCTGGGTCCGCAACCCTACATCTCCGATAAGTTTCCTTACCGGATTCGGTTTGGACTTTTCCCTTTTCGCTCGCTGTTACTCAGGGAATCTCGTTTGGTTTCTTTTCCTCCCCCTACTAAGATGTTTCCGTTCGGGGGGTTCCCGCTCCCATGTGGGAGCACCACAAGTTCCGAAGAACTCGCGATGGGAGGTCCCATTCGGGCATCCTCGGTTCTACAGCTGCATGCGCTTACCCGAGGCGTTTCGCCGCTTGCCGCGCCCTTCTTCAGCGCTCAAGCCCAGCCATTCTCCAGACGGCGTAGCGTGTCGGACCTACTTACTTAGGTTGGTATCTGTTTGGCGTTGAGGAGTCAGTCAGCTGTCTGTTAATGCGGTTGGACTATGCATGGTGTTCATTGCGAGCGAGAAAAGCTCACTCCACCCTTCATCCTTTGACTTTGGGGTCAAGGATTGCATCTTAGATGGAGCATTTTATGGCGTCATCTTTATCGCCAATTTCAATTCAGTCGTAGTTTACAGATATAAATGTTGCTGCGGCTTCTAATAAAGGTTTGACTGTGTAATACGGGGTTCAAACACGACTTCTCTAATGGTCAATAAGCGTTTAGAAATCATGACTTCTGATTTTTTTCATATTTCTCAGAACGAATTCTTCTAGGTTGAGGTTGTAGAGTTCTGGCTGAAAGCTTCTGATGATATGATAAAGTTATGAGCATCACTTCAACAATTGATGAATCAAAATGCAAGTAGAAAAAACTTGACTAAGTGAAGGCTAAGTAAGAAAAAGAGTTAGGTTCTAGCCGCTGCTTTCTCCAACGCAGCAACGCCTGGCAGCTCTTCGCCCATTAAGAACTCTATTAGGGCGCCTCCAGCTGTGCTGATGTAGCCCATTTTGTTTGCTAGTCCTAGTTCTTCGACCGCAGCCACGGTATGTCCTCCGCCAACTAAAGAATACGCTTTAGAAGCAGCGATTGCCTCTAAAACTCCTTTTGTGCCAGCAAGAAACTCTCGATTTTCATAAACACCTAAAGGCCCACTAACTACGATAGATTTCGCGTTGCTAACTATGCTGACGTATTTTCGAATCGTTTCTGCTCCTATGTCAAAGATGGGATAATCTGTTGGCAACTCTTCACTCGCTATCTCCTTCCTTTTTCCATCAACTTCTACAGCGAGGTCAATTGGGGCTTCGATTTTCCCGGGGTGTTTCTTCGTCAGTTCCCGTATGCCTGGCACTAAGTTCATTAGTTCTTTCTTTTCCAAAAGCTTCATGTTGGGCTTTCCCAAGTCAGCGCCTTTTGCAACAAGGAAAAGGTGACCTGCAATACCTCCAGTTAATATATGGTCAGCAATGTTATTCTTCAAAACGTACTGCGAAATTCTCAGTGCATCGTCTGCTTTGGCTCCACCTAAGATGTAAACGCATGGCTTTTCAGGTGCGTGCAAAACTTTTCCCAAGGCTTTGAGTTCCCTCTCCATTATGCGTCCAGCAGCGCTTGGTAGAACAGCTGTGAAGCCGACGATTGAGACATGTGCCCGATGTGCAGCGGCAAAGGCATCGTTGACAAAGACATCTGCCAGAGGAGCCAGTTTCTGCACGAACTCCGTTTTCGCATGGTCTTCGGGAGTTCCCTTCTTGCGCTCGCCTGCGTAGGTTCTGACATTATCTAAGACCAGAATTTCGCCTTCTTTAAGTTCTCGAATGGCTTGCTGCGCTTTTTCGTTGAACACGTCGTTCACGTATTTCACAGGTTTGCCCAGAATCTTACCTAGGATTTCTGTATGTTGTTGAAGAGAAATAAAGTCGGGTTCGCCGGGTCTGCCCTGATGAGCCAGAATCACGACTTTAGCGTCTTTTTCCATAAGTTCTCTGATTGTTGTTTCTGCGTGTGCTTGGATTCTTGTGTCGTCTAGAACTTTTTTCGTTTGTGGGTCAACTGGAGAGTTAAAGTCTACTCTAACCAGAGCTGTCTTGCCTTTGAAATCGAAGTCCTCTATGGTCAGTATTTTTGGCATTCTCTCATCTCCTTATCGCAGGGAGCACGCGTACGGGTTCGGAGAGATACTTGCAGCTTGCTGTGTTAGGAGCTGCCCATTCTGCAGATTTTCTCTATCATCCGCACCATTTTAACTGAGTAGCCCCACTCGTTGTCGTACCATGCCAGCACTTTGACTAAGTTTCCGATGACCATTGTGGAAAGACCGTCTACGATGGCAGAGTAAGGATTGTGAATTAAATCCGATGACACCAAGGGCGCTTCACTGTAATCCAAGATTCCCTTCAGCTCATTTTCTGCTGCTTCCTTGAAAGCTGCGTTGACTTCCTCCTTTGTAACTTCCCTTTCCAGAGTGACCACGAAGTCAACTATGGATACGTCAGGGATGGGAACGCGCAGGGCTAGTCCATTCATTCTTCCCTCGAGCTCCGGCAGCGTCAGAGTAGCTGCTACTGCTGCACCAGTGGTTGTCGGTATCATGTTGAAAGCCGCTGATCTGGCTCGACGCATGTCTCTATGTTGCATATCGAGGAGCCTTTGATCGTTGGTGACGGAGTGGATCGTAGTCATGAGTCCTGCCTTAATGCCGAATCTGTCATTTAGCACCTTAGCCACAGGCGACACACAATTTGTTGTGCAGGAGGCAAGTGAGATTATGTGATGTTCTTTGGGGTCGTATTTGTCGTCGTTTACACCATAAACTACGGTTAGATCTGCGCTGGAAGCTGGGCTCATAGGCGCGGAAACCAGCACTTTTTTTGCCCCGGCTTGCAGGTGTTTTGCGGCGGCTTCCCTCTTTCTGAATCTTCCAGTGGACTCCACTACCAGGTAAACACCCATCTCCTTCCAAGGTAGCTTTGCTGGGTCTGGCTGCGCCAAAACCTTCAATTCCTGTTTAACAACGCCATCTTTCTTGATAATCAGGGCGTCTCCTTTGGCTTCCACGTCAAAGGGTAGTTTGCCGTGTACAGTGTCGTGTTTTAGGAGGTGTGCAAGGGTCTTGGAGTCGGTTAGGTCGTTAACCACTGCGAAGTCAATTTCGGTTCCAGTTTCCAATGATGCTCGGTACAAGAGTCTTCCTATTCTGCCGAATCCGTTTATAGCTACTTTTGTTGCCATTTTATATCACCTTTAACTTTTCACTTTAATTTGAATCTTTTACTTAAGTAACTTTCTTAGATTTATGTTTTTCATTTGGGTTGAAGAATAAAATAGAAAGTGTAGAGTTGACTGTTGTTACCTGAGTTTTCTAAGTGCGATTTCCGCTGCCAGAACCATTGGTTCCCAAGTTTCAGATAGGGGCGGAGCATAAGCAGTGTCGGCTTTGGCAAGTTCTCGTACGGTCATGTGCATCTGAATAGCAAACGATAAAGCGTTTATGCGCTGAGTAACCTCTTCGCTGCCAACGATTTGGCCGCCGATGATCCTCTGCGATTCCTTCTCAACAACAAGCTTAACTCTAATCGGAAGGGCTCCAGGATAATAGTCTGCCTTAGTCTTCGACGATAAAGCGCCCGTGACGGTTGCAATTCCATTTCTCTTCGCAAAGAACTCGTTTAAGCCCGTAGCGCCAATTTCCATGTCAAAGAACTTCGTCACTCCCGAACCTAAGACTCCTGAAAAAAGCGCATAACCCCCAGCCGCGTTGATTCCAGCCACTTTTCCATGTCTAACCGCTACTGTTCCCAACTGGACCAGTGCGGGACGTCCAGTAACCAGATTAATCGATTCTGCGCAATCTCCAACTGCATACACGCCGGGCACATTTGTTTCCATTCTTGCGTTGGCTTTTATAGCTCCTCTGAAACCCGTGGCAATGCCAGCCTTCTTAGCGAGTTCCGTGTTAGCTTTTACACCGGTTGCAATCACAACCAAATCTGTAGAAATCTGCTCTCCACCAACCGACACTCCAGTTACCTTTTCCTCTCCGAGGATTTCGTCAACGCCTTTTCCAACAATGATTCGTAATCCTTTTTGCTCAAGCATTTCATGGACGAGTTTGGCCATGTCTGTGTCAAGCATTGCCGGCAGAACCTGTGGTATCAGCTCTACAACCGTGGTTTTCAGTCCGCGCTCCACCAAAGCTATGGCAACTTCAAGTCCAATTAGTCCCCCGCCTATGACAACAGCTGATTTTGCGCCGTCTTTTATTGCCTTGTCAATTTTTTGTCCGTCTTCTATTGTTCTGACAACGTGTACTCCATGTTTTTCTCTTCCTTTTATCGGTGGCACAAAGGGAAACGCGCCGGTTGCGATTATTAAGCTGTCGTAGGGAAGTTTGCGCTTTTCTGTTTTGTCTTGGATTTCAACTGTTTTGGCTTCTGTGTCGATGTTGGTTGCTGTGGTTTTATATAGGAGGTTCAGCTTCATCATTTTGTAGAAGGTTTGTGGGAAAACGATGAGGTCTTTAAAGCGGGGTATGTGACCGCCTAAGACAAAGGGGAGGCCGCATCGAGAGTATCCAGCGTGTTTTTCGGTGGTTAACAGCGTAATTTCGGCTGTTCTATCGGTTTTTCTCGCTGCTACCGCTGCGTCTACTGCTGCTGCGTGAGCGCCGATGATAACGATTCGTCTAGGCATTTAGTTGTCCTTCTTATTTGAGGAGGCTTTTGTGCCATTCAACCGATGCGTTGAAGTCCATGAGTGTCTTCAATTCGGCGTCGAGGTTGCTGGGTGCCACTACTAGGAGCCATCCGTTGCCGTATGGGTCTTCGTTTAGGAGTTCCGGCTTGCTTGTGACTTCTTCATTAACCTGCTCGATTGTGCCGCTCAAAGGCGCTATGAGGTCGGAAACCGCCTTCACGGATTCAACGCTTCCGAAGGGTTCGTTTTGTGTGATTATTCCACCGGTGCTTGGGAGTTCAGCGAACACGATTTCGCGGAGTTGTTTCTGTGCATAGTCGGTTACACCCATCTTTGCTTTGCCGTTTTCTATGCGGACCCAGAAGAATTCTTTGGAGTAGTGGAGTCCTTCAACAATTTCATGGCCGTCTACTTTAACCAAACATTTCACCTCTTTGAGATAGCATATTAATACAATGACACGTTTTAAAATTAACTATAAAATCACGTTTTCGCCTATTAGCACATTTTTAATCATACATTCATGCTCTTCCATGAACTGTTAGCGAAGAAAGAAATCCTTGCAGGGATTTCGAAAGATGAAGGTTCCAAAAAGAAAATCTGCAGGTAATGCTCTCTCTGTTCGTCACGTTCTTATAGAAGAGTTTGAGGAAAAAGCTGAGTCGAAGCAGTCTCTTGGAGTAAACAGACAGTCTAACACGAGAAAGGCCGTCAGCGTAACTCTGATTCAATCATCATCTCATGCGATTCTTAGTCGTCATTCGATCAAGAACAACTCTTCTAACAGTGAAAGATAAATCTTCTTAGAGCATATTAGAATCGGTGAAAACCCTTGAGAGTTGTCGCCGCAGATTCAGGTGCAGCAATTCTTAACGAAACCTTTAAGCCTTTGCAGGTCGTAGCTGCGAGTGCTGTCTTAGTGGAGCCTCCCTACACAAACATTAGTCACTGTTTGGCGGAGCCTATCTTCGCCGAAGTGGAAACCGGACCCTTACTAATTGTTCACGAGCTGGAATTATGTTGGAATCTTCTCAAGGAAGTTAAAGCTGACGTTGTTCATCTAGACATGTCCTTTAGAGGCATAAGCCTCGAAGAGCTTTCAGTTGTAAATCTTTCTCAAATGCGTATCTCACGCAAAGCAAGAGGCCACGTTCTTAAGATTCTCCCAAAAATAAGGAAAATAGGCGCTGACATTAAACGTGTCTACAACATTGAAGTCTTAGCCATAGGAAAAGAAAGCGTTCCCGTCAGAATTGCAGAATTAACTTCTGGCGCCCATGCAGTACTGTACTCAGTGGAGAGAGCGATTCAACAAGCAAACATGGTAAGGCTGGGTTTACCCGCAAAATGCAGCGCAAAAATCGCTGAGAACAACGTTACATTGCAGTCTTTGATACCGGTAGAACATGATGTCACTGGTTCAGCGAAAGACGAGAAAGGAGTTTTGAAAAAAGTTGAAATCAAGGAAATGCTTAACCCTCGCGCCAGAGGCTTTCGAGTTTTGGAGATAACGCCAAGGACATAGCTTGCTGAAAGATCTGTCTTTACATGGGAGCGCGCGCGCAACCCCCTGTCTTTGTTCCAAAGTCTCGTTTGACCAGTTACACCCGTGATTTCAGCCCGGTCAAAATGGGACAAAATCTTCTCAATCCAGTTTGGCTCTGCGTAACAGTCGGAGTCAATAAAGAACACGAGGTCTTCAGCTGCGTTATCCACGCCAACGTTGCGCGCATGACCGAAGCCAGCGCCGGGTTCGGTGACAATTTTCACTGGAAACTGTTTCACAATGCTTAGTGTGCCGTCCTTCGAGTTACCATCAACAACTACTACTTCGTCTGGCATGCGAGTTTGATTAAAGATTGATTCAAGGGCTTTTGGAACGGTTGCAGCGGAATTCTTTGTTAAGAGAACAACTGAAACCTTGTGGTTGGCTTTCAAGGGTCTCAACCTTAGCGAAGGAGACTTTAGCTTTTGGGCTTTTCAACTTTCACAATTTCAAGACTCATGTCAAGCGCTTTTGCGCTGTCGGTAATTTCTCCGAGGCTTATGATATCAACTCCCGCAGCTGCGAATTCCAGTATGTTTTTTTCGGCGATTCCACCGCTTGATTCAACCAAAACTTTGTCTCGAAGTCCCTTGTTCTCCAGCAATCCTATTGTCTTTTTTACCTGCTTGGGAGTGAAGTTGTCAAGCATAACGATGTCAACACCCGCCTCCACTGCCTCCAGAGCATCTTCTACGGTGGAAACTTCAATCTCAACCTTTTTGGAAAATGAAATAGCTTCCCTAACCTTCTTCACCGCCGGGCGGATGTCGCCGATAACTGCAAGGTGATTATCCTTTACCAGAATCATGTCGTCTAGGTGAAGCCTATGCGTGTCGCCTCCACCAATCATCACCGCTTTTTTGTCAAAGTAGGAAAGCCCCGGCGCCACCTTCCGAGTGCATGCCACGCGAGTCTTATAGCCAGCCTTGCGAATTTTTTCCACAAGTCCGTTGACTGCAGTGGCTATTCCACTCATTCTGGAC
>JAUWZP010000098.1 GCA_030615265.1 Candidatus Bathyarchaeota archaeon
TGCATTAATAATTTAAGGAGAGGGTCAAGGTCTTACATCTGATTGTGACGTAGCAGATACGAAAGTTGGAGAGATTGTAATATGTGTCAAGCTAAGAAAGAAAAATACGAATGCTGTGGTCAAACTTTCAAAACAAAGGAATAAATGGAAGCACACAAGAAAAAAGCTCACAAGAAATAAAATCTTGTTAACTGAAACACTATTCCAATGACCACAATTAGAACATTTCTTTTTGAGATTCCTTTAGCTTTGCTCCACAATAAGGACTACTATCTTATAGTAGTGATTCCATGTTTCATGCATGTGCCAGTTAAGAACAGGTCAGAAAACTTGTAGAAAATGTCCTGCTAGATTTTACTGTCAAGTTAAGAAAAGAAAGAAATAAACTTAATTGGAGGACAAGGGAGGAGGGGATCTCACCCTTGACTGAATCTTCCTCACCTATACATTAGTAGCCGATAACCTATACTATATGTTTTCATTTCAAGTTGCACTAATAATCTAGGTGCGTGCGCGGGAGTTTGCAGGGGGCATCTCCACCTTGTAGAATAATAACCTTAACGTAGAACCCTCTGTATATTACGTTACATGCGCGCGCTGCTTAACCCCGCAAAACTCCCCATTTTCTATGGAAAAACGTGCGCGTGTTGACCGCAAGCTTAATGGCACTCTGCCATAACCTCAATATGGTGTGAATTAATTGGGTATGGGAAAAAGCTCTAAGAAAAAGCCAATGACTAAGAAGGAAAGAAAAGAGAAAAGGAAAAAGCGCAAAGAGAAACGTTGAAGCTTCTCATGCGCGTCGCCTTCATTCGAATGTTATGGTGGATTTCTTGCCGCGAGGGATGCGCGCAATAGAGCACTACGTTGGGATTTCTTTCTGCACTCGCGCTTTTATAGTTTGACAAAAGGATTTCTTGACAATATAGCTATTATAATGGGTAAAGCCTAGTGGTAAGACAGAGGAGACGTAAAGATAGATGGAAGATAAGGCAACTCAGGTGGTGTCCAACTGCCCAATATTAAGGTAACGATGAAGATTATAGCGGGTGCTCTGGAAAAAAATGGTTCTCTAAGCAGGAGAGAGCTGGAGCAGATACGCATCAAACTTTTGCACAGTCCCAAGACTTTTTGGCGTATAATCGTTGATGGTGAAAAAATAGGCAGGTGGAAGTGTTCGAGGAAGGCAGTCAACTATGGTAGCGGGCAACGTCCACGCTATCAGCAAGTCGTCGTCGGCGTCACACTCATTAATAACAGCGCACAACGGAGAGAGCGCCTTGAGCGGTTTACTTAATCCTTCAAGCGTCTTGGATTGTGTGCTCTACGTCGGTTAAGTTCGTTCTCGCAACGCGTGCACTCAGGACTGCGAGTTAGCAATGAGCTTACTGAATTACATTTATCGGATTGGTTTCAACGACTTTCAATCTGCCGTTTCTTCCTGTTCTTAGCTGTTTTTCACCTCTAAACATGATGACGTTTGCATTTTCAATTTGAACTATGTCGTTGATGGAAATCATGTTGATTCGTGCGTTCCATAGAGTTAGATTTATCTTGCCGGTTTCGTCGGCAAGCGTTGCGTTAGCGAAAACAACATAATCAAAAAACCTCGTCAAGACTGATTTTGGTTTTGAAATTTCGATGACTCTGGCTTTTAGGCTAATCCTTTTCATTCCAGGCTTCAAATTTCCAATTTGTATGTGGTGGTTTTCGAGTGATTTTCTTTCTTTCATTTTGGCTGCGTGTTTAACGCGTTCATGCACATAGTCGAATCCCTTAAGAGGATTAGTTTCTTTGAGGACGTATTCCTGTATTGGAAATTGAGCGATTACGGTGCAGTCTTCAGTTATGAGAAAGATGGCACAATCCCTCTTTTTTACGCGACATTGAATATTTAACCCTCTACACATGGCTTTTCCATTTTTCCATGCGCGTACAATTGCTTTAAAAAATTCGCGTGTGCTTATTCCGTGTTTCGTAGCGAGTTCTACAAGGTATTCAAGGATTCTAATGTCGCGCGCGCGATGGCTACCTCTGGGACGTCCTCTTCCAGTCCATGTTCTCTTCCTCATTCATGCTCACCTTTACGTTGCGCGCGTAGGGACAAGTGAAGACCTCATCAGAAACAAACGCTCTTGCTTATATAAGTTAACACAAGCTGCGCGCGCATGATTCAACCGATTATTTCTACTAGACTTCCGAGCGCTTGGCCCGGCATACCCTTCCTGAAACGAGCCCTAACGAGGCCGTTCTTTCCATGCAACGCCACGATTTTTCCTCGAGCCTTATGTTTTCCGACAGGCCACCCGACCTTTCGACCCAGGAGTCGCGCCGCCCCGCCAACTGATTCAATGCCGGGAAAACGGATGATGTATTCTTTCGGCTTCTGGGTTTTCGGTCCCCTTCGACAACTCACGATGATGCCTTCACCGATTTTAGACACAGAATTCACTTCGCATTTAGGTGATAGGTTATAATTAGGTGCAGAAAACTCGTATATACCTTTTCAAAGTTGCACCCTAAAGTCCCTTAAAACACGCGCAAACCTTATCAGAAGCTTTTCGTCAGATTGCATTCTTCTTTAAACAATTTAAAAGTTCGGTTTCTTGCTATACTCATTCTGTATCTCACACATGTTCTTCATCCCTGACAGTGGTTCGTGTATTTTCTCTTTTTCAGGTAGGCAAACATGATGCCTATGTTGTTGTGCTAAAACTCTTTTCAAACGTACATGCGAGCGCGTATACCATAAAGTATTGAAAGAAAAAAAATATGGATATGCAAAAGATTGTGTACTAAGAATAGATGTTAGCTTGTGAGCTTAATATCTACTTCTTCTTGTATTTCGTCTTTTTGAATAACAGTCTCGGCAATACACTGGTCTGCTTTGGTCTGGTTTGAAAGGGACTTGACATTTCTGTCCACATTCGGCGCAGACTGCATCGTGCATTTCTCTTTGATCTCTATAAGACATTCGGATTGCACCTCCTATTCACTCAAAGAACTAGTTTTCGCCAAAGATACTAATTCTGGATGATGCTTACCGTAGAGTTGCTTATAAATTTATGTGAATGAATACGAAATAGTGATGCGCACGCCCTGTGCATCATTGTTCGAGACCTTGTTTCTGGCCAAGTCATTCGTGGGAGTTGCGGCTTTTTCAACGGGTGTATTTAAAATCTTATCAGAAGCTAGAGCTTCTGCTAACTTATATAAGCTGAAATTATCATACTTTCTAAAAACATTGCTGTGATAGTTGCATGTTCCGAAAGGTTCTTGTTGCCAACAGAGGCGAAGTTGCCATACGGGTCATGCGTGCTTGCCGAGAGCTTGGAATTAAAACCGTGGCAGTCTATTCCGAAGCTGACCAAGAGTCTCTGCATGTGCGTTATGCTGACGAATGCTATTGCATAGGGCCTTCTTTACCTGCAGAGAGTTACTTAAATATTAAAAACATTATTGAAGTAGCTAAAGCGTCCAAGTCTGAGGCAATTCATCCAGGATACGGCTTTTTGGCACAGATCCCTGCCTTTGCGGAAGCATGCGAATCTGAAGGTATCGAGTTCATCGGGCCTTCAAGCGAGGTTTTGAAGACACTTGGCAACAAGGTTACCGCTAGAACGACTGTGTCCAATGTTGGTGTTCCAGTTATTCCGGGAAGCATGGCTCCTTTTGAAGACGAAAATGAAGCAACGAAAGTTGCCGAAGAAGTTGGTTATCCAGTGCTCGTGAAGGCTGTTTATGGCGGGGGAGGAAGAGGCTTACGTCTCGTTCACACTAAATGTGAAATAAGTCAAGCTGTTGAACTTGCCCGTTTAGAGGCAGAAACCTCTTTTGGTAGCCCTCAAATGTATGTAGAGAAGCTTTTGGATAAGCCACGTCACATCGAGTTTCAAATCTTGGCTGACACGAAGGGCAACATGATCCATTTGGGTGAACGCGAATGTTCTATTCAGAGAAGATATCAAAAGTTGATGGAAGAGACTCCTTCGCCGATGATGACTCAGGATCTAAGAAAAGTTATGGGAGAAACTGCGATCACGGCAGCTAAGGCAGCACATTGCACAAGCGTCTTCACCGTGGAGTTTCTCGTTGACAAAAAAGGTAAGTTCTATTTTCTGGAAACCAACACAAGGCTGCAAGTGGAGCATCTCATCACCGAGATGGTTACCGGCGTAGACATAGTCAAAGAACAGATCAGAATGGCAGCCGGGGAAGAGCTGCAATATAAACAAGAAGACATAACGATGCGAGGACACGCCGTAAACTGCAGAATCAACTCAGAAGACCCATACAAAGACTTCATTCCATGCCCAGGCGTGGTTACGCGCTATCTCCCTCCAGGAGGTCCCGGCGTCAGAGTTGACAGCGCCCTCTACAGCAGCTACACAATTCCAGTTTTCTACGATTCATTAATCGCCAAACTCGCTGCTTGGGGCACCACCAGAGAAGAAGCCATATCACGTCTGCGAAACGCGCTAACCGAGTATGTAATCGAAGGAGTAAAGACCACGATACCATTGCAACTAAGAATTCTAAGCGACGAAAATTTTAGGAAAGGAGAGATCCACACAGGTTTTGTTAACATGAGAATAGGTAGCCTCGCTGCTGAAGAAGAACACGAAGGTGAAGAAGTGGCTGCTTTGTCCACTGTTTTAGCTGCTTATCTGAAGCGGGAAAAAGAAGGGTTAGCTGTTATTCCCCGACGAACACCTCACAAAGCCTCATCGTGGAAAAGAGCTAGAAGCCGATGGTGATTTCAGACACAAACTGATGGAGCACGAAAGTTGAAAGAACACAGAGTTACGGTGGATAACAAGCCTCACATAATTAAACTTGCCAAAATAGAAAAGAAAACACCTTTCTCCGTTGAGATCGACGGCAAAACCTGTCAAATCGAACTACTTAACGAACTGAAAACGAGTAAACCGTTTCTAGTCAAAGTTAATGGACGAGTCTATAAAGTGGAGCTGGACGAGTTCAAAGAAAACTCTTCTTTCTTCGTTAGGGTTAACAACAAGCCATACAAGGTGAGGTATGAAATTGCGAAGTTTTCTCCTGCAACAACCCGAGTTAGAGAACCAACTTTACCACTGCCCAGAAAACAGCCATTAAGCAAGCCTGTTCCCGGAATGGAAAACGCTGTAACTGCTCCAATGCCTGGTATAGTTGTGTCATTGAAAGTAAAGGTTGGAGACCACGTAACTTTGGGACAACCAGTCTGCATCCTAGAAGCCATGAAGATGGAAAATGAGATAACCGCTTCCAAGGCAGGAGTAGTTAAGGAAATCCATGTTCAGGAAGGCTCAGGCGTAAGTCAGGGACAACCAATAATCACAATCGAATAATGACACATGAGCTAGGTATGGGAACATGTGAAATAGCTTTCCATT
>JAUWZP010000018.1 GCA_030615265.1 Candidatus Bathyarchaeota archaeon
GAAATCTTCGAATGATGTCAGGTTTACATGATAGTTTTGCCAATCTCTTTGACTGGCGACGTTTTCCCATGGAACTTGGTAGGTTAGTTCAAACTTTGCTGACTCATTCTGCATGAGTAGGGAAGTGAAGGTTAGAGTTACTTTTGGTGAAGTTGTTGTGTTTCCTTGTTCTATCTTTACGTTCTCGCTTTTGAAGGGAGTTCCAAACGCGTTCCACGCTGTTACATCGTATGCCCCTCGCAATAATTGTATGGTTAATTCAGAGAGACCTCCGCCTTTTGTGGTTATTTCGTAAGAGTCCGATAAAAGAACACGTTTCAGAGTCTTAATTTTGATGTCTCGCGTTATCTCCTCTGCCTCAATAATTAGGAAATCCTTGCCCTCTCCCTCAAATAAAAACCAAAATGGCTTATAAGCAAACGGATCCACACTGGTCGTATAGTTGAAAATCTGGAATGCCCCAACTGTTCTATTTGTGAACTTTATGTCCTCCTCATCAAATGAACTACGTGAGAATCTGACATTACTTGGCAAAGCGATTGTCAAGTTAACTAGCGAGGCTGCTTGAGTTAAGCTGGGAAACACTGGAAACGTAGCGTTAAACGTCACCAATTCTACTCCAGGCTCAATTTTAGCTGATATGAGACTTGAAAAAACAAAAACGACCGTAAACTCGTATTGTTCCTCACTGTTTATGTTTATTGAACTGGGAAAATCTATCTTAACTCCGTAGAAACCTATCATTCCTAATCCAACATCAAGCTTCACGTCTAGTTGCTGATTTGTGGCATCGTAAGCAAAGACGTAGGCGAGGTCGGACCCATAGATGAAGGGAAATCCTAAAGTGAAATCGTTTAATTCAAGTTCTCCGTTTTTCGCAGACAGTGTAAAGGTGTCGTTTATTACTATTAGCCCGCCGTTTCGAATTTGCACTGCATGGTCTACCTGGATGTCCATTGAATCTGATGCGTTGGGCGTAGCTTGCACGGTGGTTGGGCTGTTAATGAGAAACGTAGCAGTTAAAGTGGCAAGAATGAATAGGGCAAACATAAGATGGAGACGTCGGTTTCTTGCCAAGCTTAACACCACATGGAAATCATGATCATTCTGAATTTGCTTGCGTATTTATTATGGTTTATCCTTATAACCGTTAGTTTTTTCGCATATGCTTTTACTTTCGCTTTCTAAAGAAAAGCCGCCGTTTCCACACACATATTGGAAGCCACAGAGGGGAACACTTACACGATCTTTAGTCGCATTGCAGACCAAGTCTCATCTACCGAAATCATGGCAACTGCTTTCAGTCCAATTGACTGAGCGAATTCCCGGATGATATCTCGGTTTATGTAATTGAGGCAATTATAATAACCTTTTTTCGCTCGCCGTTCAGAACTGAACATTTTCAAATGTAGAAGAAAACATGTTGGCTTGCGCGGCATAAGAACAGAGGGAGAGTTTTCGATGGATTTCTCGACAAGCACTGGCTATCATTCTTACCGTCTTTTTCACGCGTCTATCAAAGCTTTTCTGCGCTCGCTCTGTTAGAAACGACTTATGGTTCAGCTTTTGCTTAATATAGCAGTGTTGGGATCTCGTTTGGTTCCCCGGTCACTTGAAGAGCGATGTCTAGTTCTCTGAAGTATTCGAGTACTGTTCTACCTCTTTTTGTAATGCCGTAGACAACTCTTGTTTTACGTCGTCTTTTGCTCAATGTTTGTACTTCAACGAGGTTGTGCTGGATCAAAAAGTCTAGGTACTGTTTCAGACAACTACAGTTAACGTTAGCCTTATACATGATGTGAGTTAGCTTCAACGACCCATGACGCGCCAGAGCTTTAAGAATGTCAATATACGTTTCCAATTTTGACCTTCGCATAACAGGCAGACTCACTTCTCGTATATTGCGATTTAGTTATATATCCTTTCAGAATTCTAGATTAGAATCTGACCTAGAATTTTTCCATCCTTATTTCTCATAAGTCTCTGCAAAACCTCAAAAAACATGCACATCCCTTTTGGAATTTTGAATGTTGATTTTCACTTCATAAGCTTGATATTGTTTTACCGAAAGAATCAGAGGTAAACGCACAGCGCGAATTGTGTGCATCCAAAAATAATGGTGGATCGCACATACCCTTCACAAGGTAGCCCCGCTCCCCTCAATTCTGGCGTTTCATATAGTCAGTATGTAGCATAAATCCCACACAAAATATTATTTTAACCTACAACTCCGCTTGATTCAATCAGAAGGGAACTACATCAAGAGACCCGAGAAGCAAGGCTACATGGAATGGCGTGCGCGCGATTAAATCGGCTATACATAAGCATAAAAAATGGGGATTTCACAGGGAACATCTCCACCTCATTAGCTTATCCTTATTTACTTTTAGAAACCAGTTAGCTTCTTATCCTTCAATTCAATGTATCGGCTTACTCTTCTGCATAGTTTTGCCCCGATGATCTTCTCCAAGTCAGCACTGTAGCGGATTTGCATTTTTTCTCGTGCTCTCATAATTCTTTTGGCGGTTACTGGCCCGATATTAGGTATTCGAACGATTTCGCGATAAGAGACTGCGTTGAGATCTATGGGAAATATATCTGGATTCGCTTTTGCAAACGCCAGCTTAGGGTCAGTGTTGAACAGGAAGCCTTCGTCGTTTACGATTTGGGCTAAGTGATCAGTTTTAAATTCGTAGTCTCGAATGAGAAAGGAGCACTGGTAGAGACGGTATTCTCGCCATGGAGAACATGCTCTTCGCTTTTCTAGTGGTGTCTGAACTATTGGCTCAAATCCGCTGTAGTAGACTCTTTTTAAGCCTTGTTTTTTGTAGAGCCATTCTGTGACTTGGAGAAATTGCCAGTCGTTGTCGTCTGTGGCGCCCACAATCATTTGGGTGTCCACGCCAGCCTTTGCAAATCCAAACTTGGGCTTTGGGGTTATCTGTTTTGCTCGTTGAACTTCGTTTGTAATCCATGTTAAACGTTTAATTACTGCTTCCTTGAAGGCTCCTTTGTCTGGGCAGAGTTCGCTGAAAGCATCTTTGTTTGGAGCTTCGAGATTCACTCCAACACGGTCGGCAAGCTCCACTGCCTCGCGAATGTAATGGAGACTTACGCCAGGCATAATTCGAAGGTGAATGTAGCCAGAATAACCGTTGTTTCTGAGGACACGAAGAACCTCTAACTGTATTTCAGTAACGTAATCGGGGTCTTTGGAAACAGATGAACTCAGGAAAAGCCCTGCGATTTTTCTCTCTCTCCATAACTGCATTGTGAGCTCAGCGAGTTTTTTGGGTTCCCACATGGTTCGGGGACATTGCCGACCTGCTCGAAAGGTGCAGTAAGCGCATTCATTCTTGCAGTGACTAGTAAGCAGAGTCTTTAAAAGCGGAACACATTTGCCACGGGCAGCAGACTCATATATGGGAACAACCGAGCGATCCCAACTAGTACCCAGCCTAAGGAAATGCCATTTATCTCTTCGACGTGTAGATTTAGACACTTGCATCAGCCGCTGTTGGATGGAGAAGTCTTGAGAACAATGTTTCTAAAGTTTTGGAACAAAAGGAAACATGGCATCGGGAGAGAGAACGTTCAAACTATTCCATCTTTCGAGTAGTAGCCGCCTTCTTTCTTGGGTCCAAAACTTCGTAAGCCCTTTTCTTTAAGTTGCTTTCTCAGCCTCTGTGCATAGTCAGGATTGATTTCTTTGCGCTTTTCTAGGTAGCCAATTATCTCTCCAGCTTGCCGCTCGTTGTCGCAACGGCGAACAAAATCAATTGCATCTGGCATGTAATTAACGAACCTTTTAGACGAGGCTTTTTCCGCAGCCTTGACATCGGAGCGAACAGACGAAACACCAACTCGTTGTTGTTTTTCATCCATTTCTTTGGCTAAGTTTGGAAACATCTTCCGGAACGCTTTCTCATCAATCTTCATGATTTTTGCACGCTCCGCAAGCGCTAAACTTTCATGCAACATCTGTATCCCTTCAGAGTGCATCTAAGTATATCTATAAAGTTAGAAATATTTAACAATTGAACCTTAGAAAAAACAGTTCAGTTGTGATTCAAGAGGGACTTGCCAAAGCTCATGGAACAAACCTTGCCAATGGATCTTCCTTTAGAACCTTAACCAGTTGAGAACCGTTTAAACCGGTAACTCTGTCGCCGTAGATTTCACATTTCTCATAGAGATTCATCTTCTCAACAGAACGAACAACAACCTCAGCCTCGTTTCCAGATGGAAGAGCAACGTATATGTGGAAAGACGCTTCTTTTCTGCCTGCTTTAGTTACCGATAGCCATTCGGTTTTGACAATAGAAAAACTGCTTTCTTGAAGACTAGCCAAAACAGCGTTGGGTGTGGAAGCAAAGGCAACGATGTCGATGTCACTGTTTTTGTTGATGGCGCCGCGCCAAACGCTTCCTACTAGTCGTGGGGTGAAATCGTCTAGAATCTGCATGATTTTAAGCGCTTCTTTCCGCATTTGAACTAGCCTCTCGTGTCTTGAGGCGCCTTCCAATTCCTCTGCGATAGCATCGAGTTCCCTTGCCACCGCTAAATTGCTTGGAAGTATTCGTGCTCCCAAATTTTCTGTCGCTCGCTCCTTGGCTTGTTTATATTCTTTCTCTTGAGCAGTGTAAAGCAGAAGCGCGGCTTCCCGGGCAACTCTATTCTTTAAAGATGGTAAACGGGAATCACCGTTTCTCAAGAGGAGTTGTCTTCCTTCAGAAAGCTGTGGGTATCAATTCTAAAATAGGTTTCATCCCGCAACAGGAGGCTGAGCAAGCAGCCTAGACTTTCGTATGCCAACATGGCGTAGGGGAGCAATCTTCTTTGCTTCGTTATAAACATCGGACGCAATTTTCCCAAGCACTACCTCTTGAACGAATTGATCAAAAGTGAGCGTTGAAGCTTTCTCCTCGACAGTTTGCTTCATAATCCTACGGATAATATGCTCTTGCGTGGTTTTTATTCGCGCTAAGGTGAACGCGGAGACCGCGACGCGTAGTTTATAACGGTCCTTGGTAGTTACGCTGACCAGCTGGTCTACTCTTGTGGTTCGCCTTCGAACAAGGCTTCTTAAATAGTCTCGCGAGTACTCGTGCCCCTTGAAGATAGTATACGCTTTCTTGCCTTCCACTTTCAAAACTTGGAAATACATCTTCAAATATTGATGGGCAAAGTCGTTGGTTAAATCATAAAGCGTGCCATCCATAATTCGCCCAATCAGTTTGTTCGGGTCATCGGTTGGGATCGAGCCTAGTTCGGTGTTGCCGAAATAGGGCGGCGACGTCACTGTATACCATGCTTTGCTGCGCCATTTGTCACGTACACGTCTTTTTGAAGACAAGGTGAACCTCCGTTGTGACGGAGAAATTAGCACAGAAGTATTAAAAGGTTTATTATTTCAGATGACCGCAAGAATTGTGCGGGCGAAGGTTTTCATTTTTCTAACTTTTCAATACCATTCATGAAAGGTTTCAAGATCTTCGGAATGGTAACAGAGCCATCCTTCTGCTGGAATTGCTCCAAGATCGCCATCATCGTTCTACTCGTAGCTAAAGCAGTGTTATTCAGAGTGTGAACAAATCCTGCAGGTGCCTGCCCTTCTTTATCTCTATATCTTATGTTCAGTCTTCTCGCTTGATATTCTGTACAATTGGAATTAGAGCCAACTTCCCTAAACTTTCCGTCAACCATCCAGACTTCTATATCATATCTCTTCGCTGCTATGGTTCCTATATCTCCTGTGCATACATTAACTACATGGTAGTGCAAACCTAGTTGTTGATATAGCTCTTCAGAATTTCTCTGGATTTCTTCATGGAATTGCCAAGACTGTTTAGGTAAACAGAAGATGAATTGTTCGACTTTGTTGAATTGATGCATTCTAAACAAACCCTTAGTGTATTTTCCATGAGTTCCAACTTCTTTTCTGAAGCAAGGGCTCACACCAGCGAATTTTATCGGCAGGTCTTTCTTAGTTAGAACTTCATCCATGAACATAGCTCCCATCGGATGTTCACTTGTTGCGATCAGGTATGAATCAGTGCCAGCAACATTATAGGTAACCATTTCAAAATCTTCAAAATCTATCATTCCTTCATAGGCTTTTCTTTTTATCATGAAAGGTGGTTCAATCAGAGTAAAACCTCTCTTCATCAAAAAGTCTATGGCAAACTTTTGAATAGCTAGGTCAAGTAGTACTAGCTCATTCTTTAGGTAGAAAAACCCATGCCCTGCGACTTTAGCAGCTCTTTCCGCATCTATTAAACCCAAACCAAGGGCGATCTCTAAATGACTCTTTGGCTTGAAATCAAACTTCGGAGGCTTATCCCACGTTCTTATGACGACATTATCGTTCTCATCTTTTCCGTAAGGAACCGAGTCGTGTAAAATGTTAGGAAGTTTCACTAGAATTGCATTAACTTTTTTCTTGTAATCATCAGCCTGAGTCTCTAACTTCCTTATCTTATCTGGGAGTTCTCCAACTTCCTTCATCTTGACCTTGAGGTCCTTGCCTTCCATCTTGAGTTGGGCTATTTCTTGAGTTATTATGTTTCTCTTTCTTCTAAGATCATTGCATTTTTGGATCAATTCTCGCCATTTTCTATCATATTTTAAAAGGTCGCCTATCCATTTTATCTTCTCGGGATCTCTTCTCCTTTTCAGGTTTTCTTTTACGATTTCTGGATGTTCTCGAATGAATTTGATGTCCAGCATGTTTGACGCCTTAGGTTTTTCATGAAACTCAACTATATAACCTATACGCAGTGAAACTACACAAAGACACGCTAAATTATCAAAAGTTCTCAGGGCTTCACAGCGGAAAAGGCCTTTTCAGCAATGGAAACGCATGCTAGGAGGTCGTCTATTGTTGCGATAAGAGTTTGCAACCGTGTTTCACATTCTATTTGAGTGAACACCTTGTTCTTTCGCCTAGTTGTCCTTACAAATAAGCCGGGTGGAACTTTTACGTTGTCAGGTGATACCGCGCTTGCAACTGCCTCTGCTTCTATGACAGCCTCATATGTAAGCGTGATTTCAGCCTTCAAGCGGCTTTCCTTCTAGCTGTTTCTTGACAAGCTCATCTACAAGTTTAATGAACGCATCCACGTTTTTAATCGGCACCTGTGCTCCAGCGGCAATGTTGTGTCCGCCTCCTCTGCCCGAATATTTTTCACCCGCAATCTTCAAGATATCTCCGAGGTTCAAACCCTTCTTTACAACAGGGTCCAAGGTTCTCGCCGAGAATTTTGCGAACTCTTCTCCTTGCACCGCTGAATAGGCTATTAACGGCTTCTCCAGTTTCGGCAAGTTAGTCGAAAGAATAGATGATATAGTTCCAATCATCTTGTCGTCGATTATGCCCTCGCCGTGGACCACATAGATGCTGTTTAACTCTTCTATGCGCCCGGGTTCTTCAGTTAGCCAACTCAGATACTTCGTGATTGTTCTGCGATATTCACCTAGCACCTTGTTGGCTTCCTCCAGTGCTACGCCTCGGTCGCCCATGCAGATGGCTACTCCCAAACTCGCTCTACCTATTCGCCCAGTAGAGTTAAGCAGAACTGAAAATTCTCGGGCATCTCTAAGCGGCGTCCAAGGCTCCTCATGGGTCAACATGTAAACGCGTCCAATTAAGTTCAGTGCAACATTGCCAGACAGCCCCTTTGAGGCGAGGTGATCCGCCAACGCTGAACACAGCTTCTTCTTCTCCTCTTCTGAAAGGTCTCGGAGTGCCCGCCATTTATCTCCTTTCTTAGGAGTTATCCCAATGCTTGCAAGGAAAGCCACGCTTCGGTCTTCTTGACCGCTTATGTCTGGAATGAAAGGAACAGTTGTATAAGCCAGCGCCTTATGGATTGGGCGGGTTTCTCTACCGAAAAACAGAAGGTCTGTCTCAGTTTTCAGGCCGCCCGTTGTCTCCGCGTCTTCAACTATTATCCTGTTAGCCCCTCCCAAAGTCCTTGACGCATACTTGTCCTGACGGTCTCCAAGCGCCCCTACAACTGCAATTGGAGCCAGATCCACATTGGCTTTATCGAGAGCCTTAGCCATGAAATATGCTACTCCAGCGCCGCTGAGGTCGCGTGAACCGTCGATTCCGTGAAGATGAGGATTAACGTGAACAAATGTGGGAGAAGGTTCCTCTGTGAATTGATGATGATCAAGTATAATCAAGCGGTTGTCAGCAAGCTGGCTGTTTAACACGTCGAGGTTGCCGCTTCCAAAATCTGCAAATACAGTTAAAGCTGGCTTATCGGCGGCAATGCTGCTTGCAACTTTTTCATCAAGCCATCTTTCAATGCGAATGCGAAAAACTGCGCCTAATCTTGCAAGGGCTTTTCCAATTATTCCAGCTGCTGCTAAACCGTCTGCGTCCAGATGAGAAACTACATGGATAAACTCGCCGTTTTCCACGGTTTTACGGATCAGATCCGCAGCCTGTTTAGCGTTGTTTTGAAGAGAGTCAAGTTGCTCCCTGCTAACGGCGTCGTCAGACATGAAAACCCCTATCTGATGGAAGCGGTTTTGGCTTTGTATTTCCAATCTTGCGGAAGTACGCCTTCCCGCCTGTAATAACGCGAAAGCTTGTAGATTCTTGATTCGATAAGGTGAAGCGACCGTTTGTTCGGCTGGTCCTTCTTGTTCTTTTCAAGATGCACATATAACCGACTGGCTTTGTTTAACAAGTTTTCCAAGTCTTCTGGAAGTGAAGGAGCAAGTTCAGCGTCTTTTAGGATTTGAGTCACCGTTTTTCCCATAATGGGCTTAACCAACGGAATGCCATACTGGTCACGAAGGATTGTCCCTATCCTGCTGGAGTTGTGACCCTCTTTAGCCAGTTTAATCACAAGGGCTTCCACTTCCTCTGTGGTGTACCGACACCATGCAGGCGGTCTCTTGCTTACCGGTCGGATTGAATGAGACCTTCCCTTTTCAGTTTTTGGCAACTTTTCTCCTCCGAAGACTTCTTAAGAGCGAAGACCCGCTCATATTTAAAACCTTCGTTCTATGTAGACCGGTACCAGACAGCAAACTTCCGTAGGGCCTGAGCCCTGTGCGAAAGCCTGTTTTTCATAGCGGTTGTCATTTCAGCAAAAGTTATGCCAGCCCCGCCTCTTGGCTCAAAGATCGGGTCATATCCGAAACCCTGATTTCCCTGCTCGTTTAAAGTGATTCGTCCCTCAACTTTGCCATGAAAACATTTCGGCGAAACTCGCTCCGGGCTATGAAACGCAATTACCGAATAGAAGTAAGCGTTTCTTTTATCGGTTCCTTCCATAAGTTTGAGAACGCCTCTTGTTCCTAGAGTTCGGTAAACATAGGAGGAGTAGGGTCCTGGAAAACCTTTTAGGGCATCTATAAAAAGCCCAGCGTCTTCAACCAAAACTGGCAACCCAGATTTTTCTACAGCATCCCGAACGCTGGCTTTTGCAATTCCCTCTAGGTTGTCATCTTGAATCTCGATGGCTTCTATCCTCAGCATGGCGGTTGCAACTCCATGTTCAGCAAGCACATGACGGGCTTCACTGAACTTGTGAAAATTGGTTGTCACGAAAAAGGCGACCTTACCTTTCAGAGACATAGCGTCCTCTCCTGCCTATTTCGCGAATCTTATTAAGCACATCTTCTGCTGCATCTTTGCCAACAACTTTGGAATAACCGGCTATAACCGCCTCAAAACATTCCTTCGCAGATCGGAAATGGGTGCTCTGCAAAGCCCTTTTCATAAGATGCAAATCCACACCTTTAGCTTCTAACTCGCTTGACCTTTCGCTCAATCCGAAGTCTACAAAGAAAACTTTGCCTTGAGGCGTTAAGATCATGTTAGACGTAGTGAGGTCACCATGAACAATACTGTGGCTGTGTAGGCGCCCAATAAGTGAGCCGATGTGACGACATAGACTTGCCCGCTCTACTTGCGAAAGGTCGTTCAGAATCTGCTTCACCTGCTTACCCTCAATGAATTCCATGATAATGTTTGCGTTGGCTACGTCTACAAGGTATAAAGTTGGCGTTGGAACACCCGCTTCCTTTGCCCTATGAATAATTTGAGGCTCATGTGCAGTACGCTGAACCCTGATTGTCTCATCGAGAGCTGCAAGCCTATAGGCCTTGGGAAGCCGCCGCTTCATAATCACCTTTCGACCTTGCCACTCTTCTAAAAATAAGCTGGCTTCAGCGCCCTTCTTGAGAAGCATTCTTTTCTCAGCCTCCAACCCAAGGCGCATAAACTTCATCTAAACGCCACTTCAACCTAACAAAGCTTTTCTCTATAGGCGTCGAAAGACCATGCTGATAGGCGAGAATGCCGGTCCACGCGATCATGGCACCATTGTCTAGGGCGTACTGCTTCGGAACCACGCAAAATTTGGCGTTATGTTCCTTGGCGATAGTTTCTAACATGGATTTCAACCGTTTATTGGCAGCAACTCCTCCAGTTAGAAGCAGCTCGGGCTTTTCCGTGTGCGCCAACGCTCTTTCAGTAACTTCAGACAGCATAGAAAACGCAACTTCCTGCAGACTGTAGCATACGTCTTCAAGGCGATGTTGTCCTCTGTGAAGTAGTTCTATGGCTGCTGTGAGCAAACCGCTGAACGACAAGTCCATGCCTTTTACGGTGTATGGAAGAGAAATGAAGTTTTGACTTCTGGCTGCCAGTTGCTCTACGAGAGCCCCAAAAGGTGCACCTAGCTTTTGGCGTAGACCCGCTTCTCTAGCGAACACGTCGAGGCAGTTTCCTACAGCTATGTCTAGCGTTTCACCGAAAACCCGGTAACGACCAGCTTCAAAGGCGGCAACTAGGGTGTTTCCACCTGAGACATAGAGGGTCAAAGGGTTCTTGGCGCCAGTTATGTGTTTACCGATCTCAATATGTGCAACACAGTGATTAACCCCAACCAATGGAACTTGAAGATAAGACGCCAAAGCACGAGCCGCTGTTGCGCCTGTTCGAAGGCACGGTCCCAATCCTGGCCCTTGAGAAAAAGCTATTATCTTTATTTCACGTGGCCGTATTCCAGCCTTGTGTAAAGCTTCCGCTAAGACTTTTCCAGCCACTTCCGCGTGATGCCTAGCTGCTTCTCTTGGGTGAATTCCTCCTGTTTCCGGCATGAACACGCTGATTTCATTGGCGAGAATCTTGCCTTTGAATGAGAGGATTCCAACACTGAAATCGTCAGCTGTGGATTCTAGGCCTATGCAGTAGTAATCAGCTTTTCTCCGTGTTGCCAAGGGTTTTCACCGTTCCTCACGTGCTGTCTTAACATGTAGCTTTTTATTGTTAAACCACCCTTATTTATACTAGCGAAGAGTCAACAGTGCAAAGGAATCGATAGATATGCCGAAGCGGGACGACCGTGAATACAAAGCGTTACACTTCATCGTAAACATGGGGAGCCAAGGTGTGCTGCAGTCGGATTTATGGCGTAAACTAGGCGCCAGCAGCCGCGAAGGCTCAAGAATAGCCTTAAAACTGGAGAACAAGGGGCTGATAAAACGGGAAAAGGAGCTTTTCGGAGGCAGATGGACCTACCGGCTTTACTCGAAAAGGATGCCCGTGTCGATCAACTCTATTATTGATTGCCCCTGTCTAATGTGTGCAAACGACGCTCGCTGTGGAGCCTGGGGCACTATCTCACCTAACGAGTGCGAAAGATTGACCGCGTGGGTTCTAAGCTTGAGACAAGGCGATGCCGACCTTTCTGGTGAAAGTTAATATTGCCAAAGGCTTGGGTCAGAGAAAGACAAAGAGATTATTATTACCGCAAGTCAAAGGAAGAAAAATATAGGTCAAGAGCGGCATACAAGCTTCTTGAAATAGTAGAAAAATATAGGTTCATCAAGTCGGGTAACGTCGTAGTGGATTTAGGAGCTGCTCCCGGCGGCTGGATGCAAGCAGCA
Organism: Candidatus Bathyarchaeota archaeon; assembly: GCA_030615265.1. Classification (GTDB taxonomy): domain Archaea; phylum Thermoproteota; class Bathyarchaeia; order Bathyarchaeales; family Bathyarchaeaceae. The sequence goes on from JAUWZP010000018.1 coordinate 11,917, forward strand.
AGGAAGATCGTGGGTGACAATGGCTTTGTTCTGGGTGTTGACGTCAGATTTATTGAGCCTTTAGGTTTTCCTAACGTTCAAGCCTTAACCGGCAGCATTGGCGACTCTCAAATAACAGACAGCATTAGGGAGCTTCTTCCCCGCAGGGCGGATGTTGTAGTCTCAGATGTTTCACCGAATATCTCTGGAGTCTGGGAACTTGACCACGCCCGACAAATCGATCTTGCTCAACGGTCCTTGTTGATTGCGACGACCATTATGAAAGCTGGAGGAAACTTTTTCGTTAAGGTTTTTCAAGGCGACATGTTGAAAGATTTTGTCGGAGAGGTTAAGCAACATTTTGGCTTTGTAAAATTAGTGAAACCGAGGGCTAGTAGAGCAAAGAGTGCTGAAATCTTTGTTCTAGGAATGCGCATGAAGAGAGCTAGTGAGCAACGGGGCGCTTAGATAGACAGTTCCGCTTCTCTCATGCGGCCTGTCTCTTTTATTCTTTCAGCTGCATAGTGAGATAGTTCTGTAAATTGGACATCGGTGAGAACCTGTTTTGCTCTCGCTAAGATTTCGAGGCATATGTCCTTGAAGACTCGGTCTGCGCATCCATTTTTGGCGTCGTCGATTAGCTCTTTGCATGCCATATAGAGCACTTCGCTCAACATTTTTCACCTTTGTCGTACTTTCGAAAGTATGCTCCATTATAGTTTGCGACTTTTGAATCTGGATTTGGAATATGAATTGTTGGAGTGTAAAAAAGGGGAATTTAAGGGGTTAGTAAGGTAATTCATGTTAACAGCATTGTTAGAGAGGGAATAGTGATGAATAAGCGAACGTATATGCTGATGATCACCATGCCGATAGAGATCGCGATTAAGGTGTAATCGGCACTCCTCATTTTAAGCACGTAAAGGTTAGTGCGTTTTTCAGTTGCTCCCCACGCCCGTGACTCCATTGCCTCAGCAAGCTCAAGGCTACGTCGAATGGCACTTACAATGAGGGGGATAAGTATAGGAATGTAGTTTCTCACACGCTTGATGAAATTACCTTTTTCAAGCTCTAAACCTCTCGCTTTCTGGGCATCCATAATTGTTTGAGCCTCTTCAGCTAAGACTGGGACAAACCGAACTGCGGTGGTGAAAGCGAAGCAAAACTCGTAGGGCACATGGCTTTGTTCAAGCGCTAAACTGAGATGATCTGGGGAGGTTGTTAAGAAGAATATGGAGAAAGATTCAACGAGGACTAGAAAGCGCAGAGACATGGCGAGAGGGTATTCCCATGGAGACATGGAAGAAGGATAGAAGCCGCCGAAATATCCGAAGGCAAAGTTGACAACGAAGATGAGGATAGCCAAGAATGAGGCGCCTTTCAATGATCGTATCCACTCTCGCTGCACGCTTGCGACGAGCACAAAGGGTATTTGAATTAGAAACAGAAGGATAAGCGGCAAAACTTCAAGGAAAGCGATGGCTACTCCAAAGATTACCAGAACATAAAAGAACTTGACTCTTGGGTCTAATCGGTGGATCGGTGAGGAAACGTGTCTAAATCTGAACCCTTCAAATACGCTCATGGCTTCACCTCTTCCTTTAGAAAGTCGAGCAATATCTTACCTGCTTCATGAACATTGATAACGTCTGTTGGCAACCCGAAGTCGGCTAATCCAAGGAAAATCTGGGTAATCTGCGGCGGCACAATGGAAGCTTTGAAGGCGAGCTCTTTATCCGTAAGTATTTCTTTGGCGTTTCCATCAGCCACGATCTTTCCTTCAGCCATTAACACGACTCTGGGGCCACAATCTGCTACGAACTCCACATCATGCGTAACTATGATAACTGTTTTCCCTTGAGCGTTCAGCTGAACAATAAACTGACGCAGCCTTTCTTTCTGTTCAAAGTCCTGCCCGATTGTAGGTTCATCAAGGACAACAACTTTCGGCTCCCAAGCAAGCACAGAAGCCAAAGCTAGTCGCTTTCGTTCACCTCCGCTCAGCATGAAGGGAGAAGTTTGACGATACTGCGTTAAGCCGAGGAGGTTAAGCGCCCAGGTTACTCTGCTCTTAACTGTTTCTTCTTTAAACCCGAAGTTTTTAAGAGCAAAAGCGATCTCTTCTTCGGCATTTTCGCAGAACAGTTGATTATCGGGATTTTGAAATACAAATCCAACCTTTCTTGCCAAGCTGGCTATGCTTACTTTTCGTGTGTTCACTCCGTCAACAAGGACTTCACCTTTAGCTGGCTTCAGCAATCCATTAAACTGTTTAACTAACGTTGTTTTTCCAGCACCGTTAGAACCCATTATAGCGACAAACTCGCCGTCTCGAATGGTGAGAGAAACTCCTTTCAGCGCTTCAACGCCTGTCGGATAAGTGAAGTAGACGCCTTTAATCTCAATCACGTTTCAAGACACCTCGCAACAGTTGAATTGCTTCTTCAGAATTCACTGGAGCTCCGGCGAGACGAATTCCATTCTGCCTCAACATTTGCCAGAGCCTTGTCGCTCTTGGAATTCCAACGCCAATGAGTCGGGCGCTTTCAGAATCGAAGACTTCTTGAGGTTTGCCGTCTAGGACAATTGTTCCTTCATCCATTATGACAACGTGGTTGGCATACTTTGATGCTAGATCTAAACGATGCTCAACAAGTATCACCGTAATTCCCAGTTTTCTGTTAAGTTCACTGATGACTTCAAAGATCTTTTGAGCGCCTAGAGGATCTAAGAAAGAGGTTGGCTCATCCAAAACCATGATTTCAGGCTGCATGGCAAGCACACAGGCAATTGCAACTCTCTGCTGTTGTCCACCTGAAAGCTCATGAGGCGCCCTTTCCCGCAACTCTTCTATACCCGTCATTTGCAAAGCCCAATCTACTTGTTTACGGATTTCATCTCTGGGAAATCCTAGGTTTTCAAGACCGAAGGCAACGTCTTTTTCAACTGAAAGCGCGAAGAGCTGATTCTCTGGATTTTGGAAAACAAGTCCAACATGACAAGCCATCTCGTAAATCTGATGCTCAACTACGTTGAGTTTGCCAACTGTCAGCTCTCCTTCAAGTTTTCCAGAGTAAAAATGAGGGATCAAACCGTTAAAGCATCGGCAAAGTGTGGTTTTGCCGCAGCCGCTTGGACCCGTGAGGATGACGAAGTCTCCTTTTTCGACGGTTAAGGATACGTCTTTGATGGATGGCTCTGTTCCGCCGGGATAGGTGTACGTGAGGTTTTTGGTTTGTATGATGGGCAAGTTGTTGTCGCCACTATATTTGGCAAATGAGAACTCGATCATTTAAGAGTAGCTACCTAAAAAGGAGTTTCGCCTTAATTTTCTATGTAAGTCAGGTTTGCGTTAGTTTTTCTTTCAAAAGCCGTACACAACGTTTGAGGCTGGCTTCTGGGGTTCCAATTCCATTAGCGCCTGCGGAAACTGCATGTCCCCCGCCCATGCCGTGAAGATATTCGCCGAGAGGCTTAGCAACGTCTCTGCCAAGATGCAGACCTGTTCGGCCATGAAACTCGCGGCTTGCCCGCATACTGATTTGGATTTTGTCATTGTGTTGGCCTGCAACTATTGCCACGTGGGCTCCAAGGGCCACCAACGCGCGGGCAGCAGAGGCTTGATAGGCGCTAACATGAGAAAATGCCATCAGCCAGTTGTTGATTTTTAAAAGTTTCACCCTTTTGCCCGCTTTGAGACGGGCTACGCGTTCTGAAGGGGTCATCGGAAGAGAAAGTAAAGACAGTGTTTCTTCAGCTTTTACGCCAGCTTCAGTGAGGTCAGCCAGGATCTTCAATGTGGCAGAGCTGGCTAAGATGAAGTGTCTGGTGTCGAAGGCTATTCCGAGGAACATGGCTTTGGCTTCAATTGGCGTCAGTTTCACTTCTGCCTCTTTGAAAAGATGGTAGACAATCTCGCAGGTGGACGACGCTGTTTCGTCTGCCACGGTGAGCGTTGCTAGATGCTCTGTTTCTGGGTGGCTTGCATGATGGTCTATCACAATTATCGGAGCCTTTGAAGCTTTAACTCGCCCGCCCCATTCATCTAGCTGCTGAACAGTGTTAGTGTCTAATAGCACGATGACATCAGCCTCTTCGATGTTAGGCTGGTTTGTCAACGTCATTGGTAAAGATTTTAACATGAACTTGGAAAGTCTGCTCGTTCCTTGTGCGGCTGCGATCGCGATGTTTAGTTTTGGACATAATCGCTTTAATAGTTGAGAGAAGGCAAAGGCGGAACATACGGCGTCTGGATCGGCGTTGTGGTGACACAACAGTAGAATGCGTTTTGCGTTGTGCTTGTCTATAAGCGATGCTATGTCGTGGATTTGCATGTTAGTTCCCTTAAGTATGCTTCAACTGCTTTAAACGCTTGTTTTGTGGCTTCCTCTGCAAGTTGCTTTACGTCATAGTTCTTCATCAACGGCGACAGGATGATTTCGACCTCAACATTCACTGTGACTGGCTTTAACCCTTCGGTGTCAACGGCTATGTTAAGAACTGAAACTTTACGTGAAGGAACTTTAGATAGAACGTAGTTTCTTGCGGCTTTCTCAGCGATGGCGCATAGTGTTTCCACTTGTTCGAAGGTCAACTCTGAAATTCCTATCTCTTGCAAAAGAGTTTTCACCTGAACAAGGTCACGGTGAGATTGGACGCAGATCTTGCTGGAGCTTGGCCTGTAAATTTTTCGCTTGGGTTCGCAATCGTTCTTCTTGTTTGCCGAGCACAGTGACTCGTGTGTTAAGGAGTTCCTTTCGTTCCGTTAATTCCGTGACAACTTTCGGGCGTTTAGCCTTCACGAGAAGGGACCCTATAGACTTGTAGATAACCGTGGTGTCATCAAGCTTTTCCAGCTCGCTTAACGCTTGGTCACCCTCAGTGAGTTCCAATTCTAACTGTTGCTTTTGGGATAAAACCACCTGTAAAGTTTGCTGCAACTGTTGAAGCCTAAGAAGGCGCTCTTGTACCTTGGGCGGAAGCCTTGAGATTTCATCGCTCATCTTAGCTGCCTCAAATAATCTTGACGGTTGCTCTCAGCAATAGGGTTTCCTATTAATTAAGTGTTTTTAGATGACTCCTCAGACTTGTTACTGTTGACTTTCCATTACAGACCATGTATCGTTAACCAGCGCAATCCACCGCAGATACGAGTTTGTTACAGCTCTCAGAGCAGAAGTGTCCCGTGCTTCAAAGATGAGCGTCAAAGCCTTTCCTTCTCCTCTGATTTGAACTCTTGAACGAGAAGTCAACTGCTTATCGGTTTCTGGCTTAAGCGCCTTTAAAACAATGCTCAAATGGTCTTCTGATTGAAACTTTAAGCGAATAACTGCGCGAGCTTTCGTTTTTGAATCTCCCTCGGCTAATTTGAATAATGTTGGGTCTGAAACGCGCATGGTTGTGGCAAGAAGCTCTCGTGTATCATGTGGATCCGGGACTGGCAGTGAGCAGAAAGAGACTACATTTTTTCCTCTTCGAGAGGAGCTTCCTGTTGCACGCCTCTGGCGGTTCTTCTTGCAATGATTCCCAGCTTTGTAATTGGAGTATAGGCGCCGCCTGCGAAGGTGAACCCGCATTTTCTGCATTCCCAAACGCCTACGCTTTGTCTTCTAACTGCCACTGTACTGCATTGGGGACATTTATGTGTCTTCCTCAGTGTTACAATTATCTTTGAGTACCTTTTTCTCACACTAGAGCCGTAGCGAGCTCCCAACCCTCTTGTTGGACCAACCTTTTTTGTCCGTTTCCCCACTACTTTTTCACCACGAGCTTTCGCAGTTCAGCGGCCTTTTTACGAGCTATCTTACCAGCTTCCAGAATCTGTTGAATTTTGAAATAGCCTGCGCCACCTTTCTGCAAAGCGCAAATTTTTCCATCTTTTTCAATGGTCATTGTTAGTCGAGCCTCCATCACCTGCTCTTCTTCAAGCCCCGGGTCAACCACAAGTTTATCGTTGATCTTCGCGAAGGTAACAGCAACAGGATGGTTACGGATTGAAAGCGGTTTATAACCAGGCTTAATCTGGACTTCGCCTTCCTTGACTGCGTACTTGAACAATTTGGTGTTAAGCAGTGCTGCTAACGCCGCTAGAGCAGAAGCGTCTATGAGGTTCCCATCGTAGTTAAGCACATACACGTCGACAAACACAATGAAAACTTTCTTCCCCGGCTCAATGCACAGCTTCTCCAGATCGATTGCCTCAGACTCTCGGATGCCTCTATCCACTACTCTCGCAAGTTCAATGGAGTTTTCATTAGGCGGTCCTGGCTCAAAGGTAGGTGAAGCCAAGGGCACCAGTTCAGCGTTAACCGTTAAGACCCCTTTATCAGGAACATCGGAAAAAGGCGCGCCTAACTCAATTTTTATTCCAACCAATACTTCAGTTTTGCCAAGGCGGACACGCGCTGAACCCTCAGCTTTTTCAATAACTCCAACTTCAACCTGCACCTCACGATAATCGGTTAGCCCGCGTTCATCAAGTCGTTTTCCAAGAGAAATCAACTGTTCTATTCTCTTCTGCCTTACACGGGCAATAATTGACGAAGTCATTGTTCAGCATCCTCCTTTTTGGCTTCTTTAACTTCCACATACTTGGCTTTTAAAGCCTCCTTCTGAAGTTGATATATCTGCTTACACCCTTCGACTGCGAGATTTATAGCCTGCTCAAACTCTTCGCTGGTTAACATCCCATCCATCTGAAGCAAAGTTATGGCGTTCAGGTTAGGCATGTAAGCCACTGGCACGTCAGCTTCACCTTGCTTGTCTTCCAAGTCGGCTACGTCCAATACAAGATGCCCTTCAACTTTTCCTGCAGCGCAAGCCGAAACCAAATCGCGCATAGGTATACCAGCATCCGCTAAAGCCAAAGAAGCAGCTGTGATGCCCGCACATCTTGTTCCACCGTCCGCCTGCAAAACTTCAATGACAATGTCAATAGACGTCCTCGGGTAGTATTCAGTGAAAACCGAGGGTTCAAACGCCTCTCGAATTACTTTTGAGAGCTCTTTCTCCCGTCTTGATGGAGCAGGCGATTTCCTCTCTTCAACCGAAAAAGGCGCCATGTGATAGCGACATCGCAGCAACGATCGATCGGGCATAGCCAAATGCTTCGGATGCACCTCTTTTGGTCCGTAAACCGCGGCTAAGATCTTGTTTTTTCCCTGTTCGATATAGGCTGAACCGTCAGCGTTGTCGAGAACTCCCACTTCAAGTTTTATAGGTCTTAACTCGTTTAATTTTCTTCCATCATAACGAATGCCCTTTCCATTAATCAATTTCTTAACTTTCTTCTTAGACATGTTTTCCACTTACCTCCTTTTTCTCATTTTTCTCTTTTCTAATCATCTCAGCCACACGATCTGTTAATCCAGATGTATGGGCTTCTTGCTCAATCTTGTGGATAGCCATAATTGCTAAGCGTTCGTCTTCAGGCGATTTACCGCTAACGATAATTGAGCCATTCTGGCCTACGAAGACTTGGCAACCCGTCTCTTTCTTAATTATGGAAATCATCGAGCCTTTCTTTCCAATTAGCCGAGGGATCTTTGTTGGAGTAATCTCGGTGATTTGCCCTCTTGTAATCTTGCCTAACCCAGGTTCTCGAATTGTCAAGAGAGGGCCTCTTGTTCGGTCGCTGGCAACAATGTTTGCGATAATGATGTCTCCGACATCGAACATCGAAGGCAGGTCATCTCTTTGAGGTCTAAATGAACGTTCTAGAACGTCTGAGGCTCTAAGCAAGGCTCTATAAGGCGCTTTGACATCGATCATCCATCCGATTAGGCTTACGTCAATGACCTTGCCGATTACCGTGTCTCCAACCATAGGGAAGTAAAATGACTTCAACGCCATAACATAGATGTTTCTGTTCTCATAATTGACAAGTCCAACACGGGTTGCGTATATTTTACCGTTTTCTTTGAACGTGTTTTCGCCAGCCATATAATCATTTTCAGCTAGCAGATCGCCTGGCGTTACAATCTGTCTTCTCTCATAAAGAACTGGCATTTTTTTCATCACCACAATTTTTAGATTCATTTAACTAGTTTTGCTTCTGCACTACCTCGCGTTACTTCTCCTATTTTCTCTAAGAATGGACCATAAAGTCCCGCTGGCATCTCTACCACTCCATACCATGAGCCGTCGCTTCGCCATTCCTCCCTTTTTATTGCACCGAATCTCTTTACTGTACCATACGCTTTGCTTGCGTATTGCGGTGGGATGCGGACTGTCACTTGGACTTGCTCCATTTTTAGCGGCAAGATTGGGAGCAGGAGTTTTATTATGTCTTTAGCCTGTTCTTCGGCCTCCTTGAAGGGATCTATTGAATAGTGAACCTGCTCCATGGCTCGTTCTATACGAAGAGGTGGATGGGGTAAGCTGGTTCTTGGGTCCACGCAGTGGCGGGAGATGAACGCAATGATCTGTTTGCGCTTGTCTTCGACGAGTTGTTTGCGCTGTTCAGTTGTCAGTTGCAGTGTGCCCTTCTGCAATATCCTGCGTGTTATTTGAAACGAATCGGTTGTTCCGAAAGCTTTACGCAATTTTTCCTCTGAAGGCCTAATTCCCTTATTAGCATCGGTGAATACTGTGTCGCTTACAAGAGCCTCCGAAAGCGAGGTAGTTTTTCCCAGACGATAGGCTAATGCCGCGTCAGGTTTAACCAGAATTTCGAAGCGCTCCCCTTCATGGGTTAGGCGAGCTATGGTGTACCGTTGACTCATTGGGCTCCGCTGCCCTCAATACTACGCTGGTGAACTCCAATTTCTGCGTCAGTGAGCATCTTTAACTTTTTTGTGGCTGCTGGAACTACTGCAATTTTGATCCTTGGCTTTTCTTCCCTTGCCTCTATAGCCTTGACCAAAAGTTTAACCGCAAGTTTTGTTGCGTCTCCGAGGTTTATTGCTTCTTTGTATTCTGCCTTGAGAATTTTTTCAACGGTTTCTTTGCCCACTCCAACGGCTATTGCTTTGTAGCCTCTGTAGGTTCCGCTTGGATCTGTTTGAAAGATTCGGTTTCCCGTTTTGTCTACGCCGCCAAAGATAACCGAGACCCCGAAGGGCCGGACTCCCGCGTGTTGAGTGTACAACTGCTTAATGTCTCCAATGCGTTTTGCAATGACTTCGATGTCGATTGGTTCATCGTACATTAGTCGATTGCTCTGAGCGTAGATTCTTGCCTGGTCTATTAGAATACGCGCGTCTGAGCCTAAACCTACAACAGCCGCTCCTAAATGGTTGTCTACTTCATAAAGTTTCCATGAGAAATTTTGGTCTTGTAATGGAGATTCAATTTTTTCTTCTGCTCCTAGCACGATGCCTTCAGAGCAGGCTAAACCTAATATTGTTGCTCCGCGGTTCACTGTTTCCAGGGCGTATTCAACTTGGAAGAGTCGCCCATCTGGGGAGAAAACAGTTATGGCGCGGTCATATGCTCCTGGCGCCGCGAATACTGACATTGTTCATTATCACCTCACGCCTATAAACCCATATGTGTTGACTGTTCACTTGTAACAACTAAACTAAAAAACCTTTTCCTATTAAGTCTTGGATTTTAGTTCCAGTTCTCGTTTTCTTACAGATTTAAAAGATTATTGGAATAACTACAATCGATTTAAGAGTGGAAGTAAGGAAATCTTTAATGCGTAGGTGCGCAGTTGATGTCCCTAAAAGATGAGATAGAAGACTTTCTTAGAAAGTTTGGTGTTTTCAAGGTTGGAGTTGCTGATCCCGATCTGGGATTTAGAATGGTGAAGAGCGGTTGTCATCCCAGAAGTGTCATGAAAAATTGTAATTCAATAATAGTCCTTGCTTTTCATGTTGGTTTAGACTACTATACCACTTTAGATTACTGTCAGAAAGGAGATGTTGAAAAACGAGTACTAAACATTTACCGTGACTGGGTCGCTATCAAGCTTGTTCACTTCCTTGAAGGCATGGGTTACGAAGCGGTTTTTTCCCACGGCTACATGGATGAAAAGCCAAGAACCGCTCGTTTATCCTTTAAGTTAGCTTCATATGAAGCTGGAATCGGCGTCTTTGGAAGACCAAGCATCTTGATAACACCTGAGTATGGACCCCGAGTCATCCTTAGAGCGGTTCTTACAAACGCCTCAATTCAACCAGACAAACCTTTAGCGGACTTTGATCCTTGCCGTAGATGCGACACGTGCATTAAGCTTTGTCCAGTAAACGCCATTGATGAAAAGTTGCCGCCGCCCACAGGATTCAACAGAGACCGTTGTGTCCAATTTGTCTATAAGATTCGAGAAAAAACTGACCGAAGGATAATGTTTTGTGGATATTGCTACAACTGTTGTCCAGTGGGAGAGATATCTGAAAAAACATTCCATCTAGGTAGACACAAGACCCTGCTTGACTTAAATGAACATGAAAGAGAAAGACTGTTGGAAACGCTGAATGTAAAATAAAACGAATAGGTATTTCTTTAGTTTAAGCCATCACACTTGAAGCTCAAATGTAAACACAGGTCTTATTTTACTTGAGCCCTTGTTAAGCTGCCCAGAATGGAGATTTGCGTCTCATAATGCTTACAAGTTCGTTTAGTGCGTCTAGTTCCTCAGAAGACAAGCGAGTTTGAAATTCAGTTAGCAATGTTTTTGCGTGGCTTTCTGACACTTTAACATAGACGATGTCTCCTTCATTGATGTGGCGCCCCACCACCGGCTTTTCCATAGAAATAGCCACCTGCATACCTGTTTCTGCTTCTGAAATAGCTTTTCCCTTGTCCTGTATCTGCTGGATTTCGCCGAGATCTCCACCGTTCTCATCCACAACGGGAACTTTAGGCTTGATTTGCCCAGCCAAAATTTCCACGCCTACTATAGCTGGTTTGGCTCTTCTGAAAACATAGCCAGGTAGAAGCTTCATTTTTGCCGGTTTCAGCAGTCTGTCAAACTCTTTTAACAGACGCGTTTCCTGTTCGTCTCTCAGCCACTGCGTATAGTCGTCGATCAGGTGGTAAATGATGTTGCGTTGGAAAATCTGGACTTTTCGGTTTTTTGCCTCTTCTTGGGCGTCTGGCAATGTTTTCACGTTGAATGCTAGAATGACTCCGTAGAGGGGTTCGCGCTCTTTAACCACTGATGCTTCAACAATGTCTCGTTTGGAAACATCGCCAACATCTGCCAGTCGAATTGGGATGTTCTCCCGCTTCAAGATTTCAGCTATAGCTTCGAGAGAACCCAACGCATCGGTCTTTAAGACAACTCCATCTATATCCGTAGTAATTCGAAGCTTTTCCACCTCTTCGGAAACCAGCTTAACGAGTTCGTCTAAGTGTTCCTCAGACGAAACCACGTACAAGGGAGCCCCCGCCAAAGCGTCATCTAGATTTGGAGCTGCAACTTTAACTCCTGCTGCAGCAGAAACCGCATCTTCAGAGGAGAACTTGTCCCGCGGATCTCTAATCTCATCTAAAGGCTTGGGCAACAACACTGCACGTACCTTGGTTACGATGGGCTTTTCCTTTCCCCCGACAACAATCGTGTCGCCCTTCTGAAGTATGCCGTCGTAGATGATAGCGTTGACCGTGACTCCTAAGCCGGGTTCTTCCTTAACCTCTAAAACCGTGCCCTTCGCTGGACCCTCAGTTACCACCAGTTGCGTTTGCAGGTATTGCTGGGTTAATCCGATGAGAACCGTTAACAGTTCGGGGATGCCTTCGCCCGTTTTGGCGCTGACAGGCACAATAGCTATTGTTTTTGTGAAATCAGTTATCCTATCGAAGCGGTCACTTCGAAAGCCGATGGTTGAAAAATTTCCGATAATGGTGTAGAGGCGTTCATCTAAATCTTGACGAACATAAGAATCTTGACTTTTATAAGAAACCAGAAAGGATTGGTCTGGCTTTGATATCCACCCTGGAACCCTATCTATCTTGTTGGCTACAGCCAAGAACGGAGTCTTTCGGGCTTTAAGAATTTCAATGCACTCGTGGGTTTGAGCCTCAAAACCTCTCAGCACATCGATAACGAGAATAGCAATATCAGCTACTCCTCCCCCTCGCTTTCTAAGGTTAGCAAAGGCTTCATGCCCAGGCGTGTCAATGACAAGCAACCCCGGAATCTGAACTTCACCTTTCAGTCTCTTTAAGAGAGACCCACACAGTTCAGTTAAAGTTTTAACTGGAAAGAAGCTTGCGCCAATATGCTGAGTTATACCGCCAGCTTCACGTGCTTGAACGCTGCTCTTCCTTATCTTGTCCAGAAGCAAAGTCTTTCCAGTGTCGATGTGTCCAAGCAGGCAAATGATCGGTTGGCGCACCGGCATAACAGAGTCTTCCTTGTGGTCAACAACAATGAAGGGAGCACGGCTAAAAAACTGTTTTGCTGCAGTAAGCGGGGGTTCGCTAGTCTATAAGATTCGCCTTTCGCAGTTCTTGCAGTATCTTTTCAACTATGACCTCAGGCGGTATATCCGGCGAGTTGCATTCTATGGTTAAGATAGGCAATTTATCTTTGTAATATTCAATTAGGGGTCGGGTTTGGGCTTCATAAACCTTCAGTCGTTCTCTGATCACTTCAGGTTTATCATCTTCACGCTGGAAAAGCTCTCCCTCACATTTGTCGCATATGCTAGGTTTCTTGGGCTTCAAGTATTTCAAATTGTAAATTGCACCACATTTCTTGCATACTCTTCGGTTTGAAAGACGCTCTACGATGACCCATTCTGGAACGATCAAGCGAACTATTGCATCACTCTTTGCAATCTTCTCTAGGGCTTTTGCCTGTTCAATGGTTCGGGGGTACCCGTCTAAAATAAAGCCATGCTTGCTGTTTGGCATGCCCTGGATTTTTTTAACTAGAACATCAATTACAATTTCGTCAGGAACCAGCTCGCCCCTGTTTAAGAACTCTGCAACCTTTCTGCCTAAATCGGTGTTTCGCTTTACTTCATCGCGGAATATGTCGCCAGTGGAGATCACAACGATTTTGAGTTCACGCGCAAGCCTCGACGCATACGTGCCTTTTCCAGCCCCTGGAGGACCAAAGATGATAAACCTCATCTATGCTCTTCCTTTCTCCTCTTTCCCAAAGTATTTTGTCCATCTGACCTTGCGGGCGTCTCTATGCAGTTTTACAGAGCTTTTTCGGCATTTGCTGGAGCAGAACCAAAGCATGGAACCGTCGTTTTTCACGTAGACCATGCCAGTGCCAGCTGGAAAGTCTTGTCCACAGAAGGAACAGCGTCGAGGTTTAGGCACCGAAGCGAGTCCTCCGTTGGTTTCAACGCCTGATCTTCTTGGCTTCGCGTTCTGTTTCCCTGAGCATAAGAATGTCGTTGACCCTCACTGGGCCTTTAACATTTCTCGTGATGATGCGCCCTTTATCTCTTCCTTCCAACACGCGAACGCGTACCTGCGTGATTGCACCGGTTACACCTGTTCTACCGATTACTTGAATGACCTCTGCTTGTGTTAAGACCGTTTCGCCCTCTCTCTCGCGTCTGCTCATTCGCTGGTGCCCTTCTTCCTTTGCTCCTCTATCCGCTTAGTTATCTCCTTAACCAAAGAGGCGGCTTCGCCAACGTCGACTACGCATGCGGAGCCTGCAGGAACATCTATGCCCACAGCAGAGCCTATCTTTTGTTTGCTTGGCACAAACACGTAAGGAATTTTTCTCTCATCGCAAAGAATGGGTAAATGCGCCACAACCTCCGGCGGGTCAACATCTTCAGCGATAACGACGAGTTTGGCACGTGCACGTTCAACAGCCTTTGTAGTCTCGTTTGTGCCTTTTCTCACTGAGCCCGTTCGTGTAGCTATTTGGAGGGCTTCATAGGCGGCGTCCGCTACTTCTTTTGAAACACTATACTTTGCATAAAATGGTTTGGACATAGCCTCACCCATATTCAAGTGCAGATTCTATCAACCACACACATTTATAAGAGTTTTTAGGTTGACGGAGTCCTGATATGGTTCAAGGGAGGAAAAGGGTTAGACGTAGCATGTTATACTACTAGCGCGCGCTCCAATTCATCGGTGAGCATAATAAGCTTTTAACTTCCAATTTACGCTTTCAACCTTAACAAAACCGAAGCGCTCAAACTGGACGGTATCATCAGCTTTCAGTTCCCGACAGCCATCTTCAGCGATGCCTCTAGCAATCGAGGCGTCGGGCATCACAACCTCGCAGGGTAAGCCTGTATCCACGGGAATCCAGTGAATAAGTGGTGCTCCAAGCTTTTTCGCTTCTTCATGAGACGCGCTGTGATAAACGGCTTCAACCACTCCCTTCGCCACGTTTTCGATCTGTACATTAAACAAGCCCATCAACCGCACGATTTTCCTTTTCTCTGCAATGTTGACGTCATGGCTGGAAATCCATAGAGAAGCCTCTTTTTTTTCAGGCTTAATCTGGAATTGACGAAAGCCCTTTTCCGGTTTGTCTGGATGTATTGGAACTTTGGCTGTAACAGCGTGAGAAACATTTTTTACAGCTATTCTTCTTGGGTCTTGTACGAAAAAGTAGCGGTTTGCCGCAGGGTCGATGATTTTTCTATTGTGCGCATAGAGGTTTTCCCAGCTGAGCGTTACGTCTACTGGTTTTGAACCAACATCGATAATTAAGCGATGAATGGCTTCTGGCGTAATTCCCCTTTTCCTCAGTGCAATGAAAGTGGCGAGTCGAGGGTCATCCCAACCCATGAATAGGCCTTCTCTCACTCCTTGGATAATCTTAGATTTGCTTAAAGTGGCGCCGGTGATCTTCATTCTACCATAATGAATAGCATCAGGGTATTCCCAGCCGAAGTGGCGATACATGTATTCTTGCCGCTTCTGATTTGTCAAGTGCTCTTTCCCTCTAATTATGTGGGTTATGCCAAGCAGGTGGTCGTCTATGCCGCAGGCAAGATTGTAGAGAGGCCAAACACGATATTTGCTTTCAACTCTTGGATGCGGATACTTTTCTGCATCGATTATTCTCAGTGCAGGCCAGTCTCGAACCGCTGGATTAGGATGCTCAAGGTCAGTTTTAACGCGGACAACCGCTTCTCCTTCGCCGTAGGTTCCATCAAGCATTTTCATCCACCGACTTAGCTGTTCTTTAGCTGGCAAAGCACGGCAGGGACAAGCTTGCTTCGCATGAACAGTTTTTCGAAAATCTGGAGGTTTACATGTGCATACGTAAGCGTTTCCGTCGGCAAGCAGTTTTTCCGCGTGCTCGTAGTAGATGGGCAGTCTGTCGCTTTGAATGAATTCGGCGTCCCATTTGCAGCCAAGCCATTCCAAGTCCTCTCGTATTAGGTCGTAAAATAATAGCTGCGTTCGCTTTAGTCTCGGGTCAGTGTCCTCGAAGCGAAGGTAGAACAAGCCATTGTATATTTTTGCATATTCGTAGCAGAGGATTATGGCTCTGGCAGAGCCCAGATGTAACACGCAGTCAGGGTTAGGTGAAAACCGAGTGACAACCTGCTTATACTTTTCCACGTTTGGCAAGGGCGGAAGCCTCTTCTCGATTTCAACTTTCTCCTTAACTAAGGCTTCAGGCCATTTTGCCTTGACCTCTCTTTTCTGCTCTTCTAACGAAAGCTTGTTAACGACTTCAACAATCTCAGTAACTTCGGGTGCGATTTCTCTTACTTTCGCCTTTAAATCTGGTTTCTCGGTGAGCAGCTTGCCTAAAACTGATTGAAACTGTGCTTTTCCACTGTAGTTAATAGCGTTGAGAAGCGCTAATTTGCGAATGAGTTCTTTGTCTTTGCTTGCCGTCAAGGTTTGTACCCATGCTTTCTTTGGGTTATATTTTTCTTTCAACAAGATATTTGGCAAAGGCTCTCAATTTCTCTTTTGCATCGGATGGAGGAAGTAGCATGTCTACTTCTTTCCAGCTTTGCTGCACAAGGTTGCGGGCAAATTGTTTAGCGTAATCAACCGAGCCGTATTTTTTCATGATGTTTATGGCTTCGTCTCTCAATCGTTGTTCTGCCGTGTGCATTTTGAGAATCTCTTTAAGTCTTTCCTTATCGCCTAGCTCTGCCTTTTCCAGCGTGCGAATAACCATCAACGTTCTTTTTCCCTCGGTTATATCCTGACCTCGCCCGCCCTTCTTTTCAGCAAATTCTTCACTAGTCAAGTCGAGGACGTCGTCTTGAATTTGGAAGGCTATGCCAACTGTTTCGGCAAATTTGCCCAGTTTTTCAACCACATTCTCATCTGCATTTGCTAGCACCGCCGCCATTTTCGCTGCCATTCTTGCGAGTGTTCCAGTTTTGTAGGCGCACATTTGAAGGTATTGAGCTTCTGTGATTAGGTCGGCGTTTGCGAGTCCTCGGTGCCAAGCGATGTCCATGGCTTGACCGAGGCTGAGGTTAAT
>JAUWZP010000024.1 GCA_030615265.1 Candidatus Bathyarchaeota archaeon
ATTATTCCAACATGCGCCATGAACGACGCTATCATAGCTTACTACGCCAAAAGACAGCTAGGGACAAAGCAACTCACGTCGAACCATCCGCTAAACAGAATCTTCTAAGAAGACTTGGGCGCTAAACGCCGCCTGGGTATAGCCTAATGATGCCCGGGTTCTTCCGCGTTTCTAAAGGTATTTCAGTCGTTTCTTTGCGGGTCTCGAAGACCATACATGTAAGAGTCTTCTCTATTCCTTTAACCAACCTTAGCTTATCAATGACAAAAATTCCTACGGCGTCAACGTTCTCGGCTTTAAGCTTTACCAAGAGGTCCCAGTCCCCCGTGATTATGTGAACTTCCTGAACTTCAGGAAATTTCGCTATATCTTTGGCTACGTCTCTCTGTGAAAACAGTTGCTCATTGTCCTTCGTTCTATAAGACACGGAGGCGAAGATGAACGCAGTTGTGCTACAATTAAGCTTGTGTGAATCTAAAATTGCTTTGTACTCTTTTATGACACCCAGCTTCTCCATGCGCTTTATCTTTGCAAAAACTGTTGTAATGGGTGAACCGATTTTTCTAGCGATCTGCCTAGCGGCGAGTTTACAGTTTCTTTGAATGAACGCTAAAATCGCCAAATCTTTCTCATCGAGTTTGAATTCCATATTTGTAATTATTACACTTCTCTTATATAAAAGGCTTAACTTTTTTGGGAAAATTCTAATGTTTTTTAAAAAAAATTTATAATCGTGAGTGCCCTATTATATTGCATTAGAATAGTTCCATGGCACAGCCAAACTAGAGGTGAATTTATGAGAAGAAAATACGCGGTCACTCAGAGAAGTTTGACGATTGTGAGGCGCAGATTAGTGGAGATGCCGAAGCCTTTAGAGAAGCTCTCCGAAATCGAAATCGAAAAGAAGGGGCACGTGAGCAGGGTGATGACCCACGTTCTAAAGTATCTCACTTCCAAATTTGTGGATAGTGAGTTTGAATGGCTGCTACCAGTGATATTCTCCATGTCAACCGACCCTTTGTGGCCGGATCCAGGGGCATCAGTCGAGAAGCGAATTGAAGTGGAGATCTATGGAAAAACGGTCAGAACAACATTAAGCATGATCATTCATAAGATGGTTGCCTGCTCTTTGGCCCATCCCAAGTTGTTCATACTGTCTCCAAACGTCAGGATTGAAAGAAGGGAAAGGTCAAACAGTGGAAAACACGCCTACGAATTTACACAACTGGATTTTGAAGTCAGAAACGCCTCTTCAGAAGAGATCAGAAGCTTTGTGGAAGAACTGGTCTGCGGATTAATCAGCAGCCTAAAGAAACACATGCGCACTGAGCTAGTCCATCTCGGTAGATACGATAGTTTAGAAGTCCCGGATATGCCTTTCAGGGCTTATGATAAAGTGGAACTTGAAAGTAAATTTGGAAAAGACTGGGAAACCCGACTTATGCATGAAATCAGCGAGCCAGTGTGGGTTACGAATGTTCCGAGAGAGTTCTATGACTTCGAAGACTTCGAGGATGGCCAGTGGGATAACTATGATCTCTTTCTTCCTAAATATGGAGAAGTATTGTCCGGCGCTAAAAGAGAGTGGGAATACAGCAAAATAGTTAGAAAAATGGAGAGAGATGACGTTAAAAAGAAAAACTATGAGGTTCTCTTGAAGCTGGCGAAAGACAGGAGACTGAAGCCTTCAGCTGGAGCAGGAGTCGGTATAGAGCGGCTGGTCAGCTGGATAGTGGGAGCCAAACATATAGGAGAAACGCAGCCGTTTCCTAAGATACCTGGATTAGTCTTCGATTTGTAAGAGCGCCCGCTAGCGATTCGAGAGTATATAGCGACGGTTCTCGGAATCAATTATGCCTTTCTGAAACAACCTGCGCAAGGTCCTGTAAACCTTCTTTTCAGATTGCCCAACTCTCTCAGCGATTTCAACAAGCATTAACCCTTCATTGGAACCTTCCAGCGTTGAAATAACGAGCTTGTCAAGTTTTGCCACAGCAACCCCTCACAGCACTATGATTTCAGGATTATTACTATTATAACTTGTTGTTCGTGCCCAAACCTTAATTTGTTTTCTAAAAGTCCTAACAGCATCCGCACTGGTCTACATAGAGCCTAAGTATCACGAAAAATGCTAGACCATTATGCTTGCTTTAGACAAATTTGAGTGGGCTATTTAAGAAATAATACTTACAGCAAACAATGTTCGCCACGCAACAAAAAAAGGTACGCACGCACATTTTAAGGGGACCAGATTTTCGTGTTTCCAACGTTCTTTTGTGGGTCTGCCTTCTCTAAATTTGAAACAGATTTTCAGTGGGATCAAAGGGGATCCTTTGAACGGGAAGATAAGATATTTGCATTTTTCTTCTGAATTGTCCTCAACTACCTTCGCTAACCATTTCCCCTCAGTATATGCGTGCGCGTTTTCTAAGAGAGCCTCATATCGTATAATTCATTTCTGTAGGATTTCGATTCGGAACAAGAAAAAAAGAGAGTTGAACCTCGATTTCTGTTGAAAGCGATGCTGTTATATCATGAAGTACAGCGAGTGCCATTCGATGCGAGGTGTATGGCTTGAGCCGACCGAAGCGGCTTTTTTCCTACTTTTTTGTGGTGATGATAACCACCGCATCTTCGTGTGTTAGTAGGATACGTTTAAGATTTGTGCATGCACACAAGAATTGAAGAGTATAAGGGGAAAGCATCATGATAAAGATTAGAAAGGCAAGACTAGAAGACTTGGAAGGAATTACTGACATCTACAATGATGCTGTTTTGAAGACAACTGCAACATTTGACACCGAACCCAAAACAATAGACGAGCAAAAGCGGTGGTTTAGGAGGCATGGTTCGAAATATCCTCTCTTGGTTGCGGAAAATGAAAGACTGATAATTGGGTGGTCATCTCTTTCTCCCTGGTCAGACCGATGTGCATACTCTGACACTGCAGAAATATCCGTGTATGTTAAAAGAGAGTATAGAGGAAAGGGAATCGGGAAGAGACTCATCAAAGCTATTCTGCGAGAAGGAAGAGATGCTGGTCTTCACACGGTTATCGCCAGAATTTCAGAAGGCAATGATGCAAGTATTCACATGTTTGAGACTTTTGGATTCAGCCATATAGGAATAATGAAGGAAGTTGGAAGGAAATTTGGCAAACTGAGAGACGTGTCTTTGATGCAGAAGATTTTTGAAAATTCAAGTTCTCGGTAGTGAAGTGCACACGCATATCCTACGAGTAGTTGGCCTGGTTCAGCAAATTTCTTTCTTTACGTGCTGTTAAAGGTTACTTTAATATACTAGTTCTACTTATTGTCTTCATAGTGAAAACGTATGAGCAAGCAAACTATTACGCGAAAAGCGTTTGTACCTGGTGAGCCTTCAAGTTTTGGGTTGAAAAGGAAGAAGGCGAAAAAATGAGCAAGTTTGATCCAGTTGAGTTATGGATAAGCAACGTAGCCTACTCTCACTCTAAAAGCGTGGAGACAGACGCTAATTATCGGAGATGCCTAAAAAGGTTCTGTGCTTTCATAGGATGCACACCACAGCAGATTCTAAATGAATATGAAGAGAGTAATGATCGTCAGTTTCGCAGAAAATATGCTAGGCTTCTTAAAGCCTTCATCTCCAGCCTAATGAATGGGAATCTTGCGGTTGGAACCGTCCGAACCATGTCCTCAGCCGTCAAGTCTTTCTTCAAGTACAGTGATTTGCCGTTAGGCTTCGTGCCTTTGGGCGCGAACAAGATAGTCTATCACAATCGGGATATTACTAAGAAAGAGATTAAGGAGATACTTCGTGTTTCTATGCCCAGGGACCGTGCTGCCTTCTGTATGATGGCTCAGTCAGGGTTGAGGCCTGACACTGTTCGCAAGCTCAAGCTGAAACATGTAGATCCTGAATTGTCTAAGCATATTGTACCTTGTAAGATTGTGGTTCCTGAAGAAGCTACGAAGGGTATGTTTGGCAGCTACCATTCATGGATGGGCGAAGAATCCGTTAGGTACTTGAAAGCATACCTTGACCGGAGAAGCAGTAAGCTAGGCCCAGAAGACTATTTGTTCACTTCTAAAGGTTCTGATAAGCAGCTTGACAGTAGAGCGTTAACTAAGGTTTTCAGGCGTACTATTGAAGGATTAAAGTCTAAAGGGCTAATTAGTTTTGAACAGAAGAAAGCTGGTAAGCCTAGAGAGTTAAGGCTGTATTCTCTTCGTAAATGGTTCCGCAACCAAGCAGCCCAAGCTGGACAAGACTATGTAAATTATTGGATGGGCCACACATTAGGCGTTGACGGCCACTACTTCAAACCTGAATTTGAGAAAAGCAGAAAGCAATATGAAGAGAAGGCTATGCCACATCTAAGGTTGGAATCGGGAACACCTACTGAACATGAAAAAGAAGTCATGGAGTTGAGAGAAACCGTTAAGAGCTTACAGAATAGCCTTAAGGCTGAAAGAAAAAGCCATAAGGACATGCAAAAACAACAGCAAGACAACATGAATAGCATTCGTGTGAGGCTCTCCGAGTTAGAGCAAAAGGATAAGAAGCGTCAGAGCCAGAGCGAAACGTAACAGTTTTCACAGTAGTATTTGTTGTGTGAATAACGGCTTCCCAGCTTGCGCCATGCTTGCTCACCCTTCTCTAGTGGTTTGCCACAACGGACACAGTCTACTTTATTGTTGAATCTTGAGTGGTGACTTGTAGTTATGGTTACTTGCTTCATGCATACATGCCTTCTAAACTGCCTCTCTAACGTAAGACAGCATAAACTCAGTATCATAAAGTCTATGGCTACCTAGCCAACTGTCATGTTTAACTGTTCTCTCTAGACTACGCTGGCTGCCTTCAGGATGTTCTTCAGTTACCTTTCGCAGTTCCGCTTCGCCAAGCCACTGAAGTTTAGTGTCTAAAGTGACTATGTGAGTTGGCACGTGTTCATGGTAATCCCTCACAATTTGATCTGCATCTGGAAGAGGCTCACTTGTTCCCTGATCTATGCTGAAGATTATGTCTATGTTTTTGATTCTGAACACTTGCTCAAGAGGATAATTAGGCGGGCTATAACACACTATGAACTTTTTGTGTTGAAGGTTGTTCGGGGTTATATGCCCCTCCCAATAGACTTTAGTGCGTTGCCTAGCATCCTGCTCAGAGGTTGCAAGCGCACTAGATGAATAAGACAGTTCATGCAACGGTAGCTTAGTTAAGTCACATTCTCTATGCATGAAGCTGTTGCCTACACTGACTTCACGCACTGCTTTAACTTCATAGTATTGGTGATCCAAAGTTTCTATTTCGTCACCCTCTACAACCTCTTCAAGAGCTAAGCCTAAAGCGTCAAGACGCGCGTAAGTGCCGACACCTTGAAAACTAGTTACTGAACCCTTGTCAAATATCAGCGTTTGAATGGTGCTTACTTCATAGTTCTTTTTGTACAAGCCAGTAACGCTATCTCTAGCTCCTAATAGTAGCCTTCGCCTTGTCACGTTAGCTGATGTGTGGAAGACACTTTCAAACTTTTTAACCATAGTGTCCCAAACGTTAAGATACACGTCAGTGTGAAAATAGCCAGTTTGACAGTAGCCGCAGATTGCCTTCTGCATGTTTTAGACTTCCGCAAGCCAGTAGAATGTTTTGTTGCCTCCACCACCAAAGTTAATGGTGAAGTTAGCAACCCCAACAGCCGTCACAAAAATGTCTGTAGGCCCTGTTTCAGCAGCAGTAACTATGACCTTTGTTGGCGTGGCAGCTAATCCATGCGCTACTGCTGTGGCTGTCGCTATAGCCCCAGTTATCCCACCGTTTTCAGTGACGTATCCTATGTTAGCTTTGCATCTAGTGTTAGATCCCAGCACTGTTATCCCTGTTGCTCCCCTCACGTTGTTGCCTATAATATTGTTGTAGTCGGCTGCACCTACCTCTTCTATGCTGTCGTTGCCAGCGTTAGCGTTTTTGAAGGTTACACCCTCCACTGTACAGTCACTGCAGCCGTTGAGTTCTACACCATTATACGTGCTAGCATCAGCGTTATCCCAATCTATGATTAAGCCTCCAGTGATATTCACATGGTTGCCGTCAACGTAAATCATGTCTTCCACGCAGTCGCGTCCTTGAAAGTTGTTGATAGCTACTTCGGTAGCTCCCCAAATGTAGATGCCTATTTCAACGCCTCCAGCCCAACAGTTATCCATTTGGATGCCTCTGCACTTGTCAGCCGATCCTATCTTGAACACGAAGCCAGCGTCAGTGTTTGCGCTCGGACTGTCACCATGACAATTCACCAGGTGAATGTACTCACTGTATTCTCCAGCACCTTCATCTCCAAAGAGCCATGCGTCACCGGCAGCGTTGACAACAACCACGTTCTCTGCTAAGAAGCCACTTGTTCCCTGAATCTTCATGCCAGTGCTAGCTGTGTCTCCTACGATACCGTTTGATATAGTGCAGTCAAGCATATTCGTGGCAGATTGCCATGCGCTTTGAATTCCATACTCACACTGCTCCACGCCAGTTCCAGCTATCTTGAAATCGTCTATGAACAAGCCGTGACAGCCTTTAATGTAGATGCCAGCGTAGCACTTTCTGATGTGTAAGTTCTCTAAGGTTACTCTGTCGCCAAACTCGATTTTAACGCCGTAGCATGAAGTGTTAGCTTTGCCACTGCCCAGTATCTTGAGGTTGGCAGCTCTCACGTCAGAAACCAAGTCTAAAGCCGTGCCTACGAAGCTTAACACTGCGAAGTCTCCACTAGCCTCTAAAAGCGTTGCATCCCCCTCACCTTCAACGGTGATCTTGTGAGTAACATCTATGGCTGCGGTTACGCTGTACGTGCCAGCTTTAATGAAGATTAAGCCACCGTCTGTCAACGCTGGAATCACATAGCTGTTTAAGAGAGTAGAGAACACCGCGTCTGAATAGTCTGTGCCTCCAACAAAGTTAGCTTCAGCATAGTAGGTTGTGCCGTTCTTATACACTGTGTAACTACATGGATGGCTGTAGGTTACTCGTTGATCGTTTGCTGCGCTGTGATCTGTTCCTTTAACCCACTGCATCACATCCACCTCTCTAACTCGTTCACTCGCTGTTCATACCGTCTAATAGCAGACTTGTACATGGTCTTGTCACTTTCACTTGTGACCTCTTCCAAGTTCTTCTTATGCTCCACTACCAGCCCAGCGTACATGTCACGCATAGTCTGGAACGGATTTTTCTCAAGTACTAATTGTTTCGTCACTTATTCTTCATGTTCTCGGAGATACAACCGTCCCCGTTCTGAACAACCACAACATAACCGTATTCTCTCCTGATTATGTCCAACACCTTAATCTTCTCTGGCTTCCTGAAGATCTTGTGAGCTTCAGCCCTAGCTACTTGAATCACGTTCCCCAGGTCCTTCTCGAATGGCAGCTTAATTACTAGAGCCTTCAACTTGTTCATATTTTCGCATCCTTCTTTTGTAACTGCCATATCGCATCTCGTAATAGATGACTAGCACGTTTCAGTTGATCCAGCACACTCAACGTCTCCGTCTCCCCCTCGGCATACTACTTGACAGAAACTCTATACTTCCCCTGGGCATACCCAACACGTTCCTCGTAACTATCTCACAAGCATCTAAAGCATCATCATACTGTCCCCTTGGGAACTGTACCCATTCTGTCCAGAACTCAGATTTCTTATTGAGTAGTAAAGGGTTAACAAACACGCGGTTACTTTCAAAATGGCTACTCATAGCGATAAATCGTGATTCCTTGTCTCGCACAGTTTGTGTGGGAACTATCGGTAAACCTCTAAGCTCAGGAACAGAAATAAGCACCTTCTGAAAAGCGTTACTCTCCATGTAGATTTTAACGTAGTTGTGAACCTCATGTAACTGCCTCAACTTCTGAAGAAACATGGGAAAAGGTATCTTATCTGCCCACACATCCAACAAGTAACCGTTGCGTGTTGTGTTGCTCTGGCTGAATGTAGCTATAGCTTGAAGATCACCTTCACCTAGTGCCGGGTCTACACCAGCGTATTTTCGGTTAGCTGGTGAAGGTGTAAGTGGAGGCTTCCAAGGTGTAAGCCACTCAGCTTTTAGAAGAGTGCCTTCCATACCAGTTGGATCGTTCTGATACTGACAATTGAAGAATATGCTGCCTATCTCGTTTCTACGTTCCAGAAGCTTGTCGTAACTCCAATACTCAGGCCACAAAACCTCTTGTGTCTTATCATTTAAGATAGCTTGCTTCGTGTCGCTAGGCCACTTCTCAAGCAACTCAGCGTAAATATCCGCATAGCTCCAGCGCGTACCAACAACTATCATACCTCCCCAGGGGTAGAGTGTAGGATACAGCACCTTATTGAACCATGTATTCACCTTTTCAACTTGAAGGCGCGTCCTAACATTCTCTTCGTCAATAATGTCGTCACAGATAACAAGATCACTACGCCCTCCGGTGATAGGCCCCATGATGCCAGTAGCCTTGAGTGTTGGGTTCTTACTGATTTCAGTGCGGTCTACTATAAGCTCTCTACTCGTCCACTTCTTAGGCTGGCGTGGTTTCAAGTTGCCGAACACTTCTTTATAGAGCGTATCGCTCTCAAAACGTGTGATAAGCGCTGTTAAGATTTCCTCCGCGAGTGAAGCTGTTTTAGTGACTATGTTAATGTGAATATCATGGTAGTTCCCCACAAGCCAACTCACATAGTTGAATGTGGTAGCAGTGGTTTTCGCGTGTCCTCTAGGCCACAGTAGAAGATACTTCTTTTCTGCGTCAGGATGTAGCTTCAGTGGGCTAAACTTGTGTTGAAGATAGGTGTACCATTCATCATGGAAAGGAGCGTTCACATAATCCATGTACTCAGTGAAGGCAATTAGGTTAGCGCGTTCCCTAGTATGCTCTGGGTCTAGCTTCTGTGTTGACTGTTGAAGCTGCTGTTTAATGGAGTCTATTTGCCGTTGTATCTGCGCTTGTTTCAAGCTTTCCCATCTCCCTAAGTTTTTCTTCAATCTCTCCAAGGTCTTTTGAGAAGCCTTGAAGCACAACCATCTCAACAAAATCCTTATTGATATTACGCATAAGATTCAACGCTCCAACCCTAGCACTACTATTATCAGCTTTCAAATGTTCAAAAGCAGCCTTCTTGTAAATCTCTTCGTGACGCGCCAGCAAGCCTAGAAAGAAGGTTTCAGGGTCTTTCATCTCTAAGATACCTTTCAACCATGTCTTACGGTTCTGATAATCCTTATACACGGCTCGAGTGGAAACCTCATACTTTCGTGCTAGATTGTTCACAGTATATGAAAGAGGGAACCCACTGGAGCGTAGCTTAACCATTTCTAAGCGTCTTTCAAGCAGATTAGCTCTCATGGTGTACCCTCAACATGAATGTTATGTTCAAGTCTTCACCTTATGCTCTCTGTAGCGTCTCATACATGCAACTGATGGTTTCTTCACTTGCTCAGGCATAGGTATCTTCTCCACTTCACAGATTGCTTTTATGAATAGATAGTAAGCCGGTGTGAATTCGCGGGCAACCCAGAACTTGGTGAAGCTCCAGGGTATCACTGGTGCTTTTAACAGTAGCTTCTCTATCTGTTTCTTTTTTCTCATTTAGAACAACCTCCTTCTCCTCTTTGGCCATCTCCGTGTAATTGGGAGCTGAGAGGGAGTAGCAGCAACCCTCCCAGCGAGTGTTTCAAGAACAAGATGACGAATTAGAGAAGTTTCACAGCCCGGGGAATTACCCCCAGCGAAGGCAAACACTGGTATTTTGTTGTCAGATACTTTGTTGTCTAGTATGCTTTTTGCGTTGTTTATTTTATTCATATTTTTTGTTCTCCAAATTCGTATCTTATCACTCATCTTGAGTGACTATGATTTCTTCTTCTTCAATTTCGCTATTAACAAATCCATAATCTCTTTATCTTCTGCTTCGTGGCTGCCAAGCGTTATTTGAATCATTTTGATACTTGTATGCAGTTTCGCTATGTTAGCTTCCATACTGTCTAAGCGTTCTATGAGTGGTGTCAAGTCAACTTGCTCCCTGATTATCTGGGGCTGTGGTGTAGGTTGCACCTTGCGTTCTTGCTTCTCTAAGGCAAGTGAAGGATGCACAGTCATGGTTTCTTCTTCTCCATGCTTGGTCTTCCGGTCACGTCTTGTTTCATCTCTATGATCTTGTTGTGAGCTAGAAACTTACCCTTCTGTTTAGCTTCAAGATTGTCACAGCGAATCTCTAAGGCTTGTATCTTATCCGTTGTCTCCTTAAGCTGTGGAGATTTCGCAATGTCATTGCGAAGTTTATGGTATAGTTCATAGATGATCTCATGGTCTTTGTTCACAATCTCCGTGATCCTCTTAAGCCTTGTATCCATACCTCTCACATGATTATCAGCATGGGTTAGTATCTTCTCGAAGACAGCTTTCAACTGTAGCTTAGTGCCTTTCTGGAAGATTTCAGGCAAGTGCTTAACAGCTTCAGGAATAGGCTCACACTGTTTAGTCACTGGGTTCCAAACTTCGTTTTCTGCTTCACATTTGGGAACTTCAGGCGCGTTGTCTTCTTGTTCATGCACTGGTGGTTGCTCAACAGTACCAGTAGATGCCACTGGCTCCCCAGTAACATCATGGATGCAAGTGCCAGCATCCTTATCATAGTGACTACCTTCAGGGCATGTAGGAGCTTGCTCTGCTGCCTTCTTAACGCATTTTTCACCGTTCCATGTTTCATCTTCGTGGCAACCATGCTCATCAACTGGTTCACCTAACTTCATAATTGGTTTTTTACTTACACGTACTGCTCTACTCACTGAATATGTTCCCCCATGTTCTCGAATAACCGTTTCAAACAGTCGCAACATTCCATCTTGCTTCATCTCCAATAAACTAACATTAGCAGCGTCAATACCAGGTTCCTCTGGCGAAATTACTAACGCCAACCTTTTATGCATGATACCGTGAGGCGCGTTAACACCGTTAGCTATATGATGAATGTCACGCATGTGACTTTGGAAGGTTTCAGGTTTAAAGAATTGCTCGTTACATTTCAAGCACTTCATAAACATGAAGTCAGCATCCATACTAATCCCCTTCACGCACTCATCAGCATTTTTCAGATAGTTCACATAGGGTTGCTTGTTCACTACCCCTACATACTCTAAGTTGTTATCTTCCCAATCAGCAAACTCCACATTGCCCACAATACGTTTAGGATCGTGATTGACACAAATTGGGACCCCAATAAGTGAGCTAACTGACTTCTGAAGTTCAGCAGCGAGATACTTACGGTTGTTCTTGCTAACAACGTCAGCAGTAGCAGCCACACCTTTTATCCTCACCTTGTTTCTGCCTATGGGAATAATAGATTTAATGGAAGGCGTGAGCCAACGGAATGACTCACTGATTCTAGGTTCAGGATCAACGTGTCCCCTCTTCAACGGGCCTTTGCCCACAAGCTTCTTCTTTTCTCTCATACTAGGTCTAGGCATTTCTAAATCACCCATTTATTAAACGTGAAACTCTTATTCATCTCATGCTCACCCCAGCTATCATGCACAGCACCCACTTCAGAAGTAACCAAGTCTAAAATGGAATCCACAACCATCTGCATCTGCTCAACAGAAGACAACCCTTCTTTACGCGCTTGCACCATGACAGTAGTGCATGTACTTCTAAACTTTATTTTCTTCGCCTCACCAAAATCAAACACGGTGTCAGCCATGTGAAGAGCCTTATGAAAAGTTCTACACATATCGTCATACAGCACTGTCAAGCTAGCACCTCCAAACACTTAGCCTTTGAATGCTCAGCAGTCTTAATCCGTGCGCGGTACTTACGATTGTACTCACGCATAATCTCATGGTACTTATCAGTATAGATGACTTTTCTACCTGAACCCTTACCGCCCATATTCAACACACCTAGTGTATTATTCACACCACTATGGTTTACTATCTACACTAGGTTGTATTTATATTTTGCCTAAAGATATTTATACAACTTATGCTTACTCCCTAAGCGTCAGAAAACAGCCGAAAGGTTACTGACACCGGGGAAACCTGGTATCCACACGCAACAGGTATAACCAAGACAATACGATTAGACGGACATGGAACGCAGCGTTTTACAGTGCAGCTAAATGCAGCACTGAATACGCTACAATCCCTATTTTTGGAGGCTCTTAACTCCACATGTACGTCTTGTGTCTTGAGATATAACTGTTTCGATAGTCGCGTGCGCGACACTGCATTTTAACAAGCCACGTAACCGCTACGGCTTCAAACCAAGAGAAGCCACAGCCATACGCTTATTGAGACAGCACCACTGGCCCATCCAGAACATAGCTCAGCTACTTCGTAGGTCCACATCCTTTATACAGAGAAGATTAGCGTTTCAGCTACAGTTCCATTGGAAGCTACGCAAACTCAGCTTTTACGATTTAAGAAAACTACCGGGCAAGATGAAGGCTAACATCGCGCGAGCACAACGTAGAATAATGCGTTTTTATGGTGACCGCTGGCTGCGCTGGATAAGCGGTGAAGAAGGTGAGCCTCCATGACCCGTGTTGGACACCACAGTACAGTGATTGGGTTAGTGGGTAGAAGAAGAAGAAGAAGAATAGTAAGTAAGTACATACATACAGATACCATACCCGTGAGTGCAACACTCACTATTCTAGCACCATTCACGAAAGGTAGTTTTCTTTATTCACATGGGAATTGGCTAACGGCGTTAGCGAGTTTATGGTGATCTATTATGACAACAATTCAACAAGCGCAATGGGTAGCAAAAGCTGAGTGTTTCGCTAGGGTAAGAGCGCAGATCCGTCAGGTGTTAGCTACTTCGGAGAAGCCTTTAGACGTTGCGGAAATAGCTATGGCGTTTAAGCTGCGATTTCATTATTTGCCTAGTGTTGAGCGTAGGCTCCGGGAGCTTGTGCAGTCGGGCGCGGTGGAACGCGTGCAAGGAGCAATACCGCGGTATACGCTTTTGTGAGGTGATCTAGAATGAGTGAAACCCCTAATATACGTGTAGGAGATGTCTATGGACTTTATCTTGATAGTGGCTGGAATTATATTGAGGTTCCTAACACTATTTGCGTTGTTAGACAAAGAAAAGTTAGCTTTAAAGATGTCATAGTTTCCTTGAACCATGAGTATCTACACTACGTTTTCACTAAGCTATTCAGTAAAGAGGCTTCATTCAAAGCGAATTATGGGCTTGACTACTTAGCGTTTGTTGAACATAAATTAAAACCTGATTTGATGTGAGGTGATTGTTTGGAGGCTCAAGTATGCAAACCGTTCAACATGTATGAAAGATGTACGCGCTGCCATAGTATTCTAACTAATGGTGCTGTGATATGTCCTCAGTGTGGGCAACGCGTTTGTTCGTCTTGTTAATTTCATGGACTCCATAGAATAATATTACGTGCCTTTAAACAGTAAATTTCTTTCTTTACGTGCGAGTTCAACATCGATTTTACGTGTTCTCTCCAAGAGCTTCTCGATCCGGGTTCTTATCTCTTCAATTCTCTTGTCAGCATCGCTTTTGTGTCTGCTTTTCTGGTTTGACATGGCGGCTTGCTTTGGCTACCCAATTTATTATAGATTATGAATTCTGAATCCACTTTCAAAAGCCAGCGACCGAGCATTGCTCCTTCCTCTTCTTTCGCCCCATGCAGCATGCACAGCTAGGTAGCGTAGTCTCCTTGAAATGGGCTCAAGAGTTGCCTCTTTTCATCCAAGCTTCTTTAACTTCTCAACCTCGAAGATTCGATCTGCAAAAGTGTTCTCCTCTGGTGCGGGGTGTGGGCTTTGAACCCACGCAGGCCTACGCCAACAGGTCCTAAGCCTGTCTCCTTTGACCAGACTCGGACAACCCCGCTTGTTTTTTATCTATTCTGCTAGAACAAGTCGTCAATTAATGTTTTTCTAACAAGAATAGATTGAACCCTAACAAAATGCTTTAAAATATAGCATGTTCTGTAATAAATTCTGAAAGCTCTAGCCTCGGTGGCCTAGTCTGGTTTGGGCATCGCCTTGGTAAACACTGAACAGCCCAAAGAGGCGGTGGTCGCGGGTTCAAATCCCGCCCGAGGCTCCATGTTTTGGCAAAAGTACTCACAACGTTGTTTGCCATCTTTACAGTTTGCAATCTTTTAAAATCTTGACATGCACAAAGAAAAAAGGGATGCGATGGATTATGGTTTCGGAAATGCTGTAGTTCTAAAGGGCTCTCATACGAAGCATTTGAAAAGCGAGGAGTGTGCCAACCTCACTCAAGGCTCTTTTCGTCCTCAAATTTCTTTTTTCCTCTTCAGACATTTTCTAACCCTTCTGGATTTGTGCTGAACTGTTGTCGTGTTGCACATAGATACGATATGTCCTCTTTCGGACTTATGTATCCCAAATCTTAATATAGCATACACGTTCATATAAACGTTTTGCGAGAACACCTTAACCAATAAATAAACAGTTACGAAGCGTTTTGATAGTCTCACTGAAAGTTCAACGCCTAAAGAACCTGAAAGCCGGATTCAGTTGCATCGCGAAAACGCTTTTCATGTAGGTTGCTCAAGTTTAATAGCATTAAAGCGTTATCAATAATGGACGAAGTAGGAGAGTGCCCGGTTTAAGCTTCCAACGTTACCTCCGAACTGTGCAGTTCCCAAAGCTTTTGAAAGAACTGGGTGTCCAAAATGCGGAAACGGTAACTGAGCAGATACAACATTTCACCGAGAAATAGGCTGAGAAAAGAGATAAAATAGTTTTAGGCTACTTTGGAGCCGAAGGTGTACAGCGCATCGTTGACTCTTTCAAATTACCTACTTTCACCACCAAACCTGATGAAAAACGCTGAAATTCTAGATGTAGGCGCTGGCACTGGATTCTTCACAACCAAAATAGCGGAAAAGTTGTGTAAACATCTGCCTACAGCTTCTTTTTACGCTATGGACATCACACCCGCAATGTTGAAGATGCTAAGTAAAAAAACGGCTGATGTTCTCCTATTTCTAGGAACCGCAGAAAACGTCGGCGCAAGCATAAGGTTTGCAAGAAAACACTTGGAGATTCCAGAAAAATTTGATGCGGTGTACTCAACTTTAACGCTGCATCACTGTGTAGACATCGAAAATGTCTTTCAAAGCATTCATGAAGTTCTAAAGACCAACGGAAAAGCTGTGATTGTAGACCTTTGCAAGCACTCTTTTAAAGAGTTTAAGAAGGAGATGGGCGACATTCACTTGGGGTTTCAGCCTAAACAGGTCAAAGAAAAAGCTTCAAAACATTTTTCCATGGTTCAGATAGAGAAGATACCGGGAATCCGCTGTGAAGTCTCAGGTCGCAGCGCAGAACTCTTCATCGCCTACATGACAGCCTGAAGAATGACTGTTGACAGAAAGCAAAAGGTTATTCAAGGTTAAGATAAAAGGTTAAAAAGCGCTGAGATCAGTCGATGAATGGAGGCAAAACCTTGAAAGCGACAATCGTTCAGTGTTTAATGGGCGTTTTCGGCTTCGGAGAGAAAAATCAACTTTTAGACAAAATTCTGTTTACGAAAGACCCGGAAAAAATTGCTACTAAGCTCGAAAAAATTGAAACTGGAAAAGTAATCGATGAAGTAACAAGGCTTGTTGAGAAACTACAAGCTCAAGACTATAAAAAATTCGTCTTTGAAAATCCAGAGATCGCACAAAATGCCCGTGAAAAGCTAAAAATCGAGGCGGCATCTGAAACACCCTCCAAAGCGGGCGATTTGCTGCGTAAAAATCTTGAGAAGGTTGCCGTTGAAGTAGGATTTGTAGGGGAGGAAGCTGAGCTTCGAGAGCTAACCCACAGGGTTTCAATGGAACTGACTAAGATCCGCGTGAAGAAGGCTGTGGAAAAAAGAGACTTGGTTGTGGCCCAAGCCATCCAGACCATCGATGACTTGGACAAAACTGTTAATCTCTTCATGAGCCGAATACGCGAATGGTACGGTCTCCACTTTCCAGAGTTCAGTCGTCTCGTAGAGAAGCATGAAACCTACGCGCGCCTGATTGCAGATCTTGGACAAAGAGAAAACTTCACGTTGAGAAACCTCGAAGCTGAAGGACTGCCCAAAACCAAAGCAGAGCAGATAGGTAAAGCAGCCCTCGCATCTATGGGCGCCGATCTCGCAGAAACCGACCTAAACCAGATACAGGCCATATGCAAAAACACATTAGAGCTCTACAAGGCGAGACAAACCCTAGAAAGCTATTTGGACACAGCAATGGAGGAAGTAGCCCCAAACATCCAAGCCCTAGCAGGATCCCTTCTAGGCGCAAGGCTCATAGCCATCTCAGGCGGATTAAACAATCTGGCAAAAATGCCTGCAAGCACAATTCAAGTGTTAGGTGCAGAAAAGGCTCTGTTCAGAGCGTTGAAAACTGGCACCCGCCCGCCTAAGCATGGAATAATCTTTCAGCATGCAATTATCCATGATGCCAAACGCTGGCAAAGAGGAAAACTGGCTCGAGCGTTAGCTGGAAAACTGGCCATTGCAGCTCGGACTGACGCATTCAGCGGCAAATATAGAGGAGACTTTTTAAAAGCAGTCCTTGAAAGCAGAGTTGCAGAGATTCATGAAAAATATGACAAGCCACCGATCAAGAAGCCTTTGCCTTCAAGAAGACATATGAGGAGAAGGAAACGTGGCCGTAGACGTTAGGCCTCATCCCCGTTTTCCCGCAATCTACAGAGCCACTTTGGAAGACGGTAAGCAACGATTAGCCACGAAAAACTTTGCTGTTGGAAGAACCGTGTATGGTGAACGCCTAGCCAAGTCGAAGCGTGTAGAATATAGAATCTGGGACCCCTACCGGAGCAAGTTGGCAGCCGCCATCTTAAAGGGCTTGCAAACAGTTCCCATTCAGCCCAACAATAAAGTCTTGTATCTAGGCGCGGCCTCTGGCACTACGGCAAGTCACATATCAGACATAGTCGGCGAAACTGGACAAGTCTTCTGCGTAGAATTTGCGTCACGCTCCATTCGAGAACTAGTGAACAACGTTTGCGCTTTCAGAGAGAACATGTCTCCTATACTTGCAGATGCTAGGTTCCCTGAGCGCTACTCTACAATGGTTGGCAAAGTGGACAATATTTACTGTGATATAGCTCAGCCGGAACAGGCTAAAGTTTTAGCTGACAACGCTGACATGTTTCTCGCAAGAAAGGGCTGGGTAATGCTGGCTATAAAAGCTCAAAGTATAGACGTGACTAAAGAGCCGACTAAAATCTATAGGCAGGAAACTGCGACATTGCGGAATCGAGGATTCGATGTCACAGAAACCGTGTATTTAGAACCATACGATAAAGCCCACGCCATGATCGTCGCGCAATATTTGTCTGAGTAAATAGGTGCTTAACTGAGAATTGGGCGTTCAGCTTTGTGCCAAGATCCTCGTTCGCCAAGTGCATACTTGATTATGCAAACCAGTCGAGCGCAAACATTCACGAATCTCAAAACAAGGTATAGAGGCGCATAGAGAAGAAGCTTTTTGTGATTATACTGGTCGTAGGCGAACTTTAAAGCAATGGCTTGGAGAATCAACCCAACTGACAATACGAAAAGTAGAAACATCAAAAAATTGAAAAGAAAGAACGTTCTGTCTGGCGCAAACCAAAAGAAAAGCGGGAGTCCTAGCAGAGCGAGTATCTCAAGGATGGCTCCACCATATTCCACGATGAGAGAATACCAAAGAAGCGCACTTATCCACTGCTTCCTGAAAAGCAGGTCACTATGCAGGTCTAGGACGTTATGAAGACCACCCGTGAACCACCTTAATCTTTGCTTCCAGAAATCTGAAAGCGAAGCTGGCGCAACCGTAACACTTCGAGCTCGGTTGGAATAGCTAACTTTCAGTTTTCTTTTCCGCATTTCTAAAGTAGCTTCAAAATCCTCGGTTATCGAATGGACTTCTCTTTCGTTCAAAATGTCGCGGAAAACGTCTGCTTGATGCAAACCTATGGCGCCTGGAACTATAAAGACACTGTTGGCTAGGGCTTGGGCGCAGCGAAACACACCTAGTGCCTGGCTGTACTCTTGCTGCTGGAAAATGATGAGAAGGTTTCGTTCAGCTTTTCCGTCTGTTGGGTGTATGTAGCCAGTTAGTGCAATTATGTCGTCGTTGGCCATGCGGTTTACTAGTTCACGAAGGGTGTTGGGTTCCCACCAGGAGTCAGCGTCCACTGCGCATATGACTTCGCCCATCGCTTTGTTAACCCCCGTTCGAACTGCTTCTGCTCTGCCTAAATTTGCGGAATGTCTAACAACCTTTCCGTAAATATGTAGATATTGTCTCTTACTCGTTTGTATTGTTGCCCAAGCTACCTCATACGTGTGGTCGGTACTTCCATCGTCTACAACAATGATTTCAGATGGGCCAGAATAATGGGAGGCGCTTTCGAATAGGCTTGTTATGCAACGGGATATCAGTCTTTCCTCATTGTAGGCTGGAATGACAAATGAAACCATAGGACAATCTTTTGTTTCCTTCAAAATCTTTCGTTCTTTGGAAATCCAAGCGGCAACTATGAAAAACCCGCCTACTCCGATGACGAGGAAAGTGTACCAGCTGTAAAGAATCCAAGCGCTTGCATACCATAGCCAGTGAGTTGGCTGAAAAATCGGGACATAATGGAAAACATAAAAAATGGCTTGCTCAGCGAAGAAGGGAAACCAACGCCAGCAAATGTAGGCAAGAACAAAAGGCAAGAAAAGCAGAGCATATCGAATCTTCTCCTTTTCAGCTAGGTCTTCGAGCATCCAAGTTTCCTCAGTCGACAGTTGTCCTTCGTGGAATTGTGAGCAACTTAGTGCTGCCATTGATTTCCAAAGGCTTAGAAGCACAACAGAATCGTTAGCTTGTTTTTCCCACCGCGATCACTGATGCCCTGTTTCTCTCTTCTACGTTTTCTCCAAAAGTATACTGCCGCTATGGTTGCCGCTAAGATGAGCAGAATGATCACAATGATCCACGCTAATGGAATGCCTGCAGGCGCAATTACGTTGTATTCATAGTCTTCAGCGGTTTCGGCTCTGTTGCCAGCATTGTCTAGGGCTTCAATGTAGAACTCGATTGCTGTCTCCATAGACTGCGCTGGAATCGTAGCTGTCCAGTTCCCACTTGCAACATCTAAGCTCATTGAAATGGACTGCCAATCATCCATGGTTGTGTTTATATACCACAATGTGACACTTTGAATGCCGCTGCCTGGTTGAACATCGCTTACTTTCACTGCAACGTTCACTGGCGTGTCGACAGAAGGCTCTTTCGGCTCCCAGCTAGGTGCTCCTATTAAGGGTGCAATGTTATCCACAACGGTTGTGACGGAGGTTTTCTCGTTGTTCCCAGCTTTGTCGTAAACAGTCAATGTAATCGTGTAGCTGCCATCTGAATAGGCTTTAGTGTTCCATGAGTAGATTTGATTACCAGCTTCTGTCCAACTTTCAACCTGTATGTTATTGATTCTGAGTTCCATTTCTTCAAAGTTGGCATCGTCTCCAGTGACCCCTATCGAGACAGTGCCTCTGAGAAAAGTTGACCCGGCAGGCGTGTTAATAACAGCCGTTGGAAGCGTATTGTCAACTGCAACTGACACATCAACAGTAAATGTATTACCAGCTTTATCGTTAACTTCCAGCTTAATGGCATAGTTACCATCAACATCGGCTGAAGTGTTCCAAACATACGTGTACGTCCCACTGGCTTCAAGTGTCAACACATCAATCCCGCCAATGGAAAGTAGCATCTTTTCCAAGTTGACGTCTCCGCCAGTGACATCTATGATAACTTCGTCTTTGAGTAAATCACCTTCATTAGGCGCATTGATGCTGGCTGTCGGAGAAGTATTATCAACTGTCACATCAAGTTGTGTCTCAGCAGAGTTACCAGCCTTGTCAGAAACAAGCAATTTCATGGTGTAAGAGCCATCTGACAATTCTGAGGTATCCCAAATGTATGTGTGTTCGCCACTTGCTGTCCAAGCTTGAACAAGAGCATCACTAATATAGAGCCCCATCTGGAGAAAGTCGGCGTCATCTCCATAAACAATGACATTGAAGATGCCCTTTACGTAAGCGTCGTCCAAAGGCTGCTTTATCTCGGCTGCAGGAAGACTGTTATCAACAAAAATCGTTATGGAGATCTGTTCGCTGTTTCCAGCTTCGTCCTCGGCGCTCAACGCGATATTATATAAACCGTCCGGGTATTCTGAGAGGGTTGTGTCCCAAAGGATTGAGTGTTCTCCGGTGGAAACGTTTTCAGGTGTCCACAACGCGATGAGTGTGTCGTTAATTGTCAACTCTGCCCTCTTGAAGTTTTCATCGTACATAAAGACTGCTATGTCCACTACACCAGCCAGATAGCTTCCATTTGCTGGTTCATCTATCCTGACAGTTGGAGGTTCCACATCTGGAGGGGGAGGCGCCGTGGTAATTTCTAATGAAAGACTTGCGTTATGTTGCAAATCGCCGCTTGTCCCTGTTAAAGCGAGAACGTAAGTGTTAGGAGTGGTTGTTTCTGCAACTGCGATTGTTATAGTTGAGGTAATTGCATCATCGGTTGGCGGGGTAACCGCGGACGGATCGAAACTATACGTTATGCCGTCGATGGCCGGCGAAACCGTTAAGGTAACCAGATCACTGAAGCCGTTTAATGAAGCTATTGTTATGCTTGCAGTATCAGAAGTGCCTTGTTGAATACTGAGGGATGATGGGTAAACCGTGATGGAGAAGTCTGGTGATGGTGGCGCCGTTGTGATTTCCAGCTCGATGTCTACGCTGTGTACTAGACTGCCGCTCGTTCCAGTTACAGTTAACGTATATGTTCCTGGAGCAGCCGAATTCGCTACTTGGACTGTTAGGGTAGAAGTTGTTAAGCCGCCGGCTGGAGGGGTAACTTGGGTCGGATCTAAAATCGTGGTGACGCTTGAAGGCACACCGGAAACTGTCAGGTCCACCAATTCATTGAAACCGTTCAGAGAGGTTATCGTCAGGGTTGAGACATCAGATTCTCCTTGAACAATTGCTAGGGATGTTAGTGAGGCTTCTATGGAGAAGTCTGGGAATGGTGGAGGCATCTCTCCTTTAATGAGCCTTATAATTTCATCCACTTTCTCAATAAGGCTGACTTCGTAATCTTCAGTTACCCATGCTTCTATTGTTTTTTTAAGGTCGTTTGACAGCTTATTTATGGCACCTTTGGAGGCTCCAGCCTCAATTTGATTGATTACTGCCTTGATTTTGTTTGTGAGCGCTTTTGTTTGTCCTTTCGCTGAATGTGGGTTTTCAAAGGCTTCATCAAGAGGCAATGTTGAGACGTCTTCTTGAAGTTCCATCAGTTTTGAGATTATCTCTTCAGAGTCTTGACTTGCAGCCAATGGAACGTATATGAAGGAGAATGTTAAGATTAGAATCAAAACTAGAACGGTTGAGTACGGCGAATGGGTAAGTCGTCTTCTCATTTCCTCTCCTCGCTATGTAACTCCTACCTGAAGTTATCTGAGTATTTTTAGCTTTTCTCTCTAAGATAAAGGGATAAGGTGCTAAACTATAGAAGGCAAACCATTCCATAACCAACATATTTCCAAACTCGACTGTTCACACGAAGAAAACTGCTTCATTTCGTCGCACAAAGCTGGAACTAAGAACATCCTATATCCTTTCGGTTAATGCCCTCTCTTTCTGAGAGCGAAGAACATAGATGCATGTCAGAGAAGACGGTTATCAGAGCATCACAGGTTGTTTCGTGACTGCGCGCTTAGTCGAAGCCACAACCAGTGTATGTTGTCGTAAGAGGACATATATCTGATTTCGACATTAAGATTTAATACTCAACTAACAAAGGCTATGACGGGGATAGCAAATGACAGCTGATGAAACCCGATGGCAAATTGTTAAAGCCATGTTAGATGAGTTCCCAACACTCAAGGAACGGGTGAAAGAATACCTTAAAAATCCTTAACTGAGCTTATTCTTTCAGAAGTTTTAAAGTCTAAATGTCGCTTCCATTTTTATCAGTGACTAAGGTGAAGTTTGAAGTTCCAGACAAAACTGTTGATTTATGGTTGATCCCAACCCAGTATGGAGTGTAAAATCACAATCGCCAAATTTCACAAGAGAATTCGCTTATTTTTGAGTTGCAGATGGCGAACCAGAGCCTGTGAGAGAGAGAAAGGAAAAAATTTAAAATTCGAATCAGCGGTCCACCATCTCCTAAGATGAAATATGTTTGCATAGGACTTTATGCTTTTCTAAATAGAAGCATTAGGGCGCGCATTTGCCCAAAAGATAAGTGGGTGGAGAGTCTACTTTCAGCGCGCGCCCCTCATTTTTCTCCAGAGACTGGTTGGCACGCATTTCAATATGATATTTTGTGTGTGGATTTATATTACAGATTGCCAAAGTGAAAACAGAAGACAAGGAAGACTTAGGACACGACCAAAACTGCATCAGTGTAACATTATCTGCAAAAATAGAGGAAGCAATGAGAGAATGCTCCCAAAGATGAGCATTAGGAGCCATA
Organism: Candidatus Bathyarchaeota archaeon; assembly: GCA_030615265.1. Classification (GTDB taxonomy): domain Archaea; phylum Thermoproteota; class Bathyarchaeia; order Bathyarchaeales; family Bathyarchaeaceae. The sequence continues at coordinate 22,540 of JAUWZP010000024.1, forward strand.
CTATATTTATATCTAAATTTTCACGGGTCACATCGATACCTCAGGCGCCTTCTGTTTTTGAAATGGTAAATCGGAAAAGAAATGTGTTATGAAGCGCTAATTCAGATTAAGAATGCATTTTCGTTGACCTAGAGGTTCCTCGGCTGGGTGAATGGGCCATATGCGATAAATTAGCTAGCAAGATTCTCTAAATGGAAAAAGAGGGAATGTCGAGCGGATATATATGGAGCAGAGTTTATGATTCCCCATGTTCTCGCATTTTTCGTCTGCAGTAAGTTAGTTCATTCACTCGTTACTAGATTAGCTTCTTGCGTCCTGCATGAAAGTTGTTGGAGTAAGAGGTCCTTTTAGCTTGATTGAGGGAGACCATGGGCGAAGAATTCGACTATTCGAAAAGCGATTTTGAACTCGTAGAGGGCTATTTTGGAGCCTAGGAATGGGAGTTGGCTGGGGGGACATTGCCACAGTCTATATTACAAATTCATAAACCATAAACGCAAAGCCACACGAGTTTAACTAGGTGTATGTCATGAGTAAAGAATCTCTTCCACCTGTTTCAGAAAAGATCGTTGACAGAAAGGTTATTTCCTCTGCCCAGTTTAACACTACAGGTTGCCCAGTTCTTGCCATCAATTCTATCCTTTGGAAGAACTCTTCATTTGATAACTTTGTGCACTCGAAAATAATGATTTTCTTTATAGGTTGAACGATGACCTCAATCTTTTCAGTCATTTCCATTCCATACTCCAATATTCATTTATTTAACGTTACATCTTTTGTCTGTGGTCACATCAGAGTTTCTTTCTTAAATCTTTGGTGCAAGCTTTGGTCTTTTCTCATAGTACTTACATTCTCGTTCCTTATGAATGCGATAATACTCAACAAGTTGTTTCTCACTAACTTTGCATTTCCATTTTTCCTCAAGCAACCAGTCAGATTTAGTTGTCGGTTTCCAAGATTTAATCAGATTACAACAGTCAAAGCAACGAACCATTTCTTATTCCCTCTATGGGAGAGGTGGGAGAAGGTGGTTTCCGATGATTCTCCTTTCTCTCTCTTTTCTCCAATATCTGAGGAGGAGGTGGCTTGAGGGAATAGCAGAAGAATCATTCCATAGCCTTTTAAGACCCTCGATGAAACAAACTTCCAGATAGTTCAGACTGGAGAGTGAAAGTAAATCTGTAACAGTTACAGCAGAAACAAAAGAACTAATTAGCATCAAGATTAGATTAGAAAGGAGGTTATCATGTCACCAAGAACGAAGATGCTTGCCCTTGCATTGTTCATTGCATTTCTCCTCAACTTTCTCTTGTATTTGACGGACACGCAGTTAAACTTTGGTTTTGGTCGCTTTTCATTTGTGATCATCACTACAGTTCTCCTTTACGCTTTG
>JAUWZP010000089.1 GCA_030615265.1 Candidatus Bathyarchaeota archaeon
CTCATCCGGGGCAAAACCTGCCTCCTGCCAAAACACGCCACAGCTGGGTAAGCATAAACGATAACACCGCAAACTTCCTCTCCTCGAGTAGCCTTGAAAATCTTACGAACCACCCCAACCCTATGACTACGATAATGAAAAGGCGCCAACACTTTGTAATCTGCTCTAATGCCTTCTTCAATGCGGATTTCTCTCGAAAGGCTACATTCCATGTTAATTTTGTTGGGAAAATACTGCACTTTAATTTCTTTGCCGAAGCGCTTATGGATATGAACGCTCGGCTTTAAGTCCTGGAAAAGATCAGTGTGAGTTGTTGCAACAATAACCGCTTTTCCACTTTTCCGCGCGAGCTTCTGCATGTTAAAAGCAACGATTTTCGCTGTATCCCGGTCCAGAGTGCTGCAAAATTCATCGGCTATCCACCACTGCTTGCCGCTTTCCATGAGCTTACCTAACTTGTAACGGTATTTCTGGCCGTCACTGAGCTCTCGGAAACGCCTAACGAAAAGGAACGCATCGTTTAACCCAGCTCGGCTCAACAGCTCAAAACCCTCGCTTAGGTTTTTGCCTATCGTGTCGATTAAGGGCTTGTCTGCGGCCACAATAATGTCCGCCATGTCAACGGCTTCTTTGCCCAAATCCTTCATCATGGCTTTCAGCAAAACGCTTTTCCCGCTACCGCTATCACCACTGATCAGTACTACATCTGTGGGCCCAATCTTCAACTGCACATTATCGTAAATCACAAACTTCTCATGCTGATCTATTCCTAGGCCGAAGGCTTCAGCCACACCGATTGTTCTGGGTGTGATCTCAGTTGCAGTTTCATAAGCTATGTTAATGGTAAAGCATTCGGTTTTACGGTCATATCTGCGCTTGTATACTTTGATCCTGAAATATTCACGGCGCCTTGTCATCTTGATCCCCTCGGTGTGAAAATGATAGTTGGTTCTTCATCTCGTTTGATAGCAGCTATTACACCCAATGATATTGCCCAAAATCTATCATCATGGGAGCCCTCTGGATGAGAAAACGCGTAGAATTCGCTGCCTCTGGTCTGTTCCCATTGAACCACATTTAACTCAGCTTGCACGTCTTGGTCGTAGGGAAGCCCGAATCTCCGTCGAGCATCCTGGGGCGCTAACCCTTCATCAGCCTTACGCGGAGTCATCATAAGCTGCTTCAGAGCCATAGCCATCCCATGTTTTTTCGGCTTAGTGAAGTCAACGCCCTCTAACCCTGGAAAACCAGCCCTCTCAATTTCCTCATCGATGCCCTTTGTGCCTGTATGGTCGTAGTAGACGGCGTTGACATGTCGCCACCGGTCACATAGGCTTTTTATGTAAGCCATCTGAGTGATGTAGGGCGTTCCAAGCTTGAAAGATTTACAATGAACCAAGCAACAAACATCATCACGCAGATCTATTACCGCAATGGCGCCAGGATCCCTTTCACGGCCAAGATCCCAGCCAATATAAAATTCACCTGTTATGGCTTCTTCAAAATCCACGAATTCTAACTCCTCATTTTGACACTTAATGATTAAGCTGGAAGGTAGGAAAGCAATCTCGTCATCGACAAAAGCACATTCCATTTCACGCTTCCAACGCCAAGGCTGCCCTGCGTATTGTTGGCGCATAATCTTAACTTGACGCTTCTTAAGAGGACCTTTTGGACAGAGAACATCCTTCCAAGTTCGGAGATATCTTGGACGTTTCTGTTCGTGCACATTGCCCGAAAACATTTTGAAAGCTTTGTCAAAACACATTTTCCAGTAGATAGAATCCTTGTTCCAAGGCGTAGACGCTACGTTAATGTAAACGATACGTGTCAACGTCATGGGCAAAAGCGCGCTTAACCAAAGATCCTGATCTTTCCGAATGAAGTTTAGTTCGTCCAAACTGATTTTTCTGGGTCCATGCCCACGAATTGTGAAAGGCTCAGGAACCTCAGCCAGGATCCGCGAGCCATTCCTAAAACGAATGATAGTTTGTAACTGCTCTTTTATATGATACTCAAAAACTTCAGGGTCCATGCGCGCTAAATGCTCATGGAGACCGCCCTCGCCCTGGAAATAGATTTCCTTGATTTGCTGGTATTTGGGCATTATCACAAGGATTGTCGAGTTTGGATGTAAAGCGGCAAAGTGTATATCATCACCACTCATAACTGTGGTTTTTCCAGCTCTTCTGCACCAGCGGAGGACTTTTAGAGCTGACGTGTCGCGGAGAAACTTGGCTTGATATGAGTAAGGCTTGAGGCGCAAAATTTGCCTAAAGAATTGAACAGAGTCTTCAGGCAGCTCTTTTTTTCCTTCGAGCCTTTCGACCTCTCTTTCCAAATCCTTTATCCTTTTCTCTAAGCTCACTTACCTTCGCCTCCAAAAGTTCAAGTCTATCCAAAATCTTGTTTGAATCGTACTCGCGCGAAATAATATTGATAGTTTTAGCGATGTACGCGACGACTTGTGACCATTGGATCTTCAGTTTTTCATTTTCTACAGCTCTAGCCCTTTCAAGCGCCCACAAGTGTAACTCTTCGAGATCGGCGATGAGCGCGCCACGCACAGCTTGGGTTTTACCGTCAAATTCAGCCCGCAACTTTCTGATTCTGACGACGCTGAAAAAAAAGCCTCTTTTACCATGACCCCGCGCTATATGATCCAAATATGTTCACCCTTTCGATGTTAGCAGGACTCCTACAATCGTTCCGATCAGACCCGTAATCGCAGAGAAGATCTCGCTGCTGAAACCACGGAGGACAAGGATGTACGTCGCTTCTAAAATGGTTAAACAGATCAGAGTAACGATTGCGAAGTACATGCCGTAGACAAGTCTAAGAGAAGGTTCAACCTCGACTGTGCGTCTTGTTAGTTTTATCTTGCGGGTAAGCGCCTTCTTAATGAAATTTCTCAATCGTGTTCTTCCTCCTTGAAACGCGGAATTTTACGTCCACGTTGCTTTCTAATTCGAATTTTCAACAATGCTTTTTGCAGAAGCTTGGCAAGGGTTAAGTTCAATTTTTCTGGACAACGTATTTTGTCTATCATGCCAACCGGTATGCTGCTGAAATCAACATCGTGAACATCCATCTCTTTGTTCAGCAGGAAATGGTCTCGCACCAGGATGAGGTGCTTAGTTTTCTCTCCTGCTATGCCTATGAAATAGCCGAGGGAACGCACTGGGATGTCGAATTGAACAAGGCTTTTGCCTTCAGCGCCAAACCTGGCTTCACCTTTGCTTGCGTCAAACCAGAAAACCTCGACGGGTTGACCTAGCCGTAAACTCTTTATCTGCTTCAAAACCTGCTTGTTCATTGCCTAAACCCTTCCGATTTCAATATGCTATAAGCTTCCTGTCGGCTTTCCGAGGCTCCATAGAAACACAGTGGAAAATAGAGTACTAAAAGGGTGACAGAATTAATTAAAAAAGAAAAAAATTAAGAAATTTAGATTATGCTCCTGAAACTACCGTGCGCAGTGTTTGCTTCATCTTGCTTGATATTCATGTTCTTCTGTGGACTGTGACTACAAAGAAATTCCATATAAGATAAATAACAAGAAGGGCAATTGCACCTGCTAGGAATAGTTGCATTACAAAATGCCAGTAGCTCCTAGCCCAATGTAATGCAACTAGTAATCGCAACCAAACAATGATTAGAAGGATTGTGAAAGCAATTACCAAGTTCAGCCTATATTTTTTCAACCACAACTTTTCCTCTATATTAGTTCATTTCAAGTTGCATTAAAGATTTAAGGAGAAAAGTTCTATGCACTACATGTCCGTCTTCTACATATTTCAATCCGCTTACTGTTTCCATGCAAGAAACTTTCCTTTTAGGATTCATCAAGCCTTCTTTTCTAATGTGGATGTGCAATGTTTGAAGAAATAGCAGCATCTGGTGGGTGGCTAGTTCTCATTCCATGGGCGTTCTTGCTCTCCATTTTATGGTTTTGCTATTACCGTGACAAAAACAAGGAGAACTGAAAAGAACCAAACATTCGTTGATTTAGCAGTTGGTATCCACTGAACTTGAATTAATGATTTGAGGAGGAAAATTCTAGTAGATTGTGTGTTTACTTCAGCTTGCATGCATGCCTTGATTTCGTTATCTTTTGAAAGGTTTTGCAGTGTATATCTGCAATCGTTATTTTCGGTTAATAAAGAATAAATCCTCCCAGATGGTTGATTTTCAAGCGGTGCATCGCATGTCTCTTGTGGTTCAAAACATTATGGTAAGTAATGTAATTACCACGGAAAAACACGCTTTGGTGATAGATGCTGTGAAAATCATGAATCAGCATGGTATAGGATGCTTGGTTGTGACTGAGAATGGAAACCCTATTGGGATCGTGACCGAAAGGGATTTTCTGAAAAGGGTTCTGGTTGAATCCAAGAACCCAAAGAAGACAAAAGTTCAAGAGGTAATGTCGAGCCCTCTAATCGTCGCAAAACCAGATATGGAAATCGACAAAGTTACCAGATTCATGTTTGATAGGAAGATTAAGAAGCTTCCCATAGTTGAGGATGGAAAGCTTGTAGGGTTGGTGACCTTTACAGACCTCCTCAGGTTTCAACCTTCACTCATAAGGGTAGTCAAAGAGCTTACACAACCACATTCATGGAATAAAGCAGAAGACAAGTGAATGCGCACGCGCAATTAGTTACTGATTTAACGATTTCTGATGTGCACTTGTAAGAGTATACCACGCTAACAACTTTTGTGGCTGTCCACCTAATACCATTTAGCCTTAAAACATGGTGTTTTGCTTCATCTTGCCTGATATTCGTATTCAATGAAAAAAATTTGTGGTGTAGAGGTTTGAGAAAAAAGATGGGGGTCTTTTGTATATCCTTGACTTGTTTGGCTATCCATCCGTAGGGGTTTCAACTGTTGCTATCACCTGAAAATCTACTACTGGGGATTCAACTTCTGGATAGCCTGCTACGCCTTCAACAAGTATGACAACGTTGTAGGTTCCACTGCCAAGTTCAACAACAATAGGTTCCCATTCAATCGTTTCAATACTAATGGTTCCCCATGGATCGTCAATTTCGTCATCACCGTTTGTGTCTTCTCCTATCGTAACGTCCATCCAAACAATACTTTTCTTCTCTTCGTCAGTGGCTGTAATTACGTCAAAGGACACATACAACATTTCGGCATTTGCTATAGTAAGGACAGTCGTGCCTTTGCCGCTGAACGGAGCACCAGAATCTACATCGCCATTATCGCCTAATGCAATCTCTATTGGTTCCCATGAAGCTGCAGCTTTATTTATGCTGAGTGATACGTTTGCTATTGGACCAGTGGTCACTATCCATGCGGCAACTAGGGGACTTGCAACTAGCACAGACACCAGCAGGAACAGCCAAATCGGAACGCCCTTCAAAGTCTTTCTCATCTCTCATCCTCCTTTCTCTTTTGGGTATGTTTAACGTGCCCCTCCTCGGCACAATGAAAAACACCCAGAAAATGTTATCTGAGTGTCCCTTCAGGGTTTCATTATTGGCATATTTAGGATATTTATCACTTCTGTAACTGTCTTCTATAATCTTATTTCTTCAAAGTTCTACAAAATCGGTTTCGTATCGTCTTCATATCTCATTTCAAGTTGCATTAATAATTTAGGGCACACACAGTGAACAAAGCATTTATGGAAGGTCAATTTCTTTCTGGAATATGGTAAGAGAGAGAGTGAAGGATGAAAAGAACTATTATTACTGTGAAGAATGTGGCTTAGCATACGAAGACAAGGCTATGGCGGAGAAATGCCAAGAATACTGTTCCAAATTTCACGCATGTTCTATTGACATCACCAAACATGCTGTTCATTTGGATTAAGAGCACATCGCTAGTCTGGTTCCATTAAGAAATATTAGTAGGAAGAAACAATAATTCTATACGAGGGATATGTATGAGTTATCGTTGCCCACTCTGTCCACCAGAAAAGAAGGCCAGACGAGACAAGTCTAAGACTGAAGAAGCTAAATAATTCCAACTTTAGCTTTCACCTTCTTCCACTGTTTACTTCATCTTGCTTGATATTCTTTGCTAGTTAAACATTGATGCTTTGGCTAATCCTGGAGTGTTAGCTTAACCACTTTCTTTTCTTATTGTACGGTATCGTGGAATTATGGTTCAACTCTAAATCTTTCGTTTAGCCAAGACCTTTCTGAAGCTTTTTCCACAATGGTCGAAGAGACCTATCGTAAGCTCAGTTCTCTTGCCACTTCTATCTGGACGACCAGCCATCTTCCATGTTTTTTTCGGCTCAGCAATATCTATCCCACACTTAGGGCATTTGGCGCTATCTCCAATTGCCATGAAATGCCTTCGCCCTCTGACAACTTTCATTCTTACTTTTCTTCTCCTTACCAAGTCATAGAGGAGTGCAGTGAATTCTGCTACGGCGAAGGTTGCCATTTTG
>JAUWZP010000108.1 GCA_030615265.1 Candidatus Bathyarchaeota archaeon
TGTCAGAGTCAAAGCTCTGGTGGCTTCCTTAGCTGAGGTTGACATTGAGGAAGCAATTAAATCTCCATCAGCGCTGATGACACCTGCACCGGTTGTTGCAGCAGCTCCAGAGGCTAAACCAGCGGAAAAGAAAAAAGAGGAGAAGAAAGAAGAAAAAGAGAAGGAAGAAGAAGCACTCGAAGGCCTCGGAGCTCTATTCGGATAAGGCGATTTTTGATTAAGAAAACTGTACCAACTTTCTACAAGTTATGGTAAACTCAGAAGCCTTTGCGAAAAACACAATCAAAACTGAGAATCAGACGTCAAAGGATGCGCCTTAAATTCCTGAGGTTTTTGACTTATTTTAGAACAGTTTTGGTGAGAAATGTAACGGTTAAATGCTTCCTTAAACTCTAACTTTTAAATCTACGGGGTTCTTACTTGATGAGTGATGGATGATGAAACGTTTTCCTGAAAGCGAATATCACGTTCCCTTCTTCGATGAGTACGGGTACGTTCGGAAATTGTGCCCGATTTGTAAAGAGTATTTTTGGACACAGAATCCAGATCAGAAAACCTGTGGAGAATCCACTCCTGAAGGTTGTGCACCTTTAACTTTCATTAACAACCCACCCACTCGCAAGCGTTACAGTCTTCAAGAGATGCGTGAAGCTTTTCTTTCCTTCTTCGAGAAGCAAGGACATGAGAGGATTACTCCTTATCCTGTTGTAGCTAGGTGGAGAGACGACCTTTACTTCACCCATGCCAGCATCATCGACTTTCAACCCTACGTTACGAACGGAATCACTCCTCCACCAGCCAATCCTCTCGTCATCAGTCAGCCCTGCATTCGATTTATCGATGTGGATAACGTTGGACCCACTTTCGGTCGACACCTAACCATCTTTGAGATGGGTGGTCATCACGCGTTTAACTATCCAGATAAGGAGGTTTACTGGAAAGACCAAACCGTGCGATACCATCACGAATTTGTTACTAAGGACTTGGGAGTAAAGTCTGAGGAGGTCATTTACAAAGAGGACGTATGGTCGGGTGGGGGAAATGCTGGCCCTGACCTCGAGAGCATTGTTCGAGGATTAGAGCTTGCCACATTGGTATTCATGAAGTTCAAGGTAGTCAACGACGAATTCGTCGAGTTGCCCATACGAACTGTCGACACAGGATATGGGATTGAACGATACACATGGCTGTCACAAGGGTCTGTAAGCTGCTTCCACGCGGTTTATGGGTCGATCTTAGATAAAGTTCTGAAGATGGCGGGCATAAGCAAGGTTGATAACGAATTACTAGCAAGAGTGGCTGAAGTATCTGGTGTGATGAGTGTAGAGAAAACAATTGACCGAAGAGGAATTCGGAAAAGGGTTGCTGAACAAGTAGGAATAGGCTTAGATGCGCTTAATGAAATAATGCTTCCAATCGAAAGCGCCTTCGCCATTGTGGATCATACCAAATGTCTAGTGTTCATGCTCGCCGAAGGCATCGTACCCTCCAACGTACGGGAAGGATACTTAACTAGGCTGATAATTCGCCGAACCTACAGACTGGTCAAGACACTCGCAATCGAGGAAAAACTGCCAGACATCATCGACATGCAAATAAAATCTTGGTCAAGAGATTTTCCTCACTTGAAGGAAATGCGGGATGAAATCTTAGAAATCCTCTTGGTGGAGCAAGACAAATTTAAGCAAACTCTCAAAAGAGGAGAGTCGCTCGTTAAGCGAATAACTCAAGAATTGAAAATGAAAGCCGTCTCTCAGATTCCAACTGAAACGCTATTAGAGCTTTATGACTCACATGGGCTTCCGCCTGAAGTTGTTCGAGAAACTGCTGAAAACTTAGGGATTCAAGTGAAAGTCCCTGAGAATTTCTACAGGATGGTTGCTGAGAGGCACGTTCAGGCTCCTCCTCAGCGAGAAATGGAGAAAATCGAAGGGTTAGAAGCCAAGGTTTCCGATCTTCCAGAGACGCAAATGCTCTATTATAAAGACTCATACCTCCGCGAGTTTGATACACATGTTCTTCGAGTTGTAAACAACAAGTACGTGGTATTGGAAAAGACGGCGTTTTATCCTGAAGGGGGAGGACAACCCGCGGATCATGGACACTTAGAATTTACGGAAAACACGTCGGAAGTTGTGGATGTTCAAAAATTAGGAAACATCATCGTTCATGTTCTTAAAGGTCCAGTTCCAAAAGAAGGCGACGTGGTGAAGGGAACTATCGATTGGAAGCGAAGAAGCATTCTGATGAAACAACACACCGCAACCCACATCATTAACGGCGCAGCGAGACGAGTCCTTGGACAACATGTCTGGCAATGTGGAGCCCAAAAGGGTCTAGACCGCTCAAGACTAGACATCTCCCATTTTCGACGTTTAACGCTGGAAGAAACCCAAAAAATCGAAGCACTCGCAAACGAGGCTGTGATGCGGAAGATTCCAGTTGAAACGTCGTGGATGCCTAGGGGAGAAGCGGAGAAACTTTACGGCTTCCAACTCTATCAAGGTGGAGTGGTTCCGGGAAAAGAGGTTCGTGTTGTGAAAACTGGAGACTGGGACGTTGAAGCCTGCGCAGGAATCCACGTGAAAAATACGGAAGAAATTGGATTCATAAAAATCATCCACACAGAAAGAATCCAAGACGGCGTCGAACGCATTGTGTTCAGTGCAGGGCTGCCCGCTCTAACATCAGTGCAGGAAAGCGACAAATTGCTTTGGAAACTTTCTGAGGTCTTGAATGCACCATATGAAAAGCTTGTAAAAACTGCAGAACGCCTCGTCAAGGAGTGGAAGGAAGCTCGACGTGAAAAGAAGCGTCTTATCGAACAAATTGCCTTCAGTGACAGGCTGGAACTCGAATTAGTGAGGCCCATTGACGGGATAAAGTTTGCGAAACGAGAGTTTGAACAACTTGATGTTGATCTCATGATTAAAACAGCTAGCGAACGAGTAAAAAAAGACCCAAAAATGGTTGTGGTATATTACGGCAGTAACGAGAAAACGGCGAGATTTGTGGTGATGGCTGGAAAAGATGCTGTAAAACGGGGCATAGACGCTGGTGAGATAGCGAAAGAGATTGCGTCGTTGCTGGGTGGCGGTGGTAGCGGAAGGCCTGACTTTGCTCAGGGAGGAGGGACCTTAGTCAAGAATATTTCAAAGGTGCAGCAAAAGGCTGAGAAAGTCGTAAGAAAACAACTGGCGCAACTAAGGGAAACAGATTAAAGTAAGCGTGTTCATTAGGGTTGTTGGTGCTGAACTTGAGGGATAATGTTCTCCTCGAAGACTAACCGAACCTTTAATAATCCTCAGAGTAGTTCAGAAAGTTTCATGGGAATTTTGAAACAAATCGAAGACAAGTGGCGCAGAGAGTGGGAAAAAGCAAAGGTCTTTGAGGCAAATCCAGATTCGACAAGAAAAAAATGTTTTGTAACTTTTCCATACTCCTACGCGAATGGGCCACTCCATGTGGGACACGGCTTCACAGCTACACGTGTCGACGCTTATGCGCGGTTTAAACGGATGCAAGGTTACAACGTTCTGTTTCCGTGGGCTTGGCACTGGACAGGTCAGACTATAGCTGGAGCAAGTGAACGAGTGAAAGCGGGGGACAAAGATTTCGTTCGGGCCTTAAAAGAGATCGACGGCGTTTCAGAACAAGACTTGAAAAAGTTTGTTGACCCAGCGTATATGGCCACCTACTACACGAGAGAGAACAGGGAAACAGTAAAGCACATAGGGTTTTCAGTTGATTGGAGAAGAGATTTTCACACTACCAGCTCTACATTCAACAAATTTATTGAGTGGCAGTACGAGCGACTACGGGAAAAAGGCTACGTCGTCAAAGGAACACATCCCGTTGTATGGTGTCCGCACTGTGAAAGCCCCACCGGAGACCACGACCGACACGAGGGCGAAGGCGTCCGACCTGAAGAGTACACGTTAATGAAATTCAAAATTGAGGACGCATACCTGCCTGCGGCTACGTTCAGACCTGAAACAATTTACGGCGTAACTAACATGTGGATAAATCCAGACGCTGCCTACGTTAAAGCCCAAGTCAACAATGAACAGTGGATTATCAGCGAAGAAGCCGCCAAAAAATTGAAAGAGCAAAGACGGAAAATCGAAGTCATAAGCCAATTCAAAGGCAGAGAAATTATCGGAAAACATTTTGTAAACCCCATCAACA
>JAUWZP010000091.1 GCA_030615265.1 Candidatus Bathyarchaeota archaeon
TCCACATGGTAATCTACAATGGACTTTAACGTGCTCCACAATTCTCCGCGCACAAACTCGAAATCACCCGTATATTTAAGAAACTGAAGAACAGCGTTGAAATACCAAAGCGTAGCATCCACCGTGTTGTATTCCGGCTGCTCTCCAGCATAGTCGGGAAACCTGTTCGGAATCACACCTTCATAGCAGTAATGTTTAAACGTTAACAGAATTTCCTTGGCGTCGTCAAATCTTCCGGTTACCAGAGTTAAGCCCGGCAAAGAAATAAGCGAGTCGCGCCCCCAATCTTCAAACCAGTGATAGCCCGCGATAACACTTCTCATCATGGTGGATTCACGATTTACAATGAAGGAATCGGTTGCCAGAACAAGCCATTTGAGCCATTCCTCCATAGAAACATCTGCGTGCTGCTTCTCAAACTTCTGCATCAAGTTTCGTCGTCGTTTCAACTCCTCTTTATACAATACGCGGATACTTTCTGGGTTCAAGCGCAAGAAGGAAAGCACAGCTTGTGCTTCATTTTCGCTTTTTCCCGCAACCGCAATAATAGAAAATTCCTTTGTTTCGTTTAGGGCTACTTCAATACGGAAGAATCCAGGCTGAAAATTGTCGTCGTAGCAGCTTTCATCTCGAGAGGCTTCCGTTCGATAATAGGTTTTTGCCCATTTGCCTTGACTTGGCGTGTAGACTCCTTGGCTTGAAGAGAGAATTAGCGTTGAAAGTGGAATTGAAGTTTGAATGGTAACGCTGTTTGCAGATGGCTCTTGAAGAAACCTCCAGTTAATCTCATCTTTATTGGTAACTGAGTGAAAATGTCTAGAATTAACCAGCGGCAAAATGCGAATGAAAACATTGTTGACAGAATTGTTAGAAACTGCGTAGCTCGTGATGGTTGCGTTTTTTCCATAGGGCATAAAAATCGTTTTTTCAACTTGCACTTCATCGACAACATATTGGTAGGTTGGAAAAGGCTCAAGGATGAAAACACGGAGAAAACGGTTAGCTTCAGAAAGTTGGACGCCGCTTTCAAGTTCTCTCGCCCCTAAATGATACGTTTTACCGTTAACCTGCACTTCTTCATTGAATTGAGCTAGGAGAACTCTACGGTCGGTAGGTGGATTAAAAGAGGCAACGAGAAGACCATGATATTTGCGAGTGTTAATTCCTAAAACTGTAGAAGAAGCGTAACCGCCCAAACCATTTGTCAAAATCCACTCTTTTTTAGCAGCCTTATCGGTTTCTGAAAGAATGTCTCGCTCTATGCTAATTTTGGGCAAAACTTTTTCCATTACTTATCAGCCATAATCATTAGTCTGAGCGAATGTCAACATAAGAGTATCGGCAGAATCTCGATGAGTGACAGAAAGTCAACCAATATTTTTTGAACTTCGATTTTAGAATGTGAACCTTTCCTTTAGCATTTTCAATGCGTGCACGCAAGGTTAAGTGTGTAATCCAGTTGGGTTAAAGCATTAGTTTAGCGACGTTTTTATCCCTATCTACCCGAAAAAATTGGGCAACCGGATTGCATTTTGTTCGGAACAGCAAAGCGTGAGGTCTAGTTAAGTTAAGTTCGGTGACTGTTTCGGCGTAGCCCATGCCCTTCGCCACTACAAGGTCAACTGACTTGTACAGATTTAAGAAGTGTTCTGAGCATTCTTCAAGGATTAATCCAACGGTGTCGGTTCCGTTCGTAATCACATCGTCCGCGATTTCATGCATCTTAACATATTCAGCATCCTGCATAGTAGCGTCATTTAGTATGGGTTTCCCTTTCACCGCCACCGTAACATGTGCTCCCAACCGTTTAAGTTCATGAACCAGCAATGTGTCGAAGGCGATTTCTCCCGCGTTGTCTGCCAGGTACAGTATATGCTTCGCCTTTTGTGCAAGATTGAAAATCTCTGATATTTCGTCTATGACCAGCTGTTCTTCAGCTGTATGAATAAGTGTCTCCATGTCTTCAAACTCAAATCTATGCTCAGGAATGTCAAACTCAATGATGTTGCCAACAATAGAACACACGCAAGCCTTTCTAAATCTGGACTCCACTGATGCCTCTTTTTCAACAAGTTTCTTGGCGGTAGGAAGAAACACCATAGCTTTACGATTGCTCATCTGCTTCTTTTTGGCGTAAGGATCTGAATTGTCCGTTATGTCTTTGATTATACGGTCTCTTTTGGTTCCAAGTATGGCTGGAACAGCGTTTGGCTTGAACTCTCTGCTTAAAAGGCGTGTAAGAGCGGTCATAGCTTTCCATTGAAGAGCTGGGTCATCCGTTGCCTCCAAAGCTTCCATGTAGCCTCTATGAAGCAAACAAACAGCACATTCAACTGCAACCTTCAAACTGGAATGGCTCCCCTTTGCCTACGCTTGTGTTATTGCCTCAGCGAATTCCAATAAAACCTTATAAGGGTTCTGCGCTTTCACAATGCCACTTGCAACCAAGACGCCTTCGGTTCCAAGCCTCAACGCTGCTGCTACATCTTCTCCTGTGGTTATGCCTGCGCCACAGAGCACTGTCACGTCGGGGTTAATCTGCTTGACAAGTTTAACTGTGCCGCTTACGACTTCGGGCTTAGCCTTAGACACTGAAATCCCGGTGCCAATCAGTTCCGGCGGCTCAACAGCAATCATATCGGGTTTTAGCACTGTTACAGCTGCGCTTACCGCAGAGTTGTTGGCGCAAACCAGAGAGGTTAAGCCCACTTCTCGTGCTCTTGTAATGGTAGCGTCTATGTCGGCAAGTCTTAGCCGTCTCTCTGAATGGTTAATCAATGTGCCTACGGCTCCTGCTTCTTTAACTGACTCGGGGAGAATGTGCCCCGTGGAGCTACCCGGTTTAATTGGGTCAATATGTTGAGCAAACACGGGAATCGACACGGCTTTAACGATTGGGGGAATATCCACGAATTGGGGCGCTACCCCAACGCAGATTTCGGTTTCTAAACTTATTTTTTCGCAGTTTTTCGCGAGTTCTAAGGCTTTTCGTCCTGTAGCTGCGGAATAGGTTTTAAAATTCACAAGAATTATTGGCATGGTGATCTTGGTCAACTTAGCCCTCCGCGTATAGCATGTGCCTCAAAATTTAAAAGAATTTGGGAAAAGAACATCTTAGACGCAGGCTCCTATTGTCGAGAGTGTTTACGTTGAAGGTGAGAGCGCACGTTTACGTTAGCGGAAGAGTTCAAGGCGTATTCTTCCGTACTGAGGCTCAAGACAAAGCTGTAAGGCGTGACGTCACTGGTTGGGTGCGAAACCTTCCAGATGGAAGAGTTGAAGCTGTGTTTGAAGGAGAAAAGGAAAACGTTGATAAACTAGTCGAGTTTTGCAGGAGAGGCCCCCAGGGAGCACGTGTAACCAAGGTTGAAGTTTCATGGGAATCCTCCACTGGCGAATTTAAAAATTTTAGAATACGCTACAGATACTGGCGATACTAAGCGCGTAAACGCTTATCTTCCACCGAAACTTCAAAGTTAAACCTGAACGGTGGTAGCATATTGAAGACAATTCTGCTCATAAACGACGATGGAATCGAGTCGCCAGGCCTAATTTCATTGAAGAAGAAGCTAGAAGAACTTGGCCAAGTATTTGTGATTGCGCCCAAAGATGAGAGAAGCGGCATAGGAAAAGCCATAACCTCTGCAGGCTATGTACAGATTGTAGAAACAAGGCTAAAAGATGGCGGCAAAGGCTACGCCACAAGTGGGACGCCAGCTGATGCGTTTCTCTTAGGAACAAACAAGATTCTTAAACGCTCTCCAGACTTGCTTGTGGCTGGAATAAATCTGGGACCAAACCTGGGAATAGACGACTTGCTGAATTCTGGGACACTAGGCGCGGCATTGGAAGCCGCTATTCACGGCGTACCAGCTGTGGCGGTCTCTTACTGTAAACAAGAATTCATCGACCAACAGGCTGACAAAGCGAGAATTACTCAGGAAAAGTTGGAGTTTGCTGCCAAGTTCGCCCAAAAAATTGTTGAATATGTGCTGAAAAATGGGATGCCACAAGATGTGGACATAATTTCTATAAATGTGCCAGAAAACGCTGACTCTGAAAAGGTGAGAATTACCAATCTATCTTACGTTGGATACAAGGACATCTTTGCCAAAGAAAAGGAGGGATATAGAATCGCCAGTTGGAAGCTTGACGACTACGTGGATGCAAACCCAGAAACTGACGTTCATGCGGTTAAAGAAGGATACATTTCCATTACGCCCATCAAGGTGCGGCTGCTTCACAACAGAGAGGCATTAGAATCCATGATAAAGAATATTCAGTTTGAATAAGCAAGTGGAGCATGTTAGAAAGACCTTCAAAGAGATTTCAGCTGGCGTTTATCCATAAACGGTCGTGGCCCAGCAACAGAGTGTACATGCCCAAAGAAAGTTTGACAAGAATGTTGACAAGGCGTCCATTAAGAATGCTAAAGTGCTCCGCATCCTCAGCTTCCTAACACAAACAAAAGTTTACCTATTCTGGAAAATCAGCATCATTAAAAAACAGATTGACAATAAGTATTCTGAATCAAGCAGAGGGATAATCCTTATTGAAATTTCTTAAAATATATTTACGAGATAGATAAATCAAAACAGAGTAAAAAAAATTGGGGCTGAGAAATGTCTGACCAACTCATCAACAAAGTTTCTCATGGTCTGATGCGCTCACCGTTATATCGTGAGCAAAATGAACTCATGAGAAAATTGGCGTGTATGTTGCATGGCGCCTTCTTCGGCACCTTATATGAATTAAGGAAGGAGAAGGGTCTCTTTGGAGTCTGGGAGTATGCGACGAAGGGCATCAGCCATATATTGGCGGGTTACCTCACTCCTTTGGGTGACGCAAAGATTGAGGACATTCTATTGGATTTGGAGAAGACTGGCGTATATCAGGGTCTTGAGCTGAAGCATGAGGGAAACAAGTTCACCTTCAAGATTGGAAAATGCTCTTTCGCTGGAGGTAAAGAGGGAGTACACAAACAGTTAAGCCCACTGGATATGCCATGCCCGTTTGCCCTCTTTGTCGGTGGATACATAGCTAGGAAGAACCCCTCAAAGAGACTCTACGCATACCCATCTATTTACGCCGAAGAAGGCACCACAACAGAGATGGAGCTGCTGACCCCACGAGAATACGAACAGAAAACGAGAAAACTTGCAGAAATGGCTGAAGTAGAGAAAGAGGCAAGCGAAAGGCTTTATAAGGTTAAAGCTTGATCCGAGGCACCTGACCATGGGGCACATCAACAAAACGAAGAAGCGAGAGGATTTCGATAGTGTTCTGCTTAAAGCCGTTGACGAAGGCTTGATGATCTTAGGCGTAAGCGTCAGAATCACCGTCTACCATTACTTAAAGAAAGATCATGACTTAAGAAGAGAAGACATCCCCAAAAATCCCGAAGCCCTTGACATAGGGTTAAGGACACTCTTCGGCTCTGGAGCTTCAGTCATAGAGAGGCACGTGCTGGAAAGACTTTGCGCTAAGTTGGGACTGATATACGAAGAGAAAGAGGACGAGTCATTCATCCACTACATCAAAGAGGCAAGACAAATGACTGCTACACAATCACTTAAACCGCCGTCGCAATACAATTGAGAGAACACATCTAAGATCTGCCTTGAGAAATCTCCCTTTAAACCAAAACTTTTGCATAATGCAGATATCCGCCTTCCATTAACTCTTCTAATTCTGGCGTCTACTCAGCAAAATACGAATTCTTTGACTGCTTTCAAGACTGCTTCTCTGTTCATATTGCTATGTTATTTCTCTTGGAAGCCGAAAATGCGAATCTTTTCCAGCGCTAACGTATTCTCCGCCTTCATCACGAATAATAGAGGCTATCTTCGCAAAGTTATCTGAACCCAAATATTGACGAGGCTTAACTACAATGTAGTCTTTTTTTTCTTCAAACAAAAGCATGTCCTCTAGGTCTTTTGGGAAAAGAGTGCGAACATCGTCAACTGAGCGCTTCTCACCTTCAACAGGAGGAGGCGTAGGAGCAGCTGCTGGAGCTTCAGCTTCTTTCAGAGACTTAGCCACATCGGCAAGGTCTTGGGAAATACTTTTTAAAACATCAAGAAGTTCCGTAACGCGTTGTAAAACTTGTTCTCGACTTGGTTTCTCTTCGCTCATAATTCACCCACGCATAACTATTTCTATTAAGCTCCTCTTTTGTTTTACCCTAGTC
>JAUWZP010000088.1 GCA_030615265.1 Candidatus Bathyarchaeota archaeon
CAAAGTCCGAGTTATCATTGGAAAAGGCGGAATGGGAAAGAAAACCACAGACGCCATGAACCAGTACGGTGCAGTTTACGGCGCCTTCACTGGCGGAGCAGCGGTTCTCGCAGCCAAAGCCATAAAGCACGTTAAAGCCCAGGAATGGGGTGACTTGGGAATGCCAGAAGCCTTGTGGATTTTTGAAGTTGAAGAGTTTGGTCCCCTAACAGTTGCAATTGATTCGCATGGAAACAACCTTTTCGAAGAAGTTAAAAAGAAAGTTGAAGAAAACAGAACAAAGGTTTACGAAAAACTTGGTGTTCTAGTGTAAGACTTGCCATAGTAACGATATTGCAGCCATTTTCGCCTTGTCTACTTGCATCTACAGTAGATTCTGCGCGCGCAGTACTAGATGATAGCCTGGTTTATTCGCGTAGTAGGATTCTGGCAACCACGTTTTTCTGAATCTCCGTGGTTCCTTCATAGATCGCTGAGATTCGAATGTCACGATAGTACCGCTCGATATCATAGTCTGCCAGGTAACCGTACCCCCCAAAGATCTGCATAGCCTCACTCACCACCCTCATAGCATTCGTTGTCGCCAAAGTCTTCGCCATACAAGCCCACTTGGGAATAATCTGCCCTTGATCCACATGCCACGCTGCTTTATATGTCAGAAGCCTCGCAGACTCTATGTCCAAAGCCATGTCAGCCAACTTGTGCTGAATCACCTGAAAATCGGCAAGACGCCGTCCAAACTGCTCCCTCTGCTTGGCATACTTCAACGCACGCTCAAAGGCTCCCTGAGCCATACCCACAGACTGCGCCGCAACATTTATTCGACCCACATCTATGAACTGCAAAAAGTGATAGAAACCCCTATTCTCCTCGCCCAGAAGCGCTTCCTTGGGCACATGCACATCGCTAAAAGAGTACTCGCCTAACAGAGACGCCCTAATCCCCATCTTTCCAGTAAGCTCGTTGCAGTCAAATCCCGGCGTTCCCTTCTTGACTATGAACAGACTTTGACCCTTGTGCCTTGCCTCGGGATCTGTCTGACAGAGAACAACCGCATACTCAGCAATAGGAGCATTCGTTATCATAGTCTTCGCACCATTGATCACATATTCGTCTCCATCCCGCACAGCAACCGTGTCCATGACTGTGACATCGCTTCCATGAGCTGGTTCAGTAAAGGCTCCCGCTGACAACCATTCACCCTGCGCTGACTTCGGCAGATACTCCATCTTCTGCTCTTCCGTGCCATATTCCAATATCATGTCGCTACCGAAGAGACCAGCGAACAAGGCTGATCCAAGCGTAGAGTCAACTCTGCAGAACTCCTCCTCCATCAACACGTTTTCAAGAAGACCTAAACCTTGACCTCCATACTTCTCATCGAAATAACAACCGATAAAACCTAACTTAGCTGCCTTTTTATAGATGGCACTGGGAAACTCGTGTTTTTGATCAAACTCCCTCGCTATCTCAGGCTTGAATTCACCTTCTGCAAATTCCTTGGCGGCGGACTTGATGTACTTCTGCTCCTCGGTCAATTCAAAATTCACTTGCGCTCTCTCCCTTTTCCGAACAGACTCGTGTATATTATCCTTTCAGTTCTTGTATTTTACTCTTCAAAGGCGGAACTATCTTGAAGAGGTCTTCCACAACACCGTAGTCGGCTACGCCAAAGATGGGTGCCTTTGGATCCTTGTTCACCGCAATAATTAGGTCCGAGTTTTTCATTCCGAGGACATGCTGAAAGGCGCCGCTTATCCCGAGCGCGATGTAAAGCTTTGGCTTAACGGTTCTTCCAGAAGATCCCACCTGACGATCGTTAGGAAGCCATCCCTTATCCACGATGGGACGCGAACAGGCCAAGGCTCCTCCGAGGACTTTTGCCAACTCTTCCACTGGGGGAATGTTACTCTCATCCTTTATTCCTCGTCCAATTCCTACGAGCACTTCTGCGGCTGTTATGTCAACACCTCCTGGAGGAGGCAAAACATATTCGACGAAACGCTTTTTCGTTATCTCCTCAGAAAGGGGAGAAGGCACCTCAATGATTTCTCCGTTCATAGGTGCCCCCTTCTCAACTGGAAAGGTCGCTTGGCGAACAGTTGCAATGTAGCTCTCTGCCTTACGAAGCACCGCATTGACGTTTACTTTGCCACCATACATCTGACGTGTCACAGTAAATTTCTCATCTTCAAATTCTAGGTCTACGCAGTCCGTTGCCAAGGGCGTACCCAATGAAACAGCAAGGCTTGGAGCCAAGTCCACACCGAAAGAGGTGTGTCCAATCAAGGTCAGCAATGGCTTGCGTTCCCTAATTAGATTGGATAACACTTTTTGATAGGCTTCTGAGTTAAAGTTCTCCAACTTGGCGTCTTCAACCAGCAGAACATTTTTCGCGTAGTCTGAAAGAATTTTGGCGTGGTTTTTAACCTCTTTCCCGAAGAGCACCGCTGTCAGCTCAGTGTTTGTCTTTCCAGCCAATTCCCTGCCTTTAGTCAACATCTCGAAGGTTACGTCTCTGATCTGCCCTTGTCTATGCTCTGTCAAAACGAAGATTTCCCTCATTTACACCAGCCCCTTAGCCTTGAGAATCTCAGCAATCTTCACAGCTATCTCTTCTGGGCTTCCCTTCAAGAATTCCGCCTGTTTCTCTACAGGTGGCACATACATCTTTTCCATTTTTATCCACGACCCCGCTTCACCGACTTCGTTTTCGCCTAAGCCAACTTCAGCTAAGCCAAGGACCTTTATCTCCTTCTTCATGGCTTTTCTTGTTCCCATGATGGAAACGTAACGAGGTTCATTGATTCCCGTTTGAATCGTAAGCACAGCAGGCAACTTCACTTCAACAATTTCCTCCAAGCCACCTTCTAATTCACGGTTGAGCTTGGCAACTTCGTCGTTTAATTCGATTTTTTTCACCATGGTGGCGTGGGGAATTCCAAGAAGCTCCGCAAGTATTACACCCACTACTGCGTAGCCGTCGTCGCCTGCTTGGGTTCCAGTTAATATCATGTTGAAAGGCAGATCCTTGATGACTTTAGCGAGAATTCTGGCAATGGCATAACCGTCGGAGCCTTCAAACTTTGGGTCTGTAAGCCTTGTGGCTTTGTCTGCTCCTCTGGCTAAACATTTTCTTAAGACACTGTCCGCATCTTCAGAACCCACCGTAATGGCGGTGACTGTGCCTCCGAATTTTTCTTTCAGGAGTACTGCTTCCTCTAGGGCGTAGTCATCCCATTCGTTGATGTCGAAAACTAAACCATTCTTTTCTATAGCTTTTCCCGTACCGTCAATTTTTATCTCTGCTTCCGCAGTTTCCGGAACGTGTTTCACACAGACAATTATGTCCATAACGCTTTTTCTCTCCTTAAATATCTAACTTTTCTTTAATTTTGTTACGTTTTTCTATAGTGAGGGATCCGAATTTTTTAATTCTTTCTGTAAACAGGGTGAACAATTCTGCGGCTTTCTTGTAAACTGGTAGGGGCACATAGCTGTAGCGAACCCTCATGTTTTTTATTCCAAACTCTGCAATGGAACGGCGCATTTCAATCATTCTCTTCTTCGTGAACTGTTCATCTATGTCCTGCTGTCCCTCAATTATTAATACTCCGTCTGCTCCGAAGGCGAAGGCGTAGAGCAGATGTTTCAAGCCTATGATGGCTGTGGAGGGAACCGCCACTATTCGAATGTTCTCCGGATAGGAGACACGGTCAAGTCCCAAAAAGTCCATGCCCGTGTATCCAATACTCTTGTCTACAAAAGCAATAATTCTAGTTTCTTCAGGCTCCTTGTCCATGAGTAAGCCTCTAAGGTTAGCAATGATCTGCCTGTTTGTTGAATTCTTAAAGTCTATAGCTTCCCTTGGACAAGCGGGAATGCATGCTCCGCAACCAGTGCAAATGAAGGGGTTGATCTTGGCTTTTTTCTCTTCCATGGTTATGGCATTGACTGGACAAACTTGAACGCAAAGACCGCAACCGTCGCATAAGTCTGCGATTACAAAGGCTTTTTCTGGGCTTGTGGTGATGTATTCTCCTTTAAGGAAGAGGGAAGCCTTGGCGGCGGCACCTAAAGCGTCGGAAACTGTGTCGCGAACATCTTTTGGGCTTATAGCGCATCCGCATGCGAAAACTCCGGTCACAAGGGAATCTACGGGGTCAAGTTTCGGATGTTTCTCCTGTATGAAGCCATCTTCGCCTAAGGGAAGTTTCATTTTGTTAGCAAGCTCTTTAAGTCCGGAAGGCGGAACCATGGGTGTAGCTAAAGCAACCAAATCGAATTCATCTTCCCTAACTTCGCCCATTAAAGTGTCTTCCGCCAGCACAACGAGTTTGCCATTATTTTTCTTCCAAATCTCAGCTACTTTGCCCCGTACGAAAACAACTCCAGCTTCTTCGTCTCGCCAATAAAGCTGTTCATAACCTTTGCCAGTAGCCCTTATATCCGTATAATAAACGCAAACATCGATTCCAAGCATTTTCTTAAGCACGAAAGCCTGTTTCAAAGAGTACATACAACAGATGCGGCTACAATAGGAAACGTAGTTTTTGTCCCTAGAACCCGCGCAGAGAATAATCGCCATTTTTCTAACGTCGCCGCCGTCAGCCCTTTTGATAAAGCCTTCTGTGGGTCCAGAGGCAGAGGTTAATCTTTCCAGATCCATCATGGTGATTACGTCTTTGTAGACGCCATATCCATAATTCTTAAGCATATTAGCATCATAAAGCTCGTAGCCCGTAGCCATAATTAGCGCGCCCACATTCAGCTCAACTGTTCTTCCTCTGTCTTCAAGATTTATGGCTTTGGCTGGACACATCTGCTCGCATTTTCCACATTTTGTGCAAGCGTCGAAGTCTATTACATAGGCGGAGGGTACTGCCTGCGGAAATTCTATATAGGCTGCCTTTCTTTTGGATAAGCCTTCGTTGTACTCATCTGACACTGTAACTGGACAGACTTTAGTGCATACGCCGCAACTTCTGCATTTCTCAAGGTCTACGCCTCTGGGTTTCATCAAAACCTTCACTGCGTAGTTGCCGGGGCGCCCGCTGATGTCTTCCACTTCAGCGTAAGTAAGCAGATTCACGTTTGGGTTTCTTCCCACCTCCGCCATTCTCGGCGTGAGTATACACTGGGCGCAGTCTAGGGTTGGGAAAACTTTAGTTAGTTTGGCCATGTTGCCGCCTATACCTGGTTTCCTTTCCACAACATGAACAGTATAATCCAAATAGCCGAGTTCTAAGGCTGCGGTGATACCGGCTATTCCGCCACCTATGATAAGAATTTCCCTTGAACTTTTTTCGCTTATGCTCTCTAAGGGTTCAAGTTCTAAAGTTCGCTCGTAGCCACCTCTTATTAGGCTTATAGCCTTTTTTGTGGCTTCTTCAGGGGGCTGTGGACCGTGGACCCATGAGGCTTGTTCCCTGATGTTTACGAACTCGAGCATGTAGGGATTTAACCCGGCCCGTTCTAGGACGTTTTGAAAGGTGAGGAGGTGCATTCTTGGGGTGCAGCTGGCGATTACGACGCGGTCTAAGTTCTTCTTTTTTACAGCGTTAATAATTATTTCTTGGGCTGGTCTTGAACAGAGGTATTTGTTGTATTTTGCGACGACAACTCCTTCCCAATCTTTAACCGCTTCTAAAACAGCCTTAACATCCACAACATCGCCTATGTTTCCGCCACACTCGCAAACAAAAATCCCAGTTCTTGGCGGTTTCTCCTCCATTTTTGTCAATCTTCCTTTCGTTTGATTTGTTGGAATTGATACACAGAGGGAAAACGCTTAAAAAATCTTGTGTTTCATTGTTTCCTTCTATAGAAACGAGACATAAAAAATGAATGCGCAAGAACTTGTTCAAAAGCACAAACTGCTTGAATGTATTCAATGTGGAATGTGCACTGGAAGCTGCCCAGTGGCTAGAAAAGCCAATCTGAATGTTAGAAGATACATGCGTGAAGTTGCTGCAAGTGGCAAGGTGAGCATACATCCTCCAAACGAATTGTGGAGTTGCACAACTTGCGCTACTTGTGGAATTCGCTGTCCAAAAGAATTGGTCCCATACGATTTTCTAATTGACATTCGAAGCCTGGTCGTAGAAGAGGGGCAAATCGCCGCAACCCTCCGAGATGCTTTAGAAAGCGTTTTCAAAAACGGCAATCCTTGGGGAAGAATAAGAAGCAAGAGGTCAGAGTGGGCGCAAAGCTTAAACATTAAACACGTATCGCAAGGCGTTGAAGTTCTCTATTTTGTGGGTTGCATACCTGCTTATGATCTTCGAGTTCAAGAAGTGGCAAAGAGCTTGGTGAAATGTTTCGAGAAGGCGGGAGTCAACTTTGGAACTTTGGGAGACGAGGAAAATTGTTGTGGAAACGAAGTTTACGGTATGGGTGAAAAGGGCTTATTTGAGTTTCTCGTCGAGGAAAACATGAAAATCTTCAAAAAATACGACATAAAACAGG
>JAUWZP010000051.1 GCA_030615265.1 Candidatus Bathyarchaeota archaeon
ATCCTTTGGACACACAGTTTTTCTAAGTCCTCTATCCCATACGATTTCTGTTCCACCGCAATCTGGGCATTGATATGTTTTCCCCATTTTCCATCACCTAGTTGATAGTATCGAGTTGTACTAAAGATTTAGGTCCCAAAGCCAAATGCATGCACTTAATTGAAAACTCTTTTTAGTTCCAATGTAGTAACAGAGGACAATATGAACAGGAAAACTGCTGTCGCTATTCTTTTCATTCTAGCGTTCATCGTTGCCTTACACCAATCTATTATTGGCAAACATGGTTCAGTGTGGAAGATATCCATCACGAAACATTTGTAGTTGCTTTCATTTGCTTAGCACTCGGGATTATTTTATCTGAAAAATTACAGGGCACACGCACTTAACCTACTGTTTTCTTATGCACGAAAAAAACGGACATGCATGCATTGGAACCGTTAAGCTATTGTGTCAATTGTCTGATAGATGTGGTTGTGTAAGATTTGATGGTGGCGGGTTTGGTATGGTGAGTTTAACGTTCTACGGCGGCGTGAATGAGATTGGTGGTAACAAGGTTTTGTTGGAGGATGGTGGTGTCAGAGTTTTCCTGGATTTTGGTCAGCCTTTCGGTTTTGGTGAAGACTTTTTTACGAGTTGGCTATCTCCTAGAAGCGTCAATGGTTTGGGGGATTTTTTTGAGTTTGGTTTGTTGCCCAAGCTGAAAGGCTTGTATGCTGAGGAGCAGTTGAGGTTTACGGATGTTTCTTACGTGAAGCCTAGGTTTGATGGTGTGTTTTTGTCTCATGCTCACTTCGACCACGTAGATCATATTCGGTTTTTGGACCCTAAGATTCCTGTGCACCTTGGCGTAGGTACTAGGTTGTTTTTGGAGGCGATGGAGAAGACGAGTGGGTTCTGTAATTATAGAGAGCATCCGTATCGGTTGTTTCGTACTGGAGACAAGGTGAAGGTGGGCAGCTTGGTGGTGGAGCCTGTTCATATTGATCATTCGATTCCTGCTGCTTACGGGTTTTTGATTCACACGTCTGAGGGTACGGTTGTGTATACTGGGGATGTTAGGGCTCACGGTCCCAGACGCGATATGACTGAAGAGTTTATTGAAAAAGCTTGTGCGTGTGAGCCTGTGGCTATGATATGTGAGGGCACGCGGATGGTTGAGAAGGAACGGCGGAAGAACTATTCTGAAGATGAGGTTAAACGGTTGAGTGATGGGGTTATTTCTTCAACGGGAAAGGTTGTGTTTGTTACGCGTTACAGTCGGGACATGGACAGGTTTAGAACCTTCTATAACGTGGCTAAAAAGAACGGTAGAAAGATTGTGGTTTCTCCGAAGACGGCTCATCTGCTGAATAGACTGGTGGACGATGAGCATCTTGATCTTCCTGATCCGTTGAAGGATGAGGATGTTCTGGTTTATTATAAGCGGAAGAAGTCTGGGGAATTCAAAGAGAAGGACTATTATGTTTGGGAGCGAGAGTTTATGGATAAGATGGTGACGCATGAGTTTGTGCATAAGAATCAAGGCAACTTGGTTATGGACTTGAATTTCTATCAGTTTGAGTAATTAATTGACATTAATACGGATTCGGGGAGCCATTTTATCCACAGCATGAGTGAACCGTTCAGTGAAGAAGACATTGAAGACAAGGTTATGCACAACTGGCTAAACCACTTTAAAATGCAGTTTCATCAACATCACGCTTCAGGCCACATGAACAAACAACAACTAACAGACCTAATCAACCACATCAAACCAAAGAGAATATTTCCAATACACACAGAAAACCAACAATTATTCAAGAAGATAAGAAATAATACTCAAACGATTACATGCGGAAAAGAGTATATGGTTCGCTAGAATGACACACACGCTTTGTGCATGCATGCAAAACTCACGAGATTTTCGGGGGATTTTGTGCAGCCGCGCATTTACCACAAAATTTAGCCTCTTCTGCATTCAGGTGACCACATACAGGACACCGAACTGATATCTGGAGTTTTTTTCCATTATCATCTTTTTTGTGGAGTACATTCAGAGCAACTGCGATAGCGATTAATGGAAGACCAATGAATGCCGTGACAATAGGTTGGGGACCACTGCTCCATATGCTGGGTCTGTAACTCATTTGACTCACTATTCCTCCCACAGTGAAAAAGATTCCCAGAATTCCGAATATGATTTGAGCGAATAGAACAGAGGCTTTCATCTCTTCTTCCCACTCCTTTCGATGCACATGCATGCATTTTGTCTCTAGAAAGTGGGATATATGACTTATGAATGTCAAAAGAGTATTTGGAATTCGCATTTCGTAAGAAAAACGTAGTAATTGTGTTTCA
This sequence comes from Candidatus Bathyarchaeota archaeon, assembly GCA_030615265.1. Taxonomy (GTDB): domain Archaea; phylum Thermoproteota; class Bathyarchaeia; order Bathyarchaeales; family Bathyarchaeaceae. Next base: position 2,338 of record JAUWZP010000051.1, read on the forward strand.
ATAGCTACATTGTCTTGGTTGAGTCATTGCTGTCCCAGTATATGCCCATACTGAATGCATAGGCTGGGGGATAAGAAATATCGTGTCTTCACAACAGTTTGCATGTATTTCGAGATGGGTAGATCTAACATGCATGCGTGCTTGGGAAGGCTTGCACTGCAGCACACAGTGCACAAAAAGACAAAAATAACACATGCCACAATCTTCACTGGGTAATCCTATCTGGAGAGGGTGAAAATCGAGGTAGGGTTACCTTTGCGGGGTTGCCCTAGCCTGGTAGGGGGCAGAATGGAGCCTAAGCCTGCTAAACCCGTGGTCCTTACGACCGCACGTATGCATGCAGACCAGACCTAAGAAGACTTTGCCTATGCATCAGATTAGATGTTGAATTTGTTGGGTTGACTTGTATGAGGAGAAGCTTGACTTTCTTTGGTTTAGTTCTTTTCATTGTTGGCGCAGTTTTGGGTTTTTACGCTTCCCAAAGAAACTGCCTAATAGCCTTCATCACAAGAGGCGACATGAACTTCTGGACAGCCATGGAAATTCTAGGCGGACTAGTAGCATTAGCTGGCATCATAATTGCACTAATCGAATTCGTTAAAAAAACGTAAACTCACGCTGCATGCATGCAATCTCCAGAATAAAAATAAGCCGTTTCTTCTAAAAACGTATCTCCCTATTAATTAATCATAAAGTTTAATTCATTTCTTACCAGTATCGATATGGATTAATATGAAGGACGTTTTGTACGTGGAATGGGTCCCAGCGGGCACATTGATAAAAGCTCTAGTGGGATTTTTTTCCTTACTTAGCTTGTGCATACTATTGATAACCATTGCCGTTGGCGTCGCTGTTCAACATCCCTTCTTGATTGTTGTCTTGGCGTCTCCTTTAGCGTTTGTGTTGTTTGCATTCTGGAATTATCGAGGCATACAGATAAAGGTGACCACTAACAAACTTTCAATTTACTACGGCTTTTTCAATCGCAAACGTATTCTGATAGGGGATATAGTATCTTGTGAGCCAACCAGAGCCTCTTTTGGAAGATATGGTGGCATCGGCATTAGATACGGCACTGACAGTTCTCGGGCTTACACAACATCATTCGGCAATGCGGTGAAAATAGTCCTGCGGAAAGGAAGACCATTCGTCTTTTCTTCAAATAACCCAGAAAAAATCTGCAACATCATTAGTCAGATGAAGAATGGGCCATAACAATTCATTTGATCAAACTTTGAAGCCTAACCAAGATATGCATGCATACGCTAGTTTTCTTTGTTGGGGATAACTAGTATGGCTGAATGGAACCAAATACTGCTCTGTCGGAGCAACATTAAGAGCTAAAGCCAAAGTCACAAGCAACTATATCCTGCAATAGAAAAGCTGAGTGCTCGCGCAAATGCTAGATTTGCATGCATGCTCCTAGCTCTGTAACTCTTTGATGTGCTCCTCGACTGCCCTCAGTTCCTTCCTCAGCTCTTCTACGTAGTTCTTCAACTTCTCGACCTTTTCTGCTTTGGTAAAGAATCGCCTACCATACCCGTGTCTATGCCCGTGCCCATATCTATGTCCATGCTTCCACTCATGATGAGGTTGACCACAACAACATTCTTCACGCATTTTCTTCTTCACCTCCATTTCAGTGCACCAGAAGGTATTCAAAGCGAAGTATTTATGCATGCATTTATATGAATTTTCCACTATTAGAAACCATTCTATGGAGGAGTTGAAAGTTGGATTTCTATGAGATAATCAGAACAAGAAGAAGTGTCAGAGCATTCAAGAAGGATTCTATTCCAGAGGAAGTTTTGAACAGAGTTTTGGAGGCCGTACGTGTTGCGCCTTCTGGATCTAACCGTCAACCGTGGAAGTTCATCCTGGTCAAGGATAGGACATTAAAGCAAAAAATGGTTCCAGTTTGCAACAACCAAAAGTTCATGGATGAAGCCCCATTAATCATAGTGGCTTGTGGAAAAAAACTACCTATCAACAGAGGCGGATACATGGGAGAAATGAGTATTCTATTGGATGTCGCTACCGCGTTTACGCAATTGATCTTGGCAGCAAGAGCTGAAGGCTTAGGAACATGCTGGATTGGAGCTTTCAACAACGATGAACTCAAGAAACTGCTGGAAGTTCCTGATGGATATGAAGTGGTTGCAGCAACTCCTCTGGGGTATCCATCTGACCCTAGTGTATTCGCAGGGCCTAAAAGCAGAAAAACCATGAACGAAATAGTATCAGTGAACAAGTTTTAGACGGATAGAGACAACTGCACAATTCCCACAAATTCCTAAACAAAGTCAGACTAGCATGCATGTTCTACTTTATCTTGAGACTTTCTCTTTTCTCTGGCGGCGCGTGATTAAATAGTTGAATATATGGAACTAGGCCTGCTACTATTTTGTTTTCAGCTTTTTTCAGGTGTTCTTGAAATGTTGTTCTGGGCACCCTTTCTTTGGCAGCTATTGTTTGAACGTCAGAGTTCCTTGGTAGGTTATAGTAGCCATGTCGATATGCGGTTAGCATAGCGTCAATCTGTTTGTCAGTTAGGTTGGAGAAAAGGGCGTCAGCTGTTAGCGTTAAAGAACTCGCAATGAAACCGTTGAAAGGGACTTTCCGCAAGATTTTGTATACCCATCCCCATTTCTCGAGGCGTCGCAGAAGCTCCTCCAAGTCTTCATGTCTGAAAACTATAAGGCGGTGGTATGCCCAGCCATTCTCTAAGAAGTTTGGGAAGATGTTAAGAATGTCCATCGCCCCGATGTGTCTGACTATGGTGTTTTGCAACATGCAATGACATTCGCTTACGTTTAAGTAAAGGCTGCGATTGTCAGATGATTCTTCAATAACCCCAAGAAAATCGCAAGCACGTATCTCCTCCACAACAATAGGATAATCCTCAGGGTTTTTCACAATCACCTCAATAACATCGTTTTCTCTGTTGCACCAGATGAATATCTTTGTAGATGGAAATCTCCGCGTCAAGTCTATGAGAAAACTGTTGAACGTCACCTTTAGCACGACTTCATGTAGTGTCATGGTTAAAAACAACCGTCTTCGCCATATATATTCGTTTAGCCGTCATATGACTGTAGACGAAAGACGTCATGTGACGGCATAATCCCTATGTGTCTCCGTAGTCTATGCATACTTCTGGTGATGAAGATGAAGAGAATAAAACCACTAGGAAAGGTCTCTTTGAAAGTGAAAGTGCTTCGATTGTTGGGAATGAATAAAGACTTTGAGACGCCTACGTGCGACAGAGAAGAAATGGTTAACGTCGCTACTCTCACAAACAACTATCATCATGATTATCAGAAGCAGATCGAAAGTGCTCTACTATATGCGGAGCGCATGAAAGCTGAGGCATTGATGGAATGGCAGAAGCATCCCAATCTTTACTAAAGATGCATCTTAAAACCTAACCCTCTTTTTTTGCACATGCAGATTTTCAGAAAATTTCTAATTTCTAAATTCTAAGCGTAAACAAAATAATTTCTAAAAAATGATCCTATTTAGAATTAGAATGCATGCATTGTACCCTCATCTGAGTGGTTTCAAGAAAAAAGGAGAAAATATGAGTTTTCGTCTGAGCATGTTACTCCTTTTCTGGTTAGGTTGGAGGCATGTTAGAGTTGAAGCAATCATATACAATCTTCCAAGAACCATCAGATTGCCTTTCATAGAGGGTCAAGGCTTTACCATCTGGCATAGCATTAATCGTCTCGCCACCTGCCTTGGGAGTCATTTTTAATGTGTATCTACATCGAGTTAATCCTAAGTCGCCATATACCTTAGCTTCCTCTATAGTGATGGCTATATCTAAATTCATCTGATCAAATGCGGGCTTCATTCCTTCTCGTATCTGCTCTTTTCCGATTCTTACAGGGGTGTCTGGTGGCATCTGTACCCCGTCATCAGTCCATAAGGAAATCCAAAGATCGAAATCTCCAGTGTTAACACCGACAGCATATTGGTTTAACATCTCTTTTATCGCAGTGATGTCGCTTTTTCTCCCTTCATCCATTTCCCATTATCACTCCTTCTTGGTACTTCTATAGCTCCCCACCTGGGAGCTACACCATTGTATTGGGTACATCATCGCTTAAGCTTTGTGCGAATGCATGCATTCCGAGAAAAGATTTCGAATCATGAAACATATAATCTCTCCAACATGTTTAGCTACTATATAGCACATTTCGGAATATCCTATTTTTGCGTTAACATCTTATTTCCGGCATGAACAACATTGATCTCTGTATGGCGCATACTTGTTAGGCTTGGGATTGAGATATTCAGAATTGTTTGTCGCAGAAAAAAATATTCTCTCTGACGAACGAGAGCACTATGTTTTTTCTGGGTATTTGGCGTTACTAGCGTTACATGATACTCTTTTTTTGGGAAATAGTTGGAATAAAAGGAAAATAATAGGAGTAGAGTGGAGTTATCGTCTTCTTGGGTGTGTGGCCACAAAACATATGGGCTCAGATCTTCTTCTCTCTGCCTTGCGCGCGCGCATCCTCTTCTTCTGTACTCCGGGTGAACACCCAAAACCCTTATGAAACCTTTCTTCTCTTTCCTCTCTTTATCTATGAAAGCATTCACGAATCCAACTGGATTACCGTCCCACTCTGCAATCAACATTCCCGTTGGATCAAACGACGGATTCTTCTCAGCCTTCACAAAATCTTCCATTAATGCAGGCCTGTAATCATCATATTCCTTGTAAGCCTCATTCTATATTCTAAGCCACATCTCTTCATCTTCAGTTTGAATGAAACGTCTAATCCTGATTATTCCGATCACTGCAACTAGCCGTCTCCAAGGAAATAAAGATAGCGTCATGGCAAGCATACATGCATTCTATCTCCAGTTTTAATGCACGCGTTTTATATGCTTCTTCAAGTCATAAAGCCCCAGTGTGAAATTCAGTGAGTGATGAAAATGCTGCAAAGGGAGAAGATTTACGCGCATATAGACAGAAGCTATGAAACACACCTTGGAAAGGTTCAGGAACTCATAAGGCAACCATCAATTTCGGCGGAAAACAGAGGCGTAAGAGAATGCGCAGAACTCATCAAAAGACACCTTCAAGACCTAGGATGTAAAGACTCAAAACTCGTGGAGACCTCAGGCTTTCCCGTCGTCTACGGAAATTATGATGCTGGCGCAGACAAGACAATCGTCGTCTACATGATGTATGACACTCAACCAGTCGACGATCCAGGCTGGTCAGTTCCTGCACTCGAAGGCAAGGTCGTTGACCAACCTCCATTCGGAAAGTGCATCATGGCAAGAGGAGCAATCAACACAAAAGGAGAGTTACAAGCCTTTCTCAACGCCTGCGAATCCATCCAAGCTACGGGACAAGAAATCCCGGTCAACCTGATCTTCGTTGCTGAAGGAGAGGAAGAACTCGGCAGTAGACACCTCCCACAATTCATCAAAAAATATACCGGCGAACTGAGCAAAGCTGATGCCGTCTTCTTTCCTTACGCCGATCAAGATCAAAAGGGAAAAGTGACCATGACGTTAGGCGTAAAGGGAATCGTCTACTTCGAACTCCAACTCGACGGCGAAAACTGGGGATACGGCCCCACAAAATTTGACATCCATGGAAGCAACAAAGCTTGGGTTGACAGCCCTGCATGGCGCATGATTCAAGCATTATGCACCATGACATCAAAAGATGGAAACAAAGTGTTAATCAACGAATTCTACGACAACGTAGAACCTCCAGCTTCAGAAGATTTAGAACTGCTGGACAAACTGGAAAAAACCTTTGACGAAACAACAAAGAAAGACATGATGAAAGTCGAACGATTCATCGAAGACTCCCACGGCAGAGACGCCTTACTAAAATACCTTTACTCGCCAACCCTAAACATCAATGGAATATGGGGAGGATATACTGGGCCTGGAACAAAAACTGCATTACCACATAAGATCACAGCAAAAGTGGATGTTAGACTTGTTCCTAACATGAAGGTGGAAGAAGTCCTGCCGAAAATAAGAAGACACCTCGACAAGCACGGTTTCAAAGAAGTCAAAATAGTCGAACTAGAAGAAGGATACGGATGGGCAAAAACAAGCATACGAGAGCCCGCAGCCCAAGCCATCCTTAAAACACATAGAGAGTTTGGACACGAGCCAGAAATATGGCCTCACATAGCGGGGAGCGCACCATTCTGCATGTTCAATAGAGAACCCTTAAACCTGCCCTTTGTGATAGGCGGGCTGGGCCACGGAGGAAGAGCTCACGCACCCAACGAGTACATCGTCGTCGAAGAGGGAGGACCTACCGGCGGTTTGGCAACCCTTGAGAAGTCATATGTAGCCATTCTCGTCAATCTCGCCGGAATCTGACAAAAGACGCGGGAAATACGTGCATGAGCTTAAATATCAACCTGTGGTAAAGAAAGTATTCTACAAGCCATATGGTGTTATCAACTTGTCCTACGATTTAGGCAAAAAAGCGATTAATGAAGCTTTAAAACTCGGGGCTTCTTATGCTGATGTCCGAATCGGCGAGATTTTCGACGAAAATTTAACTGTACGAAGGGGAGTTCCGGAAGAAGTCAGTCTACTGTATTCAAGAGGTATGGGGATCCGGGTTATCGTCAGGGGTGCATGGGGCTTTGCTGGCTCTATCGACTTAAAAAGTGAAGGAATAGCTGAAACGGCACAGAAAGCCGTGAGCGTAGCGCTTGCAAGCTCCAAGCTCAAAAAGAAGAATATCAAATTGGCAGCAATCGCGAAGTCACGGAAAGATGAATATTCCACACCAATGAAAAAAGACCCCTTTGAAGTTCCCTTAGAAGATAAGGTGGATGTCCTTCTCAGTGCAGAGCGAACCCTTGCTGAACAATCGCCTCTAATAAAGTCTTCATCCACATTTTTCAGAGCTTTCCGTGAAAACAAACTTTTCATGAGCAACGAAGGAACAGAAATCACTCAGCAAATAACTTTTTGTGGTGGTGGGTTGCTGTGCGTTGCTGTTAGGAATAGTGAGGTCCAGCGAAGATCTTATCCATGTTCGTTTAGGGGAAACTACAGTACAGCTGGCTATGAATTCTTTGAATCACTGGCACTTGTCGAACATGCGAAGGAGACGGGACTTGAAGCTGTTAGGTTGCTTGACGCGGTAAAATGTCCTTCAGGAAAGACTGACCTAATTATCACAGGGGAGCAGTTAGAACTTCAGATTCATGAAAGCTGTGGTCATCCAACCGAACTAGACCGAGCATTAGGCATGGAAGCTGACTATGCTGGCACAAGCTTCCTTACACCTGACAAACTAGGCAAATTAGTATACGGCTCTGAAAATGTGAACATGGTTGCTGATGCTACAGCTCCCGGAGGGTTGGGAACATTTGGCTACGATGATGAAGGGATTCCAGCCAAGCAGGTTTTTTTGGTCAAAGAAGGCTTGTTCATGGGATATCAGACTTCCCGTGAAACAGCGGGCGACCTGGGTTTAGGCAAAAGTAGCGGCGGCATGCGAGCAGACTCTCCGTTAGCAATTCCTCTAGTACGCATGACAAATATCAACTTGTTGCCAGGCGACTGGAAACGAGAGGAAATCATCGAAGACACGAGACACGGGTTCTTAATGGACACAAATAGATCATGGAGCATTGACGACAAGCGTCTGAACTTCCAGTTTGGAGCAGAGATTGGTTGGGAGATAAAGAATGGAAGTAAAGAGAGAATGGTTAAAAATCCAACTTACACTGGCATGACGCCTCAGTTCTGGAGTTCATGTGACGCTATTAGCAAAGATGATTGGAAGATGTGGGGTACGCCAAATTGTGGTAAGGGCGTGCCAGCACAAGTGATGTATGTGGGTCATGGATGTGGCACAGCGCGATTTGGAAAGACAAGGATTGGAGTACTTCAATAGGAGATGATTGAATAATGTCTGTTGAAGAATTGCGGGGTATCTCTCAGAAAGCGCTGAAATCTGCTTTGAAAGAGAACGTTGATCAGGCTCAAGTAGCGGCCTTCCTGTTTGACTCAGCACGCACTCGCTTCGCCAACTCGCAAATTCACCAAAACGTGGTGTCCAAAAAAGGAGGCGTAGCTATCAAGGTTGCCATTGGGAAAAGAATTGGATTCATGCGGGCTGATGTTTTGGAAGCTGAGCAGATTGAGAATGCAGTTGGGCAAGCAATCAAAATCGCAAGAGTTAATCCCGAGGACAAATATTTCAAGAGTTTTCCAGAGCCAGAGAGGTGGCAATCTTTACAGGACGCATTCGACGATGACACCGCAAACTGTAGTCCTGACTACCGAGCAGAAAGAGTCAAAGAAGCCATTGAAGTGTCTCATTCAGAATCGCCTCTTGTCAAAGCAGTTGCAGGCTCTATTCTCTCGAGTTCCTACTCGCTTGCAGTCACCAACTCTTTAGGCATGTCGGCATGGACGAAAATGTCTCTGGCTTCAATGAACGTTACAGTGATTTCCGAGAAAACAGGATCTGAAGGCTTTGGGTATGCTGAGCAGAGTTCAAGGCACATAAAAGATATTGATCCAGTTAAACTGGCCGCTCAAGCGTCAGAAAAATCAGTAAAGAGCATAAATCCAGCCAAAATCTCTCTTGGAGAATATGAGGTGGTTCTTTCACCCATAGCAGCAAGCTCATTCTTCGTTTTTCTATCGTTGATAGGTTTCTCAGCCGCACCCTACCAGCGGGGAGAATCTTTCGTGAAGTACCATTTGAACGAGCAGGTTTTTGACGAAAAACTAAGCGTTAAAGATGACGCAGGCGACCCTAGAACTGTATTCAAACTTGCTGTTGACGGAGAGGGCGTCACAAAAAAACGTGTTCCACTGATCGATAAAGGGGTCGTCTCAGAAGAAAGCATTTGTCACGACACCTCAACAGCAAGCCGAGAAGATCGACAAAGCACAGGACACGCGTTACCTCATGGTCTAATCAGGATGACACGACCTATACCATTCCCAATAAACGTTATAGTGCATCATGGAACCGCCTCAGTTGACGAAATGATTGAGGAAACTGGACATGGAATATTCGTCACGAGGTTTCACTACACCAACCCGGTTGTGCCCACGAAAGCTGTTCTAACAGGACTGACAAGAGATGGGACATTCTTAATCAAGAATGGAGAACTTACAAAACCTATCAAGAATATGCGATACACAGATACCATGCTCTCCGCTCTCAAGCGTATATCAATGATGGGAAAAGAGTTGGAAGCAATACGGCTAGGAACTGTAACTGTGCCAGCCATGAAACTAGAGAAACTACGGTTCACTGGAGCAACCGAATATTAGATGAAGCTAGTTGGCTTCTGTCTCCAAACGTGACATCGCAGGTGAAAAACCTTCGGAAACTTTGAAAACGTGCTATTTCAAATCTTGTTTAGGTTCCGAAACTGTGAGCAGCACCACGAATACTCCGATGAAACCTATTGTGGCGCAGGCAACAAAAGGGATTTCAGAAGAGTGAAATTCGTAGAAAAAGCCGCCTACCGTAGAGCCTATAACCAATCCGATATTTTGGAAAATACTGAAGATTCCCATAGCCCTTCCCCTCTTAGATGCTGGAACCAAGCCTGAGAAAATGGCGACAATCGAAGGATTGGAGACTCCGCGTCCAAATCCCCGTAGCATCATGATAAGAAGTAAAGGCCAAAAACTCCCGGAAAATATGACTAAAATCGCCGAAGTTGCCTGAAAAATCTTCCCAAAGACAATCATCGGTTTCCTTCCAATTCTATCTGCAAATGCTCCCATGGGAAGCGTTGTAAACAGAATCACAATTGCCTGTACAGCGAAAAGCATTCCGATGCCTACTTCGCTGACCCCTAACTCTTCATTAGCGTACACAGACAACACTGGCTGGATAAGAGAATTGGAAAGCGCCAAGATAAACCGGGCTACACAGAGACCTAAGAAAATTCCTACGTACGGTGTCAGCTGCCCTGCTCCTTTGAAGTTGCTGACCGTTGGTGCTCTTAAACTCGTTTCAGATGAAGAGCTCAAACCAGTTGATGACGCGTCCATGCTATTCTCAGTCGGAATCGTCTCCTGCACTGTGAAAGCGACAAGCACTGTACTCGCAAAAGCCAAAGCACCGCATACAAAAAATGGGACAGCGATGTTAAATGCACCTGCCAGTACACCCCCCAAACCAGGACCTACTACCATTCCGAGGAAATGCATCATCTCATAAAGCCCCAAAGCCTTGCCTCTATCCCTAGGCGACACCATATCAACAACCATTGTGCTCATAACAGGCCAAACAATTCCCGAAGCCATGCCCTGAAAAGCCCTTAACAGTATCAGTTGGTTGGCATCTTGCGAGAACCCATACAATGCCATGACAACCGAGTATGCCAGCAACCCTAGTATTATGGGTCTTTTTCTGCCCGTTACATCAGCAAGCCATCCACCGGGAAAAGTTGTGATCAAACGAGTTATTGCAAAGGAAGCAGTCAAAAGACCCAACTGAATTCCAGATGCCCCGAAATCTCTAGCATAAATCGGCAAAATAGGCATAACTAACCCAAAACCTAGCATGCTGACAAACACGGCGAAACACAAAGACAATAACTGAGAATATCTGAAAAGAAGCTTCAAATCATCCTTAAACCCGCGAAGCACTTCATCACCATGACTAAAGTCTTGAGGAGAACAGACGTATATCTACGTAAAAGAAAAATCTTTGCACCTGCATGCATGTATGCGTTGTCAAAAGCTGCCAAAACAAGTTCAAATGAACATATGCGTGAACACGACTAATTTCCATTTATTGAATTCTCAAATTTTGAGTCAGAATAAGAACGATAATGAAGAAGACTATTGCTATGGGAAAGATTATCCAGATTTCAAGGAGATTAATTAATATGCCCAATATTATCGGCATCACTATCCCTACAACACTCATAGGAATAAACTGTAGGCTGTAGGCAGTTCCTCTCGATTTCTGTGGTATGATTTTTGCGACCAACGAAGTTGTGATTGGCATAGTCATAATATTGAAGAAACCATAAACAAAATAAAATAGTACAGTTTGCATTGTCGAAATTGAGACAAACATAAAGAACAGGGCGATAATTACTGTTGAAAAAATCAATGTAAGGGATTTCTTCCATCCCAACCTGTCCCCTACATAACCCCCCATAATGACACTTGTTAAGCCAATTAGAGGACTTAAACCGAAAATGATACTTGCCAAACTGGCGCCTAACCCTTTACTCTCAGTGAGATAAGTTGTTAGATATGTTGAAATGGTTCCACCCGCGGCACTTCTGAAGAGCATCAGCAAAAGAAAAGACAAGAAAGTGAGAGACAGAACATCCTTTAACGGGGTAGTCAGACCCTCCTTTTTTCTCTCATCATGACCTCCATGTGGATGTTCACCTACATTTACGAAAAAGGCAGTAACTGCAATGACAAATATCGGGACAATCCAAATTAGATAGACATATCGCCATTCAAGCCAATTCAAAATAAGTCCTAATGTAATAGGCCCGAGAGAAATCCCAAGTGTGCCGCTTGCGCCATGAAAACCTAACCCTCTACTCAGGAAATCTGACGGGGAAATGTTGCTGGTTGCACTCAAAGCTGGTGGATGATAAAATGTTGATGCCAGAGCAGTTAAGGAAAAACATAGGACAACAATCTCCACATTAGGAAACAGAAAGATCAAGGAAGCTGCCAACACTTGTAGAAACAAGCTGAATGAGATAAGCTTGTTGTGCCCCCAACGATCAGCAATTAAGCCACTCGGAACTGAAAAGACTAGTGAGAAAACTCGAGGAATAGACACGATGATACTTGCAAGAAGAATAGATAATCCATATTCACCAATTAGAATCGGCAAAAGAGCAAGAGGAAGATTTGTGTAGACATGAAGCAAAGTATGAGAAGTGCACAAGAATAGCAATTTAAGTTGAAATTTCCCTTTCACCATAAATCCACCTAGCATGCATGCACCGCATCATTTGGCGAGCTCTCTCACAACCTTCAGGTTTTCAACATCACTTCTCCTTTCATCAACAGGAGTTTCCAAGATCAAGGGTAGTCGCCCCAACGGACTCTTCAGGATATTTCTGAATCCTCTCTCCCCAATTTTTCCCATCCCAATATGTTCATGTCTATCAAGTCTGGAACCGAGACCACCCTTGGAATCATTGAGATGAACAACCTTAAGCTCTTTAAGACCTATCGTCTCATCAAATCTCCGCAACGTATGTTCAACAGCTCCTCGAGAAACCAAGTCGTACCCTGCTGCAAAGGCATGTGCCGTATCCAAGCACACGCCAATACGTTCTCTATCCTTGATTCTTGAAGCGATATACTCGATGTCCTCAAAAGAAGATCCCGTACTATTCCTCGTCCCAGCAGTATTCTCCAAAAGAAGAACCACCTCATGATCGACCTCAGAAAAAGAGCTGTTAACTGATGCAATGATTCTTTTGAACCCCTCTTTCTTCCCATGACCCAAATGGCTACCAAGATGCGTGACAACATAAGGAACACCCAACTCCGTAGCTCTACGCAACTCATCTCCAAGAGCCTCAACCGATTTACGATAGACATCCTCCTTCGGAGAAGCAAGATTCAAAAGATAAGACGTGTGAATAAAAACTGGCCATATCCCACTCTGCTCCAGCTTCCTTCTGAAACCCTCAACCTCCCTGAAAACCAACTTTCTGGACCGCCAACCACGGGGATTACGAGAGAACATCTGCAATGTGTCACACCCCCGCTCTACAGCTCTGTCAACAACTCTATCAATCGTGCCTGCAATTGACAAATGCAAACCCAACTTCACTTTCACACCATCACGCATCCATAA